>NZ_JBAGKC010000009.1:0-308050 GCF_037034245.1 Streptomyces sp. CA2R106
ATTCAGCCTCGGCCCCCGGTTTTGACCGGGGGCCGAGGCTTTTGGCGTTGGCCTTCGGAGGTGCCCAGCCTTGCGGCTGGGCACGCTCACTTCTCGGCAGCCTGGGCCAGTTCGATGTCCAGCGACTCACGGCGGATGCGCTGGTCGATATAGAGCAGCGTCACCGTGCCGGAGCTGATCGGCAGGGTGAGCGTGGAGCCGATGACAGCGCCGATGCCGTTGACGATGAGGAAAGTCCACCCCGGAGTGCTGCCGGAGTTGTAGAAGGACGAGAAGGACTCGTTCGTGGCGGAAGAGGACAGCGCTGTGAACGGCAGATCGATGATGGCCGAAGCGATGTAGGTGATCAGAACCGTCAGCAGCTCGATCCCGAGGACGCGCCACCAGGCGCCCCTGACGAGTTTCGCGGACCGCTTGATCGCGCCCACGACGCTCTGGTTCTCCAGCATGAGGGCTGTCGGGGAGAGGATCAGCAGAATCCAGAGCCAGACCAGCACCACCAAGCTGGCGCAGGCGCCGAGGACGGCGAGGGCGGCGCCGCCGTCCGAAGCGCCGGCCGCGGCGACGAGAATACCCGGCAGGATGCCGACGGCCAGCACCGCGATATAGAGGAGGACGAGCAGGAGCGACAGACCCACGAGCCGTCCGGCCCGTGCTCGGGCCTCCTGCCATGCCTCGCCGACCGTCACCGGGCGGCCCAGGACCGCGCGGCTGGTGACCAGAGCCAGCATGGCCGTTGCGGTGAGTACACCGAGCGCGGCGACGACCACGGTGAGCCCGAGGCCGGCATAGGCGTCCCGCAGGGCGTGCAGGATGTCGTGCGCGCTCGGGTTGTCGCTGTCCTCGAGCTTCTTGAGGCTGGTGTCGTCGGTGAAGAGGCCCTGGACCACGACGGCGATGGCCTGGGTGATGACCGCGACGGTCAGGGTGATGCCGAGGATGGCTCGCCAGTGGCGCCGGAGCGTTGTGACGGACCCGCCGATGATCTCGCCGATGTCGAGGGGCCGCAGCGGGATGACACCGGGCTGGGGTGCGGCCGGGCGGTTCCAAGGACCTTGCTGCTGCCACCCGTTGGGAGGCTGCTGTGTTCCGTTGGGTGCGGGGGGTGCGCCCCAGCGCGGTCCGCCCTGAGACGGGGCCCGCGGAGCGCGCTCTCCTTGCGGTGGCGTCCAGCGGGCCCATCCGGAGGTGTCGGCCGGCGGCTGTTGCGTGGACCAGCCGGGAGACGGGGCGGGGTCGGGAGGGGTGCCGCCGTCCGGCTCGGGGGAGTCGGAGGGTCCGGGCGTCGTGGGGCCCGGAGAGTTGGTCATCGGGGGCTGCACCTCTTCGTGTTGCTCGGCTGGTTCAAACTGCCATCGTGCCATGGGCTGACGTGGGCGCGATCTGACAGGGCACACTGAGCGACATGGGTGATCACATCACGCGACCTGAGAACGGCTTTATTCCGGCGTTGCGGTGGGAGGAGCCGCCTGAGGGACCGGTGCTGATACTCCTCGACCAGACCCGACTCCCGCAGGAGGAAGTGGAGTTGGCCTGCACAGACGTGCAGGGACTGGTGGCCGCGATCCGCTCCCTCGCTGTGCGCGGAGCGCCTGTGCTGGGCTTGGCGGGCGCGTACGGTGTCGCGTTGGCGGCCGCGCGCGGCTATGACGTGGAGGACGCGGCCGAACTGCTCGCGCAGGCACGTCCGACCGCGGTCAATCTGGGGTATGGAGTGCGGCGGGCGCTGGCGGCGTACCGGAGGGCCGACCCGGCGCATGCGGCGGCTGCCGCCCTGGCCGAGGCGCGGGCGCTGCACGCGGAGGACGCGGAGGCGAGCGCCGCCATGGCAGGGCACGGCATGCAGTTGCTGGCGGAGTTGCTGCCCGGCGGGGGGTACCGGGTGCTGACCCACTGCAACACGGGCGCTTTGGTGTCGGGTGGGCAGGGCACCGCGCTCGGTGTGGTGCTGGCCGCGCACCGGGCCGGCGAGCTGCGGCGGCTGTGGGTCGACGAGACGCGGCCGCTGCTCCAGGGTGCGCGGTTGACGGCCTATGAGGCGGCGCGGGCCGGGGCGCCGTACACCCTGCTCACCGACAATGCGGCGGGTTCGCTCTTCACCGCCGGCGAGGTCGACGCGGTGCTGGTGGGCGCGGACCGGATCGCGGCGGACGGGGCGACGGCGAACAAGGTGGGTACCTATCCGCTGTCGGTGCTGGCGCGCTACCACCATGTGCCGTTCATCGTGGTGGCGCCGACGACGACGATCGACCTGGAGACGCCGGACGGCGCGTCGATCGAGGTCGAGCAGCGGTCCGGCGCGGAAGTGACCGACCTCGCGCCCTCCCCGCTGGGTACCCAGGCGTACAACCCGGCGTTCGACGTGACACCGCCGGAGCTGATCACGGCGATCGTGACGGAGAACGGAGTGGTCTCGCCGGTGACGGCCGAGACGCTGGCGGCCGTCTGCCGGTAGGGTCGCCGCACAGCCGTGGCGCAAGTTGTCCACAGGCTGTCACAGGGGGACAGCGCAACTGCGCGCAACCGTGGAGAATGGTTGCGTAGCGTGACCTCGATCACCAAAGGTCACCGGTATCGATATGCAAATGGGATGATGGTCGGTATGAAGGGACGAGTCCTGGTCGTCGATGACGACACCGCGCTGTCAGAGATGCTTGGCATCGTGCTGCGCGGAGAGGGTTTCGAGCCGTCGTTCTGCGCTGACGGCGACAAGGCTCTCGCTGCTTTCCGGGAGGCCAAGCCGGATCTGGTGCTCCTGGATCTGATGCTGCCCGGCAGGGACGGCATTGATGTGTGCCGGCAGATCCGCGCGGAGTCCGGCGTGCCGATCGTGATGCTCACCGCGAAGAGCGACACGGTGGATGTGGTGGTCGGCCTGGAGTCCGGGGCGGACGACTACGTGATCAAGCCGTTCAAGCCCAAGGAGCTGGTGGCGCGGGTGCGGGCGCGGTTGCGCCGTGCCGAGGAGCCGACTCCTGAGCAGCTTGCGATCGGCGACCTGCTGATCGATGTCGCCGGACACTCGGTGAAGCGCGGCGGCCAGCCGATCGCGCTGACGCCGTTGGAGTTCGATCTGCTGGTCGCGTTGGCCCGCAAGCCGTGGCAGGTCTTCACGCGTGAGGTGCTGCTGGAGCAGGTCTGGGGCTACCGCCACGCCGCTGACACGCGTCTGGTGAATGTGCACGTGCAGCGGCTGCGGTCGAAGGTGGAGCAGGACCCCGAGCGCCCGGAGATCGTCGTGACCGTCCGCGGTGTCGGCTACAAGGCGGGACCTGGCTGACATGTGGGCGTCGTATGAGCGTGAGCGTCTGGAGAGCCGGCTGGCAGACCCCATGCAGGGGCTGCTGCCGGTGATCCGGTCGTTCGTGCGCTGGGCGCGGCGCCCGGTGCAGCCGGCGGTCCGGCTGTGGCGGCGCAATCTTCAGCTGCGCGTGGTCGCTTTCACGTTGCTGATGTCGGTGGGCGTGGTGCTGCTGCTCGGCTTCGTGGTCATCGGGCAGGTGCAGAACGGCCTGCTGGACGCGAAGGAGAAGGCGGCCACCAATCAGGCGACCGGCGGCTTTTCCATCGCGCAGGACATGGCGGACAAGGGCAGCCAGACCCAGCAGTCGTCCGGTTCGGGCTCCGCCCAGGGGCGCGTCGATTCGGGGACATGGCTGAACAGCCTGGTCGAGCAGTTCGCCAGCGGCGGCAAGGGCGTGTACTGGATCGTCGCGCTCAGTCCCGGGCGGGGCGACGACCCGCCCTTCGCCGGGGGCAGCCCCGGCAGTGTGCGCGGGCCGCGCGGTTCCGGCAGCATCCTGCCGGAGGAGAGCATCCCGAAGTCGTTGAGCGACGCGGTGCAGAGTCATCCCGGCGCGCTCAAGCAGTACACGATGGTCAAGACCGACGACGGTCACAAGCCGCGTCCGGCGCTCGCCGTCGGCAAGCGGCTGACGGACATCAACGGAAGCACCTACCAGCTGTATTACCTGTTCCCGTTCGACCAGGAGGAGAAGACCCTCGGGCTGGTCAAGGGGACGCTGGCGACCGCGGGCATATTCGTCGTGGTGCTGCTCGGTGCGATCGCCTGGCTGGTGACACGGCAGGTGGTCACGCCGGTGCGGATGGCGGCCGGGATCGCCGAGCGGTTGGCGGCCGGGCGGCTCCAGGAGCGGATGCAGGTCACGGGGGAGGACGACATCGCCCGGCTCGGCGAGTCCTTCAACAAGATGGCGCAGAACCTCCAGGTCAAGATCCAGCAGCTGGAGGAGCTGTCGCGGATGCAGCGCCGCTTCGTCTCCGACGTGTCGCACGAGCTGCGGACGCCGCTGACGACGGTGCGGATGGCCGCCGACGTGATCCACGACGCGCGGACGGACTTCGACCCGGTCACGGCCCGCTCCGCCGAGTTGCTGCAGAACCAGTTGGACCGCTTCGAGTCGCTGCTGTCGGACCTGCTGGAGATCAGTAGGTTCGACGCCGGGGCCGCGGATCTCGCCGCCGAGCCGATAGACCTGCGGGACGTGGTGCGCCAGGTCGTCGACGCGGCCGAGCCGCTGGCCGAGCGCAAGGGCACCCGGGTGATCGTCCGGGGTGACACGCAGCCGGTGATAGCGGAGGCTGACGCCCGCCGGGTGGAGCGTGTGCTGCGCAACCTGGTGGTCAACGCGATCGAGCACGGCGAGGGCCGTGACGTGGTGGTGCGGTTGGCGACGGCCGACGGTGCCGTCGCGGTGGCGGTGCGGGACTACGGCGTGGGCCTGAAGCCGGGTGAGGCGACCCGGGTCTTCAACCGCTTCTGGCGGGCCGATCCGGCGCGTGCGCGTACCACCGGCGGCACCGGGCTGGGCCTGTCCATCGCGGTGGAGGACGCCCGGCTGCACGGCGGCTGGCTCCAAGCGTGGGGCGAGCCGGGTGGCGGTTCGCAGTTCCGTATGACGCTTCCGCGCACCGCGGGGGACAGCCTGCGCGGTTCGCCGATCCCCTTGGAGCCGGACGACTCGCGCCGCAACCGCGGGCTGAACTCCGCGGGGCTGTCGGCCAGGCCCGGGGTGCCGGTGCCCCGGACCGGAGCGCCCGGCGCTGCCTCCGGCGACGCGGCGCTGCGCCAGGCCGGTGCGCGCGGGCCGCAGCTGCCGTCCATGCCGCTGGTGCCGAAGGCGCCGTCCCGGCCGCCGACGGCGGACCCGGCGGCGCTCCCGGGCAGTGGGGCACGGGTGGTGGAGCGTAGGGACAACACGCGGGAGGACGACATCTGATGGGTGCGAAGGGGGGCGGCCGCCTTCGGCTGGTGCGGCACGCGCTGCTGCCGTTGTTCGCCGTGCTGCTGCTGGCCGGCTGCGCCTCGATGCCCAGCAGCGGCGAGGTGCGCAAGGTCAGCGAGGGCCAGCGCGCGGACTCGGACTCGCAGGTGCGGGTCTTCGGCATCGGGCCGAGCCCAGGTGAGAGCGCGTCCGACATCGTCAACGGCTTCCTGGAGGCGACCACCAGCAGCGAGTCGGATTTCGTCACCGCCAAGAGCTACCTGTCGAAGCAGGAGAAGAAGCGCTGGAAGCCGGACACCGGGATCACGGTGTTCTCCGGCGAGCTTGCCCCGCGCGAGGTGGGCGGCACCGGCCGCAAGGAGGGCTACACCACGGTCACGCTGTCGGCGACGAAGTCGGCGGTGGTGGACGCCAAGCACGCCTACGAGCCGGACCACGGCACGTTCAGCACGTCGTTCCACCTGGTGAAGGAGGACAACCAGTGGCGGATCGACGGCCTCGCGAACGGCCTGGTCCTGTCCGACCTGGACTTCCAGCGGATATACCACTCCGTGAACATGTACTACTTCGCGCGGCTCGGACCGGACGAGCACCCGGCGGGCGGGAGCAGCAACGCGACGCTGGTGGCCGACCCGGTGTATCTGCGCATCCAGAACGACCCGCTGGTGTCGACCGTCTCGGCGCTGCTGGGCGGGCCCACCGACTGGCTGTCCCATGTGGTGACGACGGCGACGCCGGCCGGGACGCGGCTGGAGGACAACGGACCTGATCACGGGGTCTCGGTGGACGACTCGCAGCGGCTCCAGGTCCGGCTGGGCAGCGCCGCCGACAAACTGCACGGGCAGCGCTGCACGCAACTGGCCGCGCAGCTGTTCGCGACTGTCCAGGCGCAGGCGTCCGCCCAGTTGGCGTCGGCCGAGGTGGACCACGCGGACGGGTCCACCGCGTGTGTGCTGCACAGCAGTGAGGCGCTCGGCTACGGCCCGGAGAACCTGGTCGGTTCCAGCCCGCGGCCGTACTTCATCGAGGCGGACAGTCAGCACCGGCTGCTGGAGTTGACCGACGATGGCAAGGGCAGCACCCCGAAGGCGACTCCGGTGCCGGGACCGTTCGGCTCCAGCAAGGCGTATCTGGACTCGGTGGCGGTGCGCAGGGACCAGGAGGTGGCCGCGGGGGTGCGTTCCGACGGCCGCGATCTGGTGGTCGGTTCGCTGGTCACCGGGCAGGCATTCGGCAAGGCGGTGGTGACCAGCAACGTCAAGGACGGGCTGAGCGCGCCGAGTTGGGACGGGTTCGACGACCTGTGGGTGGCCGACCGCGACCCCGACTCGCCGAAGCTGCTGGTGCTGCCCCATGGCACCGGCACACCGATCGAGGTGCCCGTGCCCGATCTCGACGGGCGTATCCAGTCGCTCCGGGTGGCCTCGGACGGGGTGCGGATCGCCCTGGTGGTGCAGCAGGGCAGCCAGACCCGCCTGATGCTCGGCCGGATCGTCCGGGAGGGCACCACGCAGCACCCGCAGTTCGCGGTGAACAGCCTGCGGCCCCTGACGCCGTCGGGGGAGAACATGACGTCCGTGTCGTGGGCGGGTGCCAGCAAGCTCGTGGTGCTCGACACCGAGCCGGGCGGTGCCCAGCAGATCGAGTACATCAGCTCGGACGGCTCGGCCGGGTCCGCGCTCCAGGGCGTCAGCGAGGCCACGTCCGTCGCGTCCTCGGAGAACGCCGCGTCGCCGCTGCTGGCCTCGTACAACGGCAGGGTCTACGAGCTGCCGACGGATGCGAACTGGAAGCAGGTCTCACCGAAGGGCAGCGACCCCGTCTACCCCGGCTGACCTGCGGCGACCAGTTGTCCACAGCCACGAACGAGTGACTGGCCGCGGGCGTGCCGCAAGGCGCAGAGTTGAGTCATGCGGGGCTGGTGGAGGGAGATCGCCGGGTTGGTCCTCCCGGTGGACTGCGCGGGCTGCGGGAGCCCGCGGACGGAGCTGTGCGGGCGGTGCCAGGGGTTGCTGGGCGGAGCGGCCACGGCACGGCGCGTGCGTCCGTCACCCGAACCACCAGGGCTGCCGCCGGTCTACGCGGCCGGCAGGTACGGGGACGAGGTGCGGGCCGTCGTCCTCGCGCACAAGGAGCGGGGCGCCCTGGGCCTCGCTCGGCCGCTGGGTGCGGCGCTGGCGGGAGCGGTCGTCCGGGCGACCGCTGCCACCGGCGCCCTGCCCGGCGCCGCCGCCCCGCATGCGGTCGGCCACTGCTGGAATCCGCCCGGACGGGTTCCATCGGCAGCCGGCTCCGGTCACGGGTCCCGCTCCGGCCCGCGACCGGCCGCCAGCGGCCTGGAGGCGCCCCGTACCGCCCTGCGGGACGCCGCCGGGCCACTGGTACCGGCGGCACCGTGGTCGGCGCCACGGCCCCTGCCGCTGCTGCTTGTGGTGCCTGTGCCCTCGGCCCGCCGCGCGGTCGCCCAGCGGGGACACGACGCCACGGCCCGGATCGCCCGCGCGGCGGCCCGGGAGCTGCGGCGGCGGGGTGTGCCGGCTCGGGCGGCTGCCGCGCTCCGGCAGCGGAGGCCGGTGGCCGACCAGGCCGAACTGGGTGCGGACGGGAGGTTGGCGAACCTGTCGGGCGCGATAGCGGCCGTGGGAAGTGCCGTGCCGCTGCTGGCCGCGGCTCCCGTGGTGCTGGTCGACGACCTCATGACGACCGGCGCGTCACTCGCGGTGGCCGCGGGGGCGCTGGCCGCGGCCGGCGGCCGGGTCGTGGGTGCCGCCGTGGTTGCCGGACCGCACGATTCTCCGAACGACTGATTTACGCATCGGCGCAGGTGGTTGCCCTTGATATTCACCCGAACGGAGGTATGGCCGTGCTGAGGATGCCGAGGAGCGCACTCCGGGACTATGTTCGGGGGAGAAGGAAGCGAACACCGGGGGTGTTGATCTTCCCGGTGGGGCAGGAGGAGGTGAAAGCCGCAGCTTCGCGGTATCCGGAACTGCCCGGACGGCGAAGCGGCAGCTAACGCAGCGCCGGCCGGGACTGGCACCCGCGCCGGCCTCAGGGAGAGGGATTGCCCCTGGTCACGGGGGCGGTCCGGAACGGAGTTCTGCGTGGACATCGTCGTCAAAGGCCGCAAGACCGAGGTGCCCGAGAGGTTCCGGAAGCACGTGGCCGAGAAACTGGACAAGATCCAGAAGCTCGACGGCAAGGTGATCAGCCTCGACGTCGAGGTGTCCAAGGAGCTCAACCCCCGCCAGGCGGAGCACAGCGACCGGGTGGAGATCACGCTGAACACCCGCGGGCCCGTGGTGCGCGCGGAGGCAGCGGCGGCGGACCCGTACGCCGCGCTGGACGTGGCGGTGACGAAGCTGGAGGCGCGGCTGCGGAAGGCCGCCAGCAAGCGGCACACCCGCCGGGGCAACGGCCGTATTCCGGCCGCCGAAGTGGGTGACACGGTGCCGGGCGCCGCTCGGATCAACGGGGACGGCACGCTCGTGGCCGACCAGGAGGCCGACGGCGCGGCGACCACCACCATGGTCGCGTCGCTGGAGGTCCACGGCGAGGGTCCGCTCGTGGTCCGGGAGAAGACCCACGCCGCGGCGCCCATGGCCCTGGACCAGGCGCTCTACGAGATGGAGTTGGTCGGGCACGACTTCTATCTGTTCGTCGACAGCGAGTCCAAGCAGCCGAGCGTGGTCTACCGGCGGCAGGGCTATGACTACGGCGTGATCCACCTCAACACGGACGAGTCGGGGGCCGGATCGCCGGCGGGCGCCGGTGACGCGCTCAACCACGGCGCCTGAGCTTTCGGCCGGACCCGTTGGGGTCCGTGGGAAAAGGAGCGCCGCATGCCCCCGGCTTCGCGCCGGGGGCGTCGGCGCGCCAGGACGTGAAATGCTGGACCAGTGGTCAACTCTGGTCTGAGGGGGAGGAATTGATGCCGGACTTCGAGCACGGGGCGCCCGGTGAAGGGCGCCCGGTGCTGTACGGGGAACAGTCCGGTCCGCCGCGTGCGGAGCCGATTCGGGTTCTCGTCGTCGACGACCACGCGCTGTTCCGGCGGGGCCTGGAGATCGTGCTCGCGCAGGAGGAGGACATCCAGGTCATCGGGGAGGCCGGGGACGGCGCCGAGGCCGTGGAAAAGGCCGCCGACCTGCTGCCGGACATCGTGCTGATGGACGTCAGGATGCCGCGGCGCGGGGGGATCGAGGCGTGCACCTCGATCAAGGAAGTCGCGCCCAGCGCCAAGATCATCATGTTGACGATAAGCGATGAGGAAGCCGACCTCTACGAGGCGATCAAGGCCGGCGCGACGGGCTACCTGCTCAAGGAGATCTCCACCGACGAGGTGGCGACCGCGATCAGGGCGGTCGCCGACGGCCAGTCGCAGATCAGCCCGTCGATGGCGTCGAAGTTGCTGACCGAGTTCAAGTCGATGATCCAGCGGACGGACGAGAAGCGCTTGGTGCCGGCGCCCAAGCTCACCGACCGCGAGCTGGAGGTGCTCAAGCTGGTGGCCACCGGCTTGAACAACCGAGACATCGCCAAGGAACTGTTCATCAGCGAGAACACGGTGAAGAACCACGTCCGCAACATCCTGGAGAAGCTCCAGCTCCACTCCCGCATGGAGGCCGTGGTCTACGCGATGCGGGAGAAGATCCTGGAGATCCGCTAGTTCCCGGCCCCGCCCCGGCCCTCAGCCGGTGGTGTGGGCGAGGGCGGCGGTCAGGGGCGCACGGAGCGACTCGGGCAGGACGCGTTCGGCGCGGACCTGGGTGCAGCCGACCCAGCCGGCGGCCTCGGTGAGGGCGTCGGCCGCGGGCTGGACGGCTTTGGGACCGTCGAGGGTGACCTGCCGGGCGACCAGGGTCCTGCCTTCCCGCGCGGGGTCGACCCGGCCCACCAGCCGGCCGCCGGCCAGCAGGGGCATCGCGAAGTAGCCGTGGACCCGCTTCGGCTTCGGGGTGTACGCCTCCAGGCGGTGGGTGAAGCCGAAGATCCGCTCGGTACGGGGGCGGTCCCAGATCAGGGAGTCGAAGGGCGACAGCAGCGTGGTGCGGTGCCGGCCGCGCGGCGCGGTGGCGAGCGCGGCCGGGTCGGCCCAGGCGGGCTTGCCCCAGCCCTCGACCTCGACCGGGATCAGCCCGGTGGCGTCCAGCACCGCCGCGACCTGCTCGCCCTTGAGGCGGTGGTAGTCGGCCAGGTCCGCCCGGGTGGCGACCCCCATGGCCGTGCCCGCCTGCGCGACCAGGCGCCGTACGCACTCGGTGTCGTCGAGGTCGTCGTGCAGCAGGGTGTCCGGGACGGCGCGCTCGGCCAGGTCGTAGACGCGCTTCCAGCCGCGGCGCTGCGTGCAGACCACGTCGCCGGTGTCGAGCAGCCACTCCACGGCGATCTTCGTCTCGGACCAGTCCCACCACGGGCCGCCGTTCTTCGCGCCGCCCAGGTCGGTGGAGGTCAGTGGGCCGTCGACCTTCAGCCGGTCCAGCACGGCCGCGCAGGAGCGCTCGGCGTCCTCCAGGACGTGCCAGCGGTGGCCGCGGGCCCGGCGGGCGCGCCGCCGGAAGGCGAAGTGCGGCCACTCCTCGATCGGCAGGATGCAGGCGGCGTGCGACCAGTACTCGAAGGCGTGGCCGTCGGACCAGTACGCCGCCTCCACCGTGTCGCGGCCGACCGCGCCCAGGCGGGCGTACGGGATCAGCTCGTGCGACCGGGCGAGCACCGAGATGGTGTCGAGCTGGACCGCGCCGAGCGACCGCAGCACGCCCCGGGTGCCCGCCCGCCGGTCCGGCGCACCCAGGAAGCCCTGCGCCCGAAGGGCGATCCTGCGGGCTTCGTCGGCGGACAGCGTGTACTCGGGCGACGGCAGGAGAGTCATGACGGCCAGCGTAGAACCGGGCACTGACAGTCGGCCGTGGCCGGCGGGTTCACTCGTTCCGGCGACTTCGTTCCGCGGCGCCGCCGCACTGTCGCCACCTGCTGTCAGCCGCCGCCGTCAGCCGCTGGCCGCCGTCAGCCGCCGTACGGCAGGTACTGCGCCTGGGAGGGGAGGGACCAGTCCGAGGGGAGCAGCGAGCCGCTCCAGGCGTCGCGCCGGGTGCCGTCGCGGACGACCATGGCCCGTACGGTGCCCTCCATCACGAAGCCCAGCTTCAGCGCGACCGCGCGGGACGCCTCGTTGCCGGCCTCGGCGAACCACTCCACGCGTTCGACGCCCAGGGCCTCGAACGCCCAGGAGCACACCGCCCGTGCCGCCTCCACGGTGTAGCCCTTGCCGCGCTGGTCCCGGGCCGTCCAGTAGCCCAGTTCGGCCGTGCGCTGCGGGGCGGCCAGGCGCTGGAGGCGTACCAGGCCCATCGAGCTGACCAGGGTGCCGTCGTCCCGCGTGAAGACGCCGAAGTTGTACATGGTGTCGTCGCGCCAGCCGTCCGCGCACACCACGTCGATGAAGTGGTCGGCGTGCCCGCGCGGATACGGCGCGGGAACGGTTGTCCACCGGGAGATCTCAGGGTCCTGACAGGCGGCGTACAGGGCGTCGCCGTCACGGGGCTCCAGTGCGCGCAGCACGAGCCGCTTTGTGGTGAGAACAGGTGTTTCCATACGGGCGTGCGCACCTTTCCTGCGGGCTTTCCGGCGCGGAGCCGGGCACCGCGTACGGCCGCATATCGGGCGGCGGGAGGACTGCGGCCGAGTATCGCGGACCCCCGGGACCGGGGGAAAACCGTTTTGCCGCCGCCGGGCCTCCCGGCCCGCTGGTGTCCTCGCTTACGATGGCCGTTGCAGCAGGGCCAGGCAGACCAGGACCCGCGCTGTGCCCCGCGCGGGAATTCGCGCCCGGCCCGACCGGCAAGGAGTCAGCCTACGTGTCCGTCATCAGCAAGATCATGCGTGCAGGTGAAGGCAAGATCCTGCGCAAGCTGCACCGCATCGCGGACCAGGTCAATTCCATCGAAGAGGACTTCGTCGAGCTCACCGACGCCGAGTTGCGGGCACTGACCGACGAATTCAAGCAGCGCCACGAGGACGGGGAGTCGCTGGACGACCTGATGCCCGAGGCGTTCGCCGCGGTGCGGGAGGCGGCCAAGCGCGTACTCGGCCAGCGCCACTACGACGTGCAGATCATGGGCGGCGCGGCCCTGCACCTCGGTTACGTCGCCGAGATGCGCACCGGTGAGGGCAAGACCCTGGTGGGCACCCTGCCCGCGTACCTCAACGCGATCTCCGGCAAGGGCGTCCACCTGATCACGGTCAACGACTACCTGGCCGAGCGCGACTCGGAGTGGATGGGCCGGGTGCACAAGTTCCTCGGCCTGAACGTGGGCTGCATCCTGGCGAACATGACGCCGGCGGAGCGCCGCGAGCAGTACAGCTGCGACATCACCTACGGCACCAACAACGAGTTCGGCTTCGACTACCTGCGCGACAACATGGCCTGGTCGAAGGAGGAACTGGTCCAGCGCGGCCACAACTTCGCGATCGTCGACGAGGTCGACTCGATCCTGGTGGACGAGGCCCGTACCCCGCTGATCATCTCCGGCCCGGCCGACCAGGCCACGAAGTGGTACAGCGACTTCGCCCGGCTGGTGCGCAGGCTCAACCGCGGCGAGGCCGGCAGCCTCGGCAAGGAGGAGACCGGCGACTACGACGTGGACGAGAAGAAGCGCACCGTCGCCATCCACGAGTCCGGGGTCGGCAAGGTCGAGGACTGGCTGGGCATCGACAACCTCTACGAGTCGGTGAACACCCCGCTCGTCGGCTACCTGAACAACGCCATCAAGGCCAAGGAGCTCTACAAGAACGACAAGGACTACGTCGTCATCGACGGCGAGGTCATGATCGTCGACGAGCACACCGGCCGTATCCTCGCCGGCCGCCGCTACAACGAGGGCATGCACCAGGCGATCGAGGCGAAGGAAGGGGTGGACATCAAGGACGAGAACCAGACGCTCGCCACGATCACCCTCCAGAACTTCTTCCGCCTGTACGACAAGCTGAGCGGCATGACCGGTACGGCGATGACCGAGGCCGCCGAGTTCCACCAGATCTACAAGCTGGGCGTCGTGCCGATCCCGACCCACCGCCCGGTGCAGCGCGACGACAAGCCGGACCTGATCTACCGCACGGAGGAGGCGAAGTTCGCCGCCGTCGTGGAGGACATCGTCGAGAAGCACGAGAAGGGCCAGCCGGTGCTGGTCGGCACCGTCTCCGTCGAGAAGTCCGAGTACCTGTCCGCGCAGCTGTCCAAGCGCGGCATCCCGCACGAGGTGCTCAACGCCAAGCAGCACGACCGGGAGGCGACGATCGTCGCCCAGGCCGGGCGCAAGGGCGCGGTCACCGTGGCCACCAACATGGCCGGCCGCGGCACTGACATCAAGCTCGGCGGCAACCCCGACGACCTGGCCGAGGCGGAGCTGCGCCAGCGCGGCCTGGACCCGGTCGAGCACGTCGAGGAGTGGGCCGCGGCCCTGCCGGAGGCGCTGGAGCGCGCCGAGGAGGCGGTCAAGGCCGAGTTCGAGGAGGTCAAGGACCTCGGCGGGCTCTATGTGCTGGGCACCGAGCGGCATGAGTCGCGCCGTATCGACAACCAGCTGCGCGGGCGCTCCGGCCGTCAGGGCGACCCGGGCGAGTCCCGGTTCTACCTGTCGCTCGGCGACGACCTGATGCGGCTGTTCAAGGCGCAGATGGTCGAGCGCGTGATGTCGATGGCCAACGTGCCCGACGACGTGCCGATCGAGAACAAGATGGTCACCCGGGCCATCGCGTCCGCCCAGTCGCAGGTCGAGCAGCAGAACTTCGAGATCCGCAAGAACGTCCTGAAGTACGACGAGGTGCTCAACCGCCAGCGCGAGGTGATCTACGGCGAGCGCCGCCGCGTCCTGGAGGGCGAGGACCTGCAGGAGCAGGTCCAGCACTTCATGGACGACACCATCGACGCGTACATCGACGCCGAGACGCGCGAGGGCTTCGCCGAGGACTGGGACCTGGACCGGCTGTGGGGCGCCTTCAAGCAGCTCTACCCGGTGAAGGTCACCGTGGACGAGCTGGAGGAGGCGGCCGGCGACCGTGCGGGCATCACTGCCGAGTTCATCGCCGAGTCCGTCAAGGACGACATCCACGAGCAGTACACCGAGCGGGAGAAGCAGCTCACCGAGGACATCATGCGCGAGCTGGAGCGGCGCGTGGTGCTGTCGGTGCTGGACCGCAAGTGGCGTGAGCACCTCTACGAGATGGACTACCTCCAGGAGGGCATCGGGCTGCGCGCCATGGCGCAGCGCGACCCGCTGGTGGAGTACCAGCGCGAGGGCTTCGACATGTTCACCGCGATGATGGACGGCATCAAGGAGGAGTCCGTCGGCTACCTGTTCAACCTGGAGGTCCAGGTGGAGCAGCAGGTCGAGGAGGTGCCGGTGGCGGACGAGGTGCAGGACGCGCCGCCGTCGCTGGTCAAGCAGCCCGAGATCCGTGCGAAGGGCCTGGAGGCGCCCAAGCGGGCCGACCGGCTGCACTTCTCCGCGCCGTCGGTCGACGGTGAGGGCGGCGTCGTGGAGGGCGAGTTCGAGGAGGCCGCGGTCTCCGGCGGCTCCGCCGGCTCGTCCGGTGACGAGGAGGCGGCCAGCACCCGCGCGGAGCGCCGCAAGGCCGCCAAGGGCGGTCGCCGCCGCAAGAAGTAGGCGGTGGGGCCGCCGCGGGCGGCGTCAGGGCAGCACCGGCTCGGGGCCGGACCGGCAGCAGCGGTCCGGCCCCGAGCCGTTCGCCGGGTGAGGCCCTTGCGGCGCGGCCGCGCCGGTCAGCGCGCGGCCACGTCGGTGCAGCGCCAGCGGGCGCGGCCGTAGCCGGGGCCTGAGTCGGCGGTGCCGGGCTCGAGGCGGAAGGCGATCGCCCGGATCACGTCGTCGTCCAGGGCGACCACCGCGGTCACCTCCAGCGCGCCGTTCGCGGTCGCGAAGACCCGGCAGCGGCACACGTACGGGGTGCGGCCGTGGACCCGCCGCCGCCAGTCCGCGCGTTCGGCGTGCAGCATCCACAGCCGCTGGTAGGCCTCGTCCCTGACCCGGCCCGCCAGGGAGGTCAGCGGGCGGCGGCCGGTGAGGACGTCGAGCAGCCGTCCGGCGAACCACAGGTGCGGTGGCAGAGCGCGGGGTACGTACCTGGGCCGGGTGGCGGGGCGGCGCGGGTCGGTACGGCGCGGGGGTGCGGTGCCCGCGGCGGGCCGGCGGCCCGGGTGCGGTGGCGCGGGGCGTGGTGCGACCGGGTGGGGAGCGGCGTGCGGTGTCGCGCGGGCGTCCTGGCGGGTGACGGCGGGGCGGGCGTGTCCCGGGCGGACGGTGCCGCGGGCGCCGGGGCGGTTCGAGGGTGTGCTGCGCATGGTGGTTCCCCAAAGATCGTTTGCGGTGTCGATGGGGCCGGTTGTAGGCGGCGGGGCCGGTCGCGGGCAAGCAGCCGGGCGGCCGTCCGGGGTGAATCCGGCGGTCGGGCCGGATTCACCTGTGAAGGTGGTGGCGGCCGTATGCTTCACGCCATGCGCGTCTACATTCCCACCACCCTCGCCGGGCTCGCCGAGGCGTACAAGGCGGGCGAGCTGGGCCCGGCGCCGCTGGACGCCTTCGCGGTCACGCCGGGCCTGCGCGAGTGGTACGTCTCCGACGACATCGAGGAACTGGAGTACGCGGCGCTGACCCGTGCCGCCCAGAGTTCCCTGCGGCTGCTGGCCGCGCGGCCCGAACTACCGCGCCGGCGCGTGGTCGTGGCGGTGGACGTGGCCGACGGCGCGGTGCGCCACGACCCCGACCGCGGTCTGGACCCGGCCTCGCTCGGCGAGGTGCGGCTGACCGAGGTGGTGCGGCTCGCCGAGGCCGCGGCGGTGCATGTGGACGCCGACGACGCCGAATCCGACGTGCGGGCCGCGGCCGACGCGGTGGGCGCGGTGGACGCCGGGGACCAGGACGCACAGTTCACCGTCGACGGTGCCGAGGATCACGAGCTGCTGTGGTATGCGACACAGGAGATTCCCCACCTGATCGGCTGACCCCGTGCGGAAGTTGTCCACAGGCCGGAAACGGGCTGTCGCCCTGCGCGAGTAACGTTCGTGCTGTGAACGCGCACCTCGTATGGGACTGGAACGGAACCCTCTTCAACGACATCGAAGCGGTGGTCGGGGCGACCAATGCCTCGTTCGCCGAACTCGGCCTGCCCCTGGTCACCGCCGAGCGGTACCGCGAGCTGTACTGCGTTCCCGTGCCGCGCTTCTACGAACGGCTGCTGGGCCGGCAGCCGTCCGCGGAGGAGTGGGCCGTGATGGACGCGAACTTCGACCGGCACTACCTGCGGCTGGCCGAGCAGTGCAGCCTCGCCGAAGGGGCGGCCGAACTGCTCGCGGCCCGCCACACCTCGGGCCTGACCCAGTCGCTGTGCTCGCTCGCCACCACCCGGCAGCTGCTGCCGTTCGTCACCGCGCACGGCATCGCCGAACGCTTCCAGCGGATCGACGGCCGCAGCGGAGCGTTGAGCGACGGCAAGTCGGCCCAGATGGCCCGGCACCTGGCCGCGCTCGACGGCCTCGACGGCCGCCCCGTGGTGGTCATCGGCGACGCTCTGGACGACGCGGCGGCCGCCGCCCATGTGGGTGCGTTCGCCGTGCTGTACACCGGCGGTTCACACAGTCGTGCGAGCCTGGAGACGGCCGGGGTCCCGGTGGTCGACAGCCTCGCCGAGGCCGTCGCCCACGCCGAGCGAATAACGGGCTGACCTGGGCGGGAACCCGGTTTCTGTCCAATCGGGCCAAAGGTGAGCGGTGCATTTGTACGAAGACGGCGCATGACAGCCACCCCGGCCGGGACGATAGCCTGGCGGGCGTGATCACTGTTGATCCGTGCTCCGGGGGCATGTCGTGCTGACGGGCACGACGAGCCACCTTTCCGGCATAGCGTCGTCCCGTAGCGGAAACCCCGCGTCGCGGTACGTCGTGCCACCAACCGACGTCACGCAATGGCGCGCGACAGGAGTCAGAGGACATGCAGACCAAGCTGGACGAGGCAAAGGCGGCGCTTCTCGAACGGGCGGCTCTGGCAGGTGAGAGCAGCTCGGCCGGAGGACCGCCCGGCCAGGGTCTCGACGCGCAGGCGCTGACCGCGTTTCTCCAGCGCTACTACCTGCACAGCGCGCCGGAGGACCTGATCGACCGCGACCCGGTCGACGTCTACGGCGCCGCGGTGTCGCACCACCGCCTCGCGGAGAACCGCCCGCAGGGCACCGCCAACCTCCGGGTGCACACCCCCACGGTGGAGCAGAACGGCTGGCAGTGCAGCCACACCGTGGTCGAGGTCGTCACCGACGACATGCCGTTCCTGGTGGACTCGGTCACCAACGCGCTGACCCAGGCGAACCGGGCCATCCACGTGGTCGTCCACCCGCAGTTCCACGTCCGGCGCGACGTCGCGGGCAAGCTCATCGAGGTCCTCGGGTACGCCCCGCAGACCGAGGACGAACCGCTGCCGCACGACGTCCTGGTGGAGTCCTGGATCCACGTCGAGATCGACCGGGAGACCGATCGGGACGACATCAAGGAGATCACCGCCGATCTGCGCCGCGTGCTGTCCGACGTGCGCGAGTCCGTCGAGGACTGGACGAAGATGCGGCAGGCGGCGCTGACCATCGCCGACGAACTGGCCGCCGCCCCGCCACCGCTGCCGGAGCAGGAGTCCAGCGAGGCGTGGGAGCTGATGCGCTGGCTCGCCGACGACCACTTCACCTTCCTCGGCTACCGCGAGTACGAACTCACCACCGACACCGGTGACGGCGCCGAGGGCACCGGTGAGGACGTGCTCGTCGCCGTGCCCGGCACGGGCCTGGGCATCCTGCGCTCCGACCCGCAGCACCCGCACGACGACGGCACCCACCCCGGGCACCCGGGCCACCCGGCCTCGCCGTCCTTCAGCCGGCTGCCCGCCGACGCCCGCAAGAAGGCCCGCGAGCACCGGCTGCTGGTCCTCACCAAGGCCAACAGCCGCTCCACGGTGCACCGCCCGTCGTACCTGGACTACATCGGGGTCAAGAAGTTCGACGCCGAGGGCAATGTGATCGGCGAGCGGCGCTTCCTCGGGCTGTTCTCCTCCAGTGCCTACACCGAGTCGGTCCGCCGGGTGCCGGTGGTCCGCCGCAAGGTCCAGGAGGTCCTGGAGAGCTCCGGCTACCAGGCCGGCAGCCACGACGGCCGCGACCTGCTCCAGATCCTGGAGACCTACCCGCGCGACGAGCTGTTCCAGACCGGCGTCGAGGAGCTGCGCTCCACCGTCACCAGCGTGCTGTACCTCCAGGAGCGCCGCAAGCTCCGCCTCTACCTGCGGCAGGACGAGTACGGCCGGTACTACTCCGCGCTGGTCTACCTGCCCCGCGACCGCTACACCACCGCGGTGCGGCTGCGCCTGACCCACATCCTCCAGGAGGAACTGGGCGGCCGCAGCGTCGACTTCACCGCATGGAACACCGAGTCGGTGCTCTCCCGGCTGCACTTCGTGATCCGCGTCGACCCCGGCAACCGGCTCCCCGATCTCGACGAGTCCGACGCCGAGCGGATCGAGAACCGGCTCGCCGCGGCCGCCCGCTCCTGGGCCGACGGCTTTGCCGAGGCGCTCAACGCCGAGTGCGGCGAGGAACGCGCCGCCGAACTCGCCCGGCGCTACGCCGACGCCTTCCCCGACGGCTACCGGGCGGACTTCGCGCCGCGGGCCGCCGTCGCGGACCTCCAGCACATCGAGAGCCTGACCGAGGACGACTTCACCCTCTCGCTGTACGAACCGGTCTCCGCCGCCCCCGAGGAGCGCCGCTTCAAGATCTACCGCACCGGTGCCCCGGTGTCGCTGTCCGCGGTGCTCCCGGTGCTCCAGCGGCTCGGCGTCGAGGTCGTCGACGAGCGCCCCTACGAGCTGCGCCGCGCCGACAACTCCCGGGCCTGGGTCTACGACTTCGGGCTGCGCCTGGACCCCGCGCTCGGCGACCTCGGGGACGACGCGCGCGAGCGGTTCCAGGAGGCGTTCGCCGCGACCTGGACCGACCGGGCCGAGAACGACGGCTTCAACTCGCTGGTGCTGCGCGCCGGGCTGGACTGGCGGCAGGCGATGGTGCTGCGCGCCTACGCGAAGTACCTGCGGCAGGCCGGTTCGACCTTCAGCCAGGACTACATGGAGGACACCCTCCGCACGAACGTCCACACCACCCGGCTGCTGGTCAACCTCTTCCAGGCCCGGCTGTCGCCCGACCACCAGAAGGCCGGCCGGGAGCTGACCGACGGCATCCTGGAGGAGCTGGAGGGCGCCCTCGACCAGGTCGCCAGCCTCGACGAGGACCGCATCCTGCGCTCCTTCCTCACCCTGATCAAGGCCACGCTGCGCACCAACTACTTCCAGCGCGGCTCGGACGGCAAGCCGCACCCCTACCTGTCGATCAAGTTCGACCCGCAGGCGGTGCCCGACCTGCCCGCGCCCCGCCCGGCGTTCGAGATCTGGGTCTACAGCCCCCGGGTGGAGGGCGTGCACCTGCGGTTCGGGAAGGTCGCACGCGGCGGGCTGCGCTGGTCCGACCGCCGTGAGGACTTCCGCACCGAGGTGCTGGGCCTGGTCAAGGCCCAGATGGTGAAGAACACGGTGATCGTGCCGGTGGGCGCGAAGGGCGGTTTCGTCGGCAAGCGGCTGCCGGACCCGGCCGCCGACCGCGACGCGTGGATGGCCGAGGGCATCGCCTCGTACCGGACGTTCATCTCCGGGCTGCTCGACATCACCGACAACCTGGTCGGCGGCGAGGTGGTCCCGCCGCAGGACGTGGTCCGGCACGACGAGGACGACACCTACCTGGTGGTGGCGGCGGACAAGGGCACCGCGTCCTTCTCCGACATCGCCAACGAGGTCGCCGTCTCGTACGGGTTCTGGCTCGGCGACGCCTTCGCGTCGGGCGGCTCGGTCGGCTACGACCACAAGAAGATGGCCATCACCTCCTCCGGCGCCTGGGAGTCGGTGAAGCGGCACTTCCGGGAGACCGGCCACAACACGCAGGAAGAGGACTTCACCGTCGTCGGCATCGGCGACATGTCCGGTGACGTCTTCGGCAACGGCATGCTGCTGTCGGAGCACATCCGGCTGGTGGCCGCCTTCGACCACCGCCACATCTTCCTCGACCCGGACCCGGACGCGGCGACCTCCTACGCCGAGCGGCGCCGGATGTTCGAACTGCCGCGCTCCTCCTGGGCCGACTACGACTCCTCGCTGATCTCGCCCGGCGGCGGCATCTACCCGCGCACCGCCAAGGCGATCCCGGTCAGCGCGGCCGTCCGCGCCGCGCTCGGCATCGCGTCCTCGGCGGCGAAGCTCACCCCGGCCGAGCTGATGAAGGCGATCCTGAAGGCCCCGGTCGACCTGCTGTGGAACGGCGGCATCGGCACATACGTCAAGGCGTCCACCGAGACGCAGGCGGACGTCGGCGACAAGGCCAACGACGCGATCCGGATCGACGGCGCCGACCTGCGCGTGAAGGTCGTCGGCGAGGGCGGCAACCTGGGCTTCACCCAGCTCGGCCGGATCGAGTTCGCCCGGTCCGGCGGCCCCGACGGCAGCGGCGGCCGGATCAACACCGACGCGATCGACAACAGCGCGGGCGTGGACGCCTCCGACCACGAGGTCAACATCAAGGTGCTGCTCAACCGCACCGTCGCCGACGGCGACATGACGGTCAAGCAGCGCAACGCGCTGCTCGCCGAGATGACCCATGACGTCGGCAACCTGGTGCTGCGCAACAACTACGCACAGAACGTCGCGCTGGCCAACAGCATGGCGCAGACCAGCAGCCTGCTCCACGCGCACCAGCGGTTCATGCGGCGCCTGGCACGGGAGGGCCGGCTGGACCGGGCGCTGGAGTTCCTGCCCACCGACCGGCAGATCCGCGAGCGGTCGGCGGCCGGCACCGGCCTCACCCAGCCGGAGATGGCCGTCATCCTCGCCTACGCGAAGATCACGGTGGCCGACGAGCTGATCCACACCGATCTGCCCGACGACCCGTATCTGCGGTCCCTGCTGCACGCGTACTTCCCGGCGGCCCTGCGGGAGCGGTTCGCCCAGCAGATCGACCACCACGCGCTGCACCGCGAGATCGTCACCACCGTGCTGGTCAACGACACGGTGAACACCGGCGGCACCACGTTCCTGCACCGGTTCCGGGAGGAGATCGGCGCGACCACCGAGGAGATCGTGCGGGCGCACACCGCGGCCCGGGCGATCTTCGACCTCAACGCGATCTGGGACGCGGTCGAGGCGCTGGACAACACCGTCGCGGCCGATGTGCAGACCCGGATCAGGCTGCACTCGCGGCGGCTGGTCGAGCGCGGCACCCGCTGGCTGCTCAACAACCGGATGCAGCCGCTCCAGATCGCCGAGACCATCGAGTTCTTCGGGGAGGGCGTCACCGCGGTCTGGTCGAAGCTGCCGCAGCTGCTGTGCGGGGCGGACCGGGAGTGGTACGCCGGGCTGCACGACGAGCTGACGGCCGCCGGGGTGCCGGAGGAACTGGCGACGCGGGTCGCGGGCTTCTCGTCGGCGTTCCCGGCGCTGGACATCGTGGACGTGGCGCGCCGGGCCGGCAAGGAGCCGCTGGACGTCGCCGAGATCTACTTCGACCTCGCCGACCGGTTGGGCATCACCCAACTGCTCAACCGGATCATCCAGTTGCCGCGGGACGACCGCTGGCAGTCGATGGCGCGGGCCGCGATCCGCGAGGACCTGTTCGCGGCGCACGCGGCGCTCACCGCCGACGTGCTCAGCGCGGGCGAGGCCGGCGCCACCCCGGAGGAGCGCTACAAGGCGTGGGAGGAGCGCAACTCCGGCCTGGTCAACCGGGCCAGGACCACGCTGGAGGAGATCCAGGGCTCCGAGGAGTTCGACCTGGCGAGCCTGTCGGTGGCGATGCGGACCTTCCGTACGCTGCTGCGCACCCACCACTGAGCACCGCCCGCACCACTCGCACCGCCAGCACCACCCGCACAGAGCGGTGCTGAGCAAGGGGCGGGCGCCCGCCGCACCGGCGGGCGCCCGCCCCTGAAGGACCGCGGTCTCACCGGCTCGGCATCTTCCACAAGGTGAGCTTGCCGGTGTACACGGGCGTCTTGTAGTAGTTCTCGCTCGGGGTGGTGCCGGTGATCAGCCACATCGCCAGGTGCCCGGAGCTGGTCACGGTGCACAGCCGGTCGCCGGTCCTGATCAGCGGGTCGTCGCCGGCCAGGTCCTGCCCGCCGACCTGGCCCGGCAGCGGGTTGGCCTCGGCGGCTTCCCGGCAGTCGGTGGGGGAGGCGCTGGTGGACTTGCCGGTGGGCGTGTTGAAGGTCAGGTAGTCGTCGCTGTAGCTCAGCTCGACCTGGCTGCTGGGCAGGCTGTCCTTCGGGTCGACCAGCGGGGTGTCGAGGTCGACGTCGGGGCCGGGGTCGATGGAGTTGGGCGGGCGGACGGTCAGTGAGCGGTCCTTGAAGATCACCTGGTAGCTGCCGTCGGCCGCCGCGTCGCCGGTGGTGGCGGTGGCGGTGTCCGTGCCGGTCGGTGCGGCGGTGCTGGGCGTGCCGCCGGTCGACGTGCCGCCGATGGCCGCGGCCGGTGCCGGGGTGCTCTGCTGGGGGCCGGCATCGGAGTGGCCGTCGCCGCTGGTGGAGCGGGTGATGGCGTAGGTGAGGGTGACCGCGAGGACCAGGGCGAGCACGCCGCCGCCGACGACCAGCAGCTTGTGGGTGCCGCCGCCGGGTGTGGGGATCGGCTGGGGCTCGTTCTCGGTAGGCGGTGGGCCGTAACCGGTCGGGAGCGGCCCGGCGGGTGCGCCGGTGGGCGGGGCGAACGCGTTCGGGTGCTGCCCGGGCGGCGGCCCCGCCGGGTATCCGGTGGCCGGCGCGAACCCGGGCGGGTCCGGCATCGTGGGCCCGGCCCCGGACCCGGAACCAGCGATGGAACCGGCCCCGGGGGCGGGTTCGGGCTGGGGCGGCTGCTTCGCGGCGGCCTCCCGCCGTACGATCTCGGCCGCGATCGGCTGCGGCAGCCATCCGGCGAAGTCCCGCAGCGACCGGCCGGCGGCGCGCGTGCACAGCTCGGCCAGTTCCGCGGGGGAGGGGCGCACCGCGGGGTCGGCGGTGAGGCAGCGGGTCAGCACCGGCCGCAGCGCGTCGGGGTAGCCGGACAGGTCGGGCGGTCGTATGGAGGTGTTGGCGATCTTCGTGGCGAGCGTGATGGCGCCCGCCTCGCCGTACGGATGGCGGCCCGTGGCGGCGACGGCGGCGATCAGGCCGAGCGAGAACAGGTCGGTGGCGGGGGTGAGTTCGTGGCCGTTCGCGTGCTCGGGGGACATGTACTGCGGAGTGCCGATCAGCCCGCCGCTGCGGGTGAGCTGCGTGGAGTCCGCGGCCCGGGCGATGCCGAAGTCGATCACCCACGGCCCGCCGGCGGCCAGCAGCACATTGCTGGGCTTGAGGTCGCGGTGGATGATCCCGGCCGCGTGCACGGCGCGCAGCGCCTCCGCGGCGCAGCCGACGAGTTGGAGCACGGTGGGCACCGGCAGCGCGCCGTATCGGGACAGCGCCTCGTCCAGGGGCAGCCCGGGGACGAAGGTGGTGGCCAGCCACGGCTGGTCGCCGGTGGTGTCGTGGTCGACGACCGGCACCACGTGGTAGCCCTGCACCTGGCGGGCGGCCCGCACCTCCTGCTGGAAGCGGCGCCGGAACTCCTCGTCGCGGGCGTACTCGCGGCGGATCAGCTTCAGCGCGACCGGCTGGCCGCCGCGGGTGTGCGAGAGGTAGACGGTGCCCATGCCGCCCTCGCCGATCCGGGCGAGGAGCCGGTAGCCGGCCTGCTCGCGCGGGTCCTGGGGGCCCAGCGGACGCAACTGGCCGCCGTGGTGGGCGTTTTTGCCGCGGTAGCCGGGTCCGTCGCCGTATGTGCGTCCGTCGTCGTGGCCGTCGATGTCGGGCACCCCCCTCGGATAGGTCCAAACGGCCCGATGGTACCCAGGGGGCCCGCCCCGGCACCGGTCCGGTCGTCAACTCGTGTACGGATCAGGGCACTTCGGTGACGCCGGAGGCGGAAAGGGCGGTATGACGGCGCTCGGGCGGCCGGGCGCGGACACGGCGGCGCCCGTCCACCCGCCGTACCGGCCGGGTGAACGGGCGCCGTGGCAGCGCTACTTGACCGCCCCGGCCATCACACCGGAGACGAACTGCCGCTGGAACGCGAAGAACACGATCAGCGGGACCACCATCGACAGGAAGGCGCCGGGGGCCAGGATGTCGATGTTGTCGCTGAACTGCCGGACCTGCTGCTGGAGGGCGACCGTGATCGGCTGCGAGTCGCTGTTGGCGAAGATCAGCGCCACCAGCATGTCGTTCCACACCCACAGGAACTGGAAGATGCCGAGCGACGCGATCGCCGGGCCGCCCAGCGGCATGATCACCCGTACGAACAGCCGCAGTTCGCCGGCGCCGTCCAGCCGCGCCGCCTCCAGCAGCTCGCGGGGGATCTCCGCGAAGAAGTTCCGCAGCAGGAAGATCGCGAACGGCAGCCCGAAGGCGGTGTGGAAGAGCACCACCCCGGAGATGTCGCCGAAGATCCCGATCTTCCCGAACAGCTTCGCCACCGGGACCAGCGCCACCTGCACCGGCACCACGAGCATCGCCACCACGCCGATGAACCACCAGTCCCGGCCGGGGAACTCCATCCACGCGAAGGCGTAGCCGGCCAGCGAGCCGATCACCACGACCAGCACGGTGGCCGGCACGGTGATCAGCACGGTGTTCCACAGCGAGCTGGTGATGGCGTGGTTGTCCAGCAAGGAGCGGTAGTTGGTGACCGTGAGCTGGGTCGGCGAGGTGAAGACCTTCCACCAGCCGCTGGCCGCGATGTCCTGCCGGCTGCGCAGACTGGACAGCAGCAGCCCGACGGTGGGCATCAGCCAGAACAGCGCCACCACCAGCAGCACCAGCCGGAGCAGGCCGCCGCTCGCCCCGGCGGCCAGCCGCGCCCCGATCCCGCGCTGACCGGCCCCCGCGCCAGCACCGGCGCCGGCACTCGTACCGGCCCCCGCACCCTTGTCCGCACCGGCGCCGACCCCCGCGACCGCGCCAGCACCGGCGCCGGCACCGGCACCGGCACCCGCACTCATACCCGCATCCGCGCTCATCGCCGTCCCTCCCTGCGCAGCCGCCGGATGTTGAAGACCATGACCGGCAGCACCAGCAGCAGCAGGATCACGCCGATCGCGCTGCCGACGCCCAGGTCGTTGCCGCCGCCGAAGGACGACAGGTAGAGCTGGAGCGCGAGCACGTTCGCGTTCGACTGGGTGTTGCCCGGCGCGATGATGTACACGAGGTCGAAGATCTTCAGCACGTTGATCATCAGCGTCACCATCACCACCACCAGCACGGGGGCCAGCAGCGGCACGGTGATCCGGCGGAAGACCTGCCACTCGCCCGCGCCGTCCACCCGGGCCTGCTCCAGCAGTTCACGCGGCACCCCGGCAAGTCCCGCCGCGATCAGCACCATGGCGAAGCCGGCCCACATCCACACGTAGGAGCCGATGATCGACGGGGTGACCAGGTCCGGGCCGAGCCAGTTGATGCCGTTGTACTTGCCGGAGAAGTTCGAGGCGGGCAACCGCAGTTGGGCGCCCGCCGCCTTCGCGGGCAGCGCGTAGGTGCCGTCCTTTCCGGAGGTCGCCGAGGCGATCACCCTGCCGTCCCTGACCGCCTGCACCTTCACCCCGGACAGCGCCTTCTCGCCCGGGTCGATGACATCGGGCTTGCCGGTGCCGCCGGGCCGGAAGTCCAGCCACACGGTGCCGGTGACATGGCCGGGCTGCGGCGCCGCCGGCTTGGCCTGCCGCGCCCCGGAGGGCAGTTCGGTCTGCGGGATGCCGACCAGCGGCAGGTCCGCCGACGTGCCGACGCGCGCGGTGGACGTCGAGGTGAACGACCCGCCCGCGGTCGGCTTCAGGTCGCTGTCCGGCCGCGGCCGCGCCCCCGGGTAGGCGGAGTTGCTGGTGAACGTGTCGTGCACGGCCACCACCACCGCGTTCGCCACCCCGCGCGACGGGTCCTGCTCGTAGACCAGCCGGAAGATGATGCCCGCGGCCAGCATCGAGATGGCCATCGGCATGAAGATGACCAGCTTGAACGCGGTGCTCCAGCGCACCCGTTCGGTGAGCACCGCGAAGACCAGGCCCAGCGCGGTCGCCACGGTGGGCGCCACCACCACCCAGATCGCGTTGTTGCGGACCGCGGTGAGGATGCCGTGGTCGGTGAAGACCGTACGGAAGTTCTTCAGCCCGACGAACGAGTCGCCGCTTGCGTCGAAGAGACTGCGGTAGACGGTGTAGCCGATCGGATACGCCACCAGCGCGCCCAGCAGGACGAGCGCGGGCAACAGGAACAGCGCGGCGATCCACGGGCGGGTGCCCACGACGCTGCGGAACCGGCCGGGGCGCCGACCGGAACCGGGCCCCTCGGCCGGCCCGTCGACAGAATTCCCGGGTCCTTGGGCGGAGTCGGGCCCGGCCGGGCGGGGGACGGCACCGAAGCCGCCCCCCGCCCCGACCGGACCGCCCGCCCCTGGCACAGAGGCGTCAGCCATCCGGCCTCAGCTCCCGTACGCCTTGGCCGCGTCCGACTCCAACTTCGCCTGCGCGCCGGCCACATCGGACGGCTTGCTGAGGAAGTCCTGGAGGTCCTTCCACTCGCCCTGGCCCTTGGTGCCGCCGAAGGCCGCCGGAGCCTGGTCCGACATGTCGAACCGGAAGTCGTCACCGGAGGCGATCAGCGCCTGGGCGATGGTGCGCTCGGTCGCGTCCGGGTACGCCGAGAACGGCAGCGCCTTGTTCGGCGAGAGGTAACCGCCGCTGGACGCCCAGATCTTGGCCGCGTCGGTGGACGCCACATAGGTGAGCAGCGCCTGCGCGCCCGCGTTGTCCTTCAGCGCCACGCCGACGTCGCCGCCGCTGACCACCGGCGCCTTGCCGCTGCCGACGGCCGGGAACGGGAACACCTTCGCGTCCGTGCCGACCTTCGCCTTGGTGTTGGCGGTGATGAACGACGCCACGAAGTCGGCCTCGTAGACCATCGCGGCCTTCGGCGGGTTGCTGCTGAACACCTGCGTCACCGACTTCGGGAAGTCGTCGGCGAGCGCGGTGGACGTGCCGCCGGCGACCAGGTCCTTGTTGCCGAAGAGCTGCGCGAGCGTGGTCAGCGCGGTCTTCACCGACGGGTCGGTCCACTTGATCTTGTGCGCGGTCAGCGCGTCGTACTTCGCCGGACCGGCCTGCGAGAGGTAGATGTTCTCGAACCAGTCGGTGAGGGTCCAGCCGTCCGCGCCGCCGATGGACACCGCCGGGGTGCCGGACTCGTAGACGGTCTCGGCGGTCTTCAGGAACTCCGCCCAGGTCTTCGGCACGGTCGCGCCCGCGTTGCTGAAGGCCGACGTGTTGTACCAGATCAGCGACTTGTTGGCGACCTTGGCGTAGACGCCGTACTGCTTGCCCTTCCAAGCGCCCAGGTCCTGCCAGCCCTTGGAGTAGTTCTTGCTCAACTGCGCCTGTGCGCCCGCGCCGAGCGGCTTCAGCCAGCCCTTGTCGGCGAACTGGTGCAGGACGCCGGGCTGGGCGAGGAACGCCACGTCCGGCGGGGCACCGCCCTCGATCTTCGTGCCCAGGAAGGTCGACTGGCTGTCCCCGGTCGGTACGAAGGTGGACTTCGCGCCGGTCAGCTTGTCGAACTGGTCCAGCACCTTCTGGAAGGCCTTCTGCTCCGGACCGGTCCACACCGCCGCGACCTCGAGCTTCTGCCCGTGCAGGTCCGGCAGGTTCAACTCGCTCCCGTCGGACCCGTTGCTCCCCGAAGAGGAGGCCGACGACGTGCTCTTGGAGCTGTCCTTCTTGTCGCTGCCCCCGCCGCAGGCCGCGGTGGTGAGCGCGAGCGCGGACACGGTCACCGCAGCGAGCGCGATGCGCGCGGTCCCCCGCGTTCTCCGTCGTGCGTCGTTGGTGCTTTTGCGCCGTAAGGTACGCATGTCGTCATCCCCTCAGTCCCGTTGGCGACTGTCCTACGCCCGGCGCGACGGCGCTCGCAAGGCCGTGTCGGAGCCTGCGGGGGTCATTGTGACGATGCCGTGATCTTGAACTCAATCCTTCGGTACGGAAACGGACGGACCGTCAGGTCCGGGCGCAAAGCGGCGCCGAACGGCCCGACCGGGGACCGCCGGGCGCCCTCGAGGGCCCAGCGCCCCGATCAGACGAGCGGCTTCGTCAGCGCCGCCGGGGCGCCGCCCGACGCACCCGCGCTGCCCGACGCACCCGCACCCGCACCGGCGGACGCCGCCGCGCCGCGCGGCCCGGACTCGTCGGCCGGCGACTCGGCGGCGCGTTGCAGCGCACTGGCCAGCAGCGCCAAGTCGGTGGGCCCGTTGCCGAGTTCACGCACCTGGCGGCGCGCCGGCGGGTCGCCCATCCGCTCCCACTCCAACGGCACCACGGTCGGCCGCAGCGTCGCCGTACGCGGGATGCGCGCGCTGACCCGGGCGGCCTGGAACGGCGTCACCGCGCCGCCCGGCCGCCGCAGGTAACCGCGCCCGGGCACCGCTTCGTCCAGCCCCGCCGGGTCCTCCACGTGCACCAGCAGCGCGGCCGACTCCGGGTCCGCGGTCCGCAGCGCGATCCGCAGCCGGGCCCGCTCGTCGGCCTCGGTGCCCGCGGTCCGCTCGGGCCGCCCGGTCGCGGCGACCAGGTGCACCCCGAGCCGCTCGCCGTCCCGCGCCACCGCCTCCAGGGCCCGCACCACGCTGCCCGCCGACGGCCGCCCCGGACTGCCGAGCCCCGGCGCCACGAGCGCGTCGAAGTCGTCCACGACCACGACCAGGCGTGGCAGTACGGGTGCGGGTACGGATACGGGCACGGCTTGCGCGCCGCCGCCCTCACCCGAACGTGAACCCGCACGCGTTCCCGCACCCGTTCCCGCGCCCGAGCCCGTACGCCCGCCCGACCCGCGCCCGCCCTGGTGCGGCACCGTCCCCGCCACCGCGCCCCGGGCGCTGTGCCACGCCGCGAAGTCCTCGCCCCCCAGCACCTCCGCGCGCCGCTTCAGCTCCCCGCTCAGCGCCTGCGCGAACTCCCGCATCCGGGTCGGGTCCGACGCGACCAGGTGCGTGGAGACGTGCGGCAGGTCCGCGCAGGACGCCAGCCCCTCACCGCGCTCCGCCCCCGCCCCGTCCACCAGCACCAGCGCCAGCCGGTCCGGCCGGTCGGCCGCGGCCAGCGCCGCCACCACCGAGCGCAGCAGCTCCGTCTTGCCGCTGCCCGCGGCGCCCCCGAGCATCAGGTGCGGCCCCTCGGCCACCAGGTCCACGGCCACCCGGCCGCCCGCCCCCGCCCCGATCACCGCGGTCGCCCCCGACGCGGCACCGGGCGCCTCGGCCCACCGCGCCGCGATCCGGGCCGGCGTCGCGATCGCCAGGTCCAGCTCGTCCAGCAGCCGTACGGCGCCCGGCAGCACATGCCGCGAGGGCACGTCCACCGACCCCGCGTCGGCCTCTCGCAGCGGCGCGAGCGCCCGGGCGAAGTGCTCCGCCCATGCCGCGGACACCGCGTCCAGCACGATCACGCCGTCCACCGGCTCCGCCGGATACGTCCCCGCACCCGCCGCGGCGCCGTCGTACGCGCCCGGGGCCGGCTGGAGGCGCAGCGTGGTCGCCACGTCGCCGGAGACGTGGGCCACCAGACCGCCCTGCACGGGCGGGCGTTCGCCGGTCTCGGCGAGGCACAGCAGATGGACGCCGGCCGACGGGCCGGCCACGGCTATCCGGCCCAGCGCGTCGCGCAGCGCCTGCGAGCCGGGGTCGCCGTCGAGGACGACCAGGGTGTACGGGCCGTCGTGGCGCGCCGCCGCCGCGGAGACCGCGGCCGGGGGAGCGGTCGCCCAACCGGGCCCGAGCGGGCCCGACTCCAGCCGCCGCACCAACTCGGCGGCGCGTGCCTCGGCCTGGTCGCGGTCGAAGGCGAGCAGCAGCCGGCAGTCCTGGCCGTGCGCGGGGCGCAGGTGCGGCAGCCAGTTCAGCCAGGACCACTCCTCGGTGCGCTCGTCCGCGCCGCGCGTGCGGTCCGCGCTGACCAGCACCACTTCCAGCGCGGCCGGGGAGTGCAGCGCGCACAGCTGTGCGAGCACCGCCCTAGCCAGCCCGGCCAGCCGCGGCCGGGGTCCGGCCAGGGTCAGCGCGGACCCGGCCGGCGCCCGCAGGTCCACGGTGTACGGGGCGCCGCGCAGCAGCCCGCCGTCCGGTGCCGCCAGGTCGGCGGTGCCCAGGCGTACGGTCAGCGCGTCCGGGTGGGCGTGGCCGCGCTCCCACAGCCGCCGGCCCGGGCCGAGCGCGGTCAGCAGGACCGCCGCCGGGTCGGGCCAGCGCTCGCGCAGCGCCTCCGCGGCGGCCGGGTCGTCGGCGGCGGGGAGGGGGCCGGCCGCGGCGTCCTCGGGTGCCGGGCGGCCGCCCGCCAGCCGCCGTGCCCAGGCGCCTATCGCGCCGACGACCCCGGCCCGCGCCGGTTCGTCGAGGTCGCGGCGGTTGCGTTCGCCGGTCGGGCGCCGGGAGCTGTCCGCGGCGGGCGGCTCGGCCGGCGGCCACTCAGCTTCCGTCGGGGTGCCGAGGCGCAGGCCCACCCCGTGGGTGCCGTCCGCGCCGCGGCCTCCCTCACGGCCGGTCTCCTCGTACGGTCCCGCGGACGCTCCCGGGGTCGGGACCGTGGTCGGGGTTGGGGCCGTGGTCGGTGCCGGGTCCGGGTCGGCGGCCGCGGGGGTGTACGGGCCGCTGCCGTACGCGGTGGCGCCGTCGGGCTCCGCGGCGCTCTCCGGTGCGGCCGCGCCGCGCGGGGAGACCCGCAGGTGCCCCTCGCCGTCCGGGGCTGTCGCCAGCGGTGCGGGGGCGGCCGGGCGCGGCGGGGTGACGCTGAGCGTGGACTCGCCGATCCGCAGCAGCGCGCCGGGCGCGAACGGCAGCGGGTGGACGCCCACCGGGCGCCCGGACAGCACGGTGCCGTTGGTCGAGCCGAGGTCGGCGACGGTGACCGCGCCGTCGGAGCCCACCGCGATCTCGCAGTGCAGGCGGGAGACGTCGGGGTCGTCGAGGGGGACGTCCGCGTCCGCGGAGCGGCCCACCGCCGCCTGGCCGCCCTGGAGCAAGTGCACGCCGCCCGCGTCGGGGCCGCCCACCACGTGCAGCGCGGCGAGGTCCGCCGGCGGCCGCCCGTACTGGCCGAAACGGCCGTACTGGCCGTGGTCGCCATGCTGCTCCGCGGGGGCGTGCAGGGAGATCAGCGCGCCGTCCACGAGGGGCGGGGCGCCGAGGACCGCGGTCGGGGCCAGCCGTCCGCTGCCCGCGTACAGCGCGACCGGGGCGGCGGAGGAGCGGCCCCCGGGCTGGCCCGAGCCGGCCGCCGAGGCCAGCGCGCCGGCCACGGCGCCCAAGGTGGTGCCCGCGGGTGCCGTCACCAGCACGTCGCAGCCGCGAGCTGCCCGGCCGCTGCCGCGCGGCCCGAGGACGGTCAGCCGGATCTGCATCTCGTCCGCGGTCCCTTCTGCTCTGATCCGCCCGTGGCCCGCGCCCCCGTCCGGGAACGTCCTCCCCCGGCGCGGGGCGGGCCGCGACCCGACACCTACGAGTCACTGCGTGCGGCTGGTACGGACTTGGCCGCGCGGCGACTTGACCCATGCATCCTCCCACCCCCTGTGCCGGGCCCGCACCGCCCCTCCGCGCCTCGCGGTGCCCCGTGGCCGCGCGCCGGCTTCCCGCCGCGGGGGTGCCTGCCGGTTCCCGGCCGCGGGCCGGTCGGTGGCCGGTCGCGCAGTTCCCCGCGCCCCTGGGTCGGTGCCCCTTGCGGTGGGTGTTCGGCTGTGGGTGTCTGTCGGAGGCAACCGGGGGAGCGGGGGTGGCGTCTGGAAGGGAATCCGGCACCGTGGGGCGGCAGGCTCTACGCTGGGCCGGAGCCGGGAAGACGAAGGACCATCACGCAGGGAGCGCATGACGTGCGGCCGGTAGGCAGCAAATACCTCCTGGAGGAGCCGCTCGGACGGGGCGCCACGGGGACCGTCTGGCGTGCCCGGGTGCGCGACGACGAGGGTACGCAGGTGGCGGTCAAGGTCCTCAAGGAGGAGCTGGCCGGGGACCCGGACGTGGTGATGCGCTTCCTGCGCGAGCGCTCCGCCCTGCTCAGGCTCCGCCACCCGCACATCGTGCGGGTCCGCGACCTCGTCGTGGAGGGCGACCTGCTCGCCCTGGTCATGGACCTGATCGACGGCCCGGACCTGCACCGCTACCTGCGGGAGAACGGCCCGTTCAGCCCGATCGGCACCGCCCTGCTGACCGCGGCCGTCGCGGACGCGCTGGCCGCCAGCCACGCGGACGGCATCGTGCACCGCGACCTGAAGCCCGCGAACGTCCTGCTCGCCACCGCCACCGGCGAGGACGGCGCCGAGACGATGCACCCGATGCTCACCGACTTCGGCATCGCCCGGCTGGCTGACTCCCCGGGGGTGACCCGCACCGAGGAGTTCGTGGGCACCCCGGCGTACGTCGCGCCGGAGTCCGCGCAGGGCCGCCCGCAGACCTCGGCGGTCGACGTGTACGGCGCCGGCGTGCTGATGTACGAGCTGGTCACCGGGCACGCCCCGTTCCGCGGCGAGTCCGCGCTGGAGGTGCTGCGCGCCCACATGGCGGACCAGCCCGAGCGGCCCCGCACCGTACCGGAGCCGCTGTGGACGGTCATCGAGCGCTGCCTCCGCAAGGACCCCGCGCAGCGGCCCAGCGCGGAGAACCTGGCGCGGGCGCTGCGGGTGGTCGCCGCGGGCGTGGGCGTGCACGCCAGCCCGGCGCAGGCCGAGGCCGCGCTCGGGGTGGGCGCGCTGCTCGGGCCGGACGTCGACCCCGCGCCGGTGCCGGGCACCGGCGACGCCGAGCCCACCCAGGTGCTGCCGGCCGGCAGCGCGGCCTACGACCCGAACGCCACGACCGGTGTGCTCCCCTCGGACCGCTTCCAGGGCGCGGTGACCGCCGCCGACGCCGCGAACGCCGCCGACGGCACCCGGGTGCTGCCCACCGCCGAGGCGCAGGGCCCGCCGCAGGCGCAGGGCCCGCACCCGTGGGAGTCCCAGCTCAACGCCGCCCGGCACCGCAACGAGCAGACCGAGGTCAGCCGGGTCCCCCCGGAGATGGACCCGCTCTACCGCCGCCCGGTCCGCCGCGCCCAGCCGCAGCAGCCGCCCGCGCAGCCGCCGCAGCAGTACGACGGCGGCCGCCCGTATCCGCGGCAGCAGCCCCCGCAGTCCCCGCAGCCCCAGCAGCAGCGCTACCAGCCGCCGCCGCAGAACTACGAGCCCCAGCGGTACGAACCGCAGCGCCCGCCGGCCGCCGCGCCGCGCGAGCCGCGGCAGCCGCGGCGCAGCGCCAACCCGATGAAGATCCCGGGCCTGGGCTGCCTGAAGGGCTGCCTGATGGTGATCCTGGTGCTGGTGGTCATCTTCGTCGTGGTCTGGTACACGACCCCGCTGCCGGACTGGGTGAACAGCACCCGCAACCTGTGGGACGCGACGTCGAGCTGGGTGCACAGCGCCTGGGACAAGGTCGCCGCGATCACCGGTGACTCCGGCGGCGGCTCGGGCAGCAACTGACGCGGCGGCCGATGCCGCGTCAGGTGGCCGTACACCCCGATATGCGCGCCGGGTTGGGGATTTGTCGACTTCCAGAGGGTGATTTCTCCGGCAGAACGGTTCCTCACTGCCCGGGGGCGTCCCGAACTGCCGCCGAGCCGCGTAGCTTTGTCGCCAACACGAGCCATCACGCGGTGCCGCACGGCGTCCCGGCCCCACCTGACGCCCTCGGCGGGCGGCGCCGCGACGGACCGTCGGAGGAGTCGGAGCAGTCTTGGCCAGGAAGATCGGCAGCCGGTACACCGCCCACCAGGTGCTGGGGCGCGGTTCGGCGGGCACCGTGTGGCTCGGCGAGGGTCCCGAAGGCCCGGTCGCCATCAAGCTGCTGCGCGAGGACCTCGCCTCCGACCAGGACCTGGTGGGCCGCTTCGTGCAGGAGCGCACCGCGCTGCTGTCGCTGGACGACCCGCACATCGTCGGCATCCGCGACCTCGTGGTCGACGGCACCGACCTCGCGCTGGTGATGGACCTGGTACGCGGCACCGACCTGCGCTCCCGGCTGGAGCGCGAGCGCCGGATGCTGCCCGAGGCGGCCGTGGCGATCGCCGCCGACGTCGCCGACGGCCTGGCCGCCGCCCACGCCGGCGGCGTGGTGCACCGCGACGTCAAGCCCGAGAACGTACTGCTCGACTCGGCCGCGGCGGCCGGCCCCGGCGGCGCCCCGCCCGCGCTGCTCACCGACTTCGGCATCGCCCGCCTCGTGGACACCCCGCGCCGCACCCGCGCGACCCGGATCATCGGCACCCCCGACTACCTCGCCCCCGAGATCATCGAGGGCCTGCCGCCGCGCGCCTCCGTGGACATCTACGCCCTGGCCACGGTGCTCTACGAACTCCTCGCCGGCTTCACGCCGTTCGGCGGCGGCCACCCCGGCGCCGTGCTGCGCCGGCACGTCACCGAGGCCGTACAGCCGCTGCCCGGGCTGGTCCCGGAGCTGTGGCAGATCCTCGCGCAGTGTCTGGCCAAGGCCCCCGCGTCCCGGCTGAAAGCGGGGGAGCTCGCCGAGCGGCTGCGGGAGCTGCTGCCGGAGCTGGCCGGGCTGCCCGCGCTGGACGTGGCCGCGCCCGGCGCCGGCGGCGAGCCGGAGCCCGCGGGCGGGGTGTACGACGACGCCGACGAGCCCGCCGGTTTCGGCGCCGACCGCGAACCGGCACGGCCCGCGGCGGGCACCGGCGACCGCAGGCGCGGCGCGGTGCCGCTGGTGCGCGGTACCGCCCCGGACTCCAGCCGCGACACCCACACCAGCATCAAGCTGCCCACCGCCGAGGAACTGGCGGGCTTCGGCGCAGAGGCCGCGCGCACCGGCCGGGACGGGCGGCCCGAGAGACCCGGCGGCGCGGACCCGGCGGCAGGCACCGGCGGCGGGAAGTCCGCCGGGAAGTCCGCCGGGAAGTCCGCCGGCAAGGACACCTCCCGGGGCCGCGCCTCCGCCCCCGACCGCCCCGCCAGCCCCCGCCATCGCTCGGTCTCCGACGCCGTGCGCCAGCGGCGGATCAAGTTGGCCGCGGCCGCCGCGGCCGCGCTCGCCGTCGCCGGGCTGGGCGGCTGGGGCATCGCCTCCGCCGGGTCCCCCGACCACGGCCACTCCGGCTCCGGCGGCACCTCCCGCGACGACGAGGCCCCCTCGGCCGGTACTGGTCAGGGCACCGACCCGGCCCACGACACCAGCGCCGCCCACAGCGCCACGGCCGCCCCGACCGGGGGTGCCGACTCCCCGCAGGGCCGCACCGGCGCCCCGGTCGACCTGCCGAAGTGGTCCGCCTTCCATGACGCGCCCGCCGCCGGGGTGCCGCTCACCGGCGGCCCCCGGGTGCTCGTCGAGGGCGGCCACACCTACGTCTTCGCCCGCGGCACCGACAAGAACATCTGGTACGTGGTGCGGGACGGCTCGGGCTACGGCCCGTGGCACAAGCTCACCGGGATCAGCGTCCAGGCCGACCCGGCCGTGGTGTCCGCGAAATCCGGGTCGGTCGACCTGTTCGCGCTGGGCACCGACGGCCTGCTCTACCGCCGCACCCTGACCGGCGGCTACTGGCAGCCCTGGCTCCAGGTCGACGAGCGCACCCACTTCGACGCGGCGCCCGCGGCGGCCTCCTCCGCGCCCGGCCGGATCGACCTGGTGGGCCGGGTCGGCGGCGACCTGGTGACCGCCTCGCTGGTCGACGGCCGCTGGAACGCCTGGGCCGCGGTGCCCACCCCGGGCCGGATCAAGGACGCGCCCGCGCTGGTCTCCACCGGCCGCGGCACCCTGGACGCCTTCGTCGTACGCAAGGCGGACAACGCGGTGCTGCGGCTGCCGTTCTCCGACGGCGCCTGGCGGACCGCGGTGGTGATCGGCTCGGTCGAGGGCAGCTCCCGGGTCGAGGCGCTGCCCGACGGCGACCACCTGTACGTCTTCTCCGGCGGCCTCGTCACCGACGCGGCGGACTCGGCGGACCCGGCAGACCCGGCGGCCACGGCCGACACCGCCGGCAACCGCAGCGCGGACGGCACCGCGGCGGCCGGCGGCCTGGCCCGGCCCGAGGGTGCGATCGGCCCGGTCGGCGCCGGCGCCTCCGCCCACACGCTGGAGGTCTACCTGCTGACGGCCAAGGGCCGCCTGACCCGTGCGACGGCCGCCGCGTGAGCGCCGCCCGACGAGGCCGGCGCGGCGGCGGCCGCCCCACCACCTGCCCCGCCTGCCGCCCCGCCTGCCGCCGTGGCCGCCCGGTCGGCCGTGCGAGCCGCTCCGAAGCCGCGGTACGACCGAAAACCGCCCATCACCCGACCAGCCGGTAGGCTTGACCCCGTGGCGATCGTCGACGTTTCCGAAGAACTGAAGTCCCTCTCCTCCACCATGGGGTCGATCGAGGCCGTGCTCGACCTCGACCGGATGCGGGGCGACATCGCCGCGCTCGAGGAGCAGGCCGCGGCCCCGTCCCTGTGGGACGACCCGGAGAACGCGCAGAAGGTGACCAGCCGCCTGTCGCACCTCCAGGCCGAGCTGCGCAAGACCGAGACGCTCCGCGGCCGGATCGACGACCTCGCGGTGCTCTTCGAGCTGGCCGAGGCCGAGGACGACGCCGACACCCGCGCCGAGGCCGAGTCCGAGATGGAGCAGGTCCGCAAGGCGCTGGACGAGATGGAGGTCCGCACCCTGCTCTCCGGCGAGTACGACGCCCGCGAGGCGCTGGTCAACATCCGCGCCGAGGCCGGCGGGGTGGACGCCGCGGACTTCGCCGAGCAGCTCCAGCGGATGTACCTGCGCTGGGCCGAGCGGCACGGCTACCCGACCGAGATCTACGAGACGTCGTACGCGGAGGAGGCCGGCATCAAGTCGACCACCTTCACCGTCAAGGCGCCGTACGCCTACGGCACCCTGTCCGTCGAGCAGGGCACCCACCGCATGGTGCGGATCTCGCCGTTCGACAACCAGGGCCGCCGCCAGACGTCGTTCGCCGGTGTCGAGGTGCTGCCCGTCGTCGAGCAGTCCGACCACGTGGAGATCGACGAGTCCGAGCTGCGCGTCGACGTCTACCGCGCGTCCGGGCCCGGCGGCCAGGGCGTCAACACCACCGACTCCGCGGTCCGCATCACCCACCTGCCGACCGGCATCGTGGTCTCCTGCCAGAACGAGCGCTCGCAGATCCAGAACAAGGCCAGCGCGATGAACGTCCTCCAGGCAAAGCTGCTGGAACGGCGCCGCCAGGAGGAGCAGGCCCTGATGGACTCGCTCGGCAAGAGCGACGGCGGCAACTCCTGGGGCAACCAGATGCGTTCGTACGTCCTGCACCCCTACCAGATGGTGAAGGACCTGCGCACCGAGCACGAGGTCGGCAACCCGCAGGGCGTGCTCGACGGGGACATCGACGGCTTCATCGAGGCGGGCATCCGCTGGCGCAAGTCCCGCGAGAAGGCCGACGCGTAGGACGGCCGGCGCCGCCGCGCAACCGCCCGGTGCACGGCGGCAGTTGCGGCGCCGTTGTCACAGTGCTGTACAGAAGTGACGGTCACAGCCGGGCAATTCGCCCAAGGCGTGCGTAACGACCTTGACGGTGCTGGGCAAAGTCGCAAGGGTGTTGCGCGGCATGCGCATGTTTATGTGGTGTGAGCGTTTGGGGGCGGGCGCATCCGGGCCCCAGTGGCACCGCACTCCGCATGGCGGCGCATCCCTAAGCAGACATCTGATGGGGGTACTTGAGACATGACCAAGCGCAACACACGGCTGCGCGTCACTCGCATCGCCGCGGCCGCTGTCATCGCGGCGGGCGCCTCGCTGACGGCGGTGGGTGCTGCTCAGGCGGCGTCCCAGCCGAGCAGCACCTCGTCCGTGAAGCCGGCGTCGGCGCTGGATCTCATCGGGGGCATCACCAGCGGGGTGACCGAGGGCGCCTCCGGCGGTGACAGCACCACGGGCGGTGGCGACAACGGCACCGGCGGCGACACGACCACGACCGGTGGCGACAGCAGCACCGGTGGTGACAGCACCACGGGCGGCGGCGACAGCAGCACCGGTGGTGACACGACCACGATCGGTGGCCTCGCCTCCATCGGCGGCGACGACAGCACCGGCGGTGACAGCACGACGACCGGTGGCGACGACAGCACCGGTGGCGACACCACGACGACCGGTGGCGACAACGGCACCGGTGGCGACACCACGACGACCGGTGGCGACAACGGCACCGGCGGTGACACGACCACGACCGGTGGCGACAACGGCACCGGCGGTGGCAACGGCGCCTCGGGTGGCGACACCACGACCACCGGCGGCGACAGCGGCTCGGGCGGTTCCTCGTCCACCGGCGGCGGCTCCTCCACCTCCGGCGGTTCGTCCAGCACGGGCGGCTCCTCGTCCACCGGTGGCGGCTCCTCCACCTCCGGCGGCTCGTCCACCTCGGGCGGCAACGACAACACCTGCACCCTGTCCGGTGACAGCGTCGACTGCGGCAACAACGCCAGCACCGACAACCAGCAGGTCCAGCAGGGCAAGACCACCTCGCAGCTGGCCGAGACCGGCTCCAGCGGCACCACCTTCATGATCATCGGCGCCGCGACCCTGATCGCGGGCGGGATCGGCTTCCGCCTCACCCCGCGCCTGGTCAACCGCGGCGGCGGCGACGGCGCCGCGGCGGCCTGACCGCTGTAGCAGCGCGAAAAGCACGAAAAGCATAAAAAGCACGAAAAAGGCGGGCCCGGAGCGCACACCAGCGCTCCGGGCCCGCCTGTCGTCTCCGGGCTTCGTACGTACTACGCGGTGGCGTGCTCCACGACGAGGACCACCGCCAGCAGCGCCACCAGGACGGCTATCAGTGTGGCGGGGGATATCGTCGACCAACCGCCCTGCTGCTCCATGCGCGCGCGGTTCGCGCGGCAGACCGGGCAGCGCCCCTCGCTCACGGGGCCGGCGCAGTTGGCACACACCAGTCGGTCGAACGTCATCGCGCTCTCCTTTTCCGTCCGGTGAACGCCCCCGGTCTGGAAATCGTTCCCTGGGCTCGACGCGTCTACTCCGTGCCCGCCGCGCGGTTCCGGCGGCCGGTGCCGCGCTCCGTCGCTGACGTGCACACCTTCTACTGTGCCAGGTTCGGCCGGGAAGAGCGCCCCGAGGCCGGTCCGCCGGCGGTGGAAGCGCGGTGCGGAAGGGTCCAATGACGGCTTTGTCCGAGAGTGCCCTGTGGCCCGGGCCACCAACCACTCACCGCGACTGCGCGCGCGTCGCCAGGTCGCGTAGTGTCGCCCCCACATCCCCTATCCGGCCCTACCCCAAACCCCGATCCCGCAACCCCTGGTGCCAACGTGATCCGTTTCGACAACGTCACCAAGACCTATCCCAAGCAGAACCGCCCCGCCCTGCGGGACGTGTCGCTGGAGATCGAGAAAGGGGAGTTCGTCTTCCTGGTGGGCTCGTCCGGCTCCGGGAAGTCGACCTTCCTGCGTCTCATCCTCCGCGAGGAGCGCACCGACACCGGCATGGTGCACGTGCTGGGCAAGGACCTCAACCGGCTCTCGAACTGGAAGGTCCCGCAGATGCGGCGCCAACTCGGCACCGTCTTCCAGGACTTCCGGCTGCTGCCGAACAAGACCGTCGCCGAGAACGTGGCGTTCGCGCTCGAGGTCATCGGCAAGCCGCGCGGCACCATCCGCAAGACCGTGCCCGAGGTGCTCGACCTGGTCGGCCTGGCCGGCAAGGACGACCGGATGCCCGGCGAGCTGTCCGGTGGTGAGCAGCAGCGCGTGGCGATCGCCCGCGCCTTCGTCAACCGTCCGATGCTCCTGATCGCGGACGAGCCGACCGGAAACCTCGACCCGCAGACGTCGGTGGGCATCATGCGGCTGTTGGACCGGATCAACCGGACCGGCACCACCGTGGTGATGGCCACCCACGACCAGAACATCGTCGACCAGATGCGCAAGCGCGTCATCGAACTCGAGAAGGGGCGACTGGTCCGCGACCAGTCGCGCGGTGTGTACGGCTACCAGCACTGACTGCGGCCGCCCGCTCACACACCAACCCTCCGGAAGGAACCCCGACCCTCATGCGTGTCCAGTTCGTTCTGTCGGAGATCGGCGTCGGTCTCCGCCGGAACCTCACGATGACTCTTGCCGTCGTCATCTCCGTGGCCCTCTCGCTCGCCCTCACCGGCGGTGCCCTGCTGGTGAACAAGCAGGTCGACGCGATGAAGGGCTACTGGTACGACAAGGTCGAGGTGAGCGTCTACCTCTGCAACAAGAACGACGCGGCCACCACGCCCAACTGCGCCTCGGGCCCGGTGACCGACGACCAGAAGGCCCAGATCCTCGCGGACCTGAAGAAGCTGCCGGTCGTCAAGAAGATCTATTACGAGTCGGCCGAGGGCGCGTACAAGCACTACAAGGAGCAGTTCAAGTCCAACAAGCAGCTCGCCGACTCCATCACGCCGGACCAGATGGAGCAGAGCTACCAGGTCAAGCTGAAGGACCCGACGAAGTTCGAGGTGGTGGCGAGCGCCTTCAACGGGCGCAAGGGCGTGCAGTCCGTGGAGGACCAGCGCAAGGTGCTGCAGAACCTCTTCGACCTGCTCAACGGCATGACCCGGGTCGCGTACGTGGTGCTGGCGTTCATGCTCACCGTGGCCATGCTGCTGATCATCAACACCGTGCGGGTGTCCGCCTTCTCCCGGCGCCGGGAGACGGGGATCATGCGGCTGGTGGGCGCGTCGAGCTTCTACATCCAGATGCCGTTCATCATGGAGGCCGCCTTCGCGGGGCTGGTCGGCGCGGGACTGGCGTGCGTGATGCTGCTCGGCGGGCGGTACTTCCTGATCGACGCGGGCCTCAGACTCCAGGACAAGATCCCGCTGGTGTCGTTCATCGGCTGGGGCCCGGTGGTGCAGGTGCTCCCGCTGGTGCTGGTGATCGGCGTGGCCATGCCGGCGCTCGCGGCGTTCATCGCCCTGCGCCGCTACCTGAGGGTCTGACAGCCCGCCGAGGCTCCTGGCCGGTCGGTGTTGAACGAGGCGGGGCGGCGCCCCGGGACCTGGTCCGTACGCGGGCCGGTGCTCCCGGGGCGCCGGCCCGCTTACGGCCTTCGTACGGCCCGCGTCCGGCCGATGCGCGCATCCCGGAGGTTGCGGTGCGCCGCGGCCGGGTGTAGCCGCAACTCCCCCTGCCGGCGCGGGTTCTGCCCTAGACTTCCGGCCATGTCCGGCCCGTCGCTGTTCGGGACGCCCCGCCGCTGGCGCCGCGGGGCCACCTTGACGTTGATGTGCGGTGCGATGCTCGCCACCGGCGCGGCCGCGAGCGGCCTCACCGGGGTCGACACCTCCGCCCGCAGGAACGGGCAGCTGGTGGCCGCGGCCCCGGCCGGTGCCGCGCCGACCGCCGCCGGCCCGTCCGCGGGCCCGGCCCCGGGCGGCGCCACCCCGTCCGCCACCCCGGGCGGCGCCGCCGACGACGGCCGCGACGGCGGCGGCGCCCCGGCCGGCACCGGCAGGACCCCCGCGGCGGGCGACCGCACCGGACGGGCGGCCGCCCCGGGCACCACCGGGCCGGACGCCGCCCAGAAACTCGTCAGCCGCAGCGGCGACCGCTGGTCCACTTCCTACACCGCCCAGGAGTACGCCGGTTTCCAGCAGGCCCTGGCGGGGCGCTACGTCGGCACCGGCGTCTCGGTGCGCCGGATCGACGGCGGCCGCATCCAGATCGCCGGGGTCCAGCCGGGCAGCCCCGCCGACCGGGCCGGGCTGCGCGGCGGCGACGTGCTCGCCGCGATCGGCGGCACCCGATGTACCGGCCTGCCCGTCACCGAGGTCGTCGCGGACCTGCGCGGCGACAACGTGCCGGGCAGCCGCGTCACGCTCGACGTCGAACGCGGTGCCCGTGACTGGACGGTCGCGGTGCACCGCGCCACGCTGGCCACCGACTCGGTCACCGTCACCCGGCAGCAGGACGGCCCGACCGTGATCGCGGTGGACGCCTTCACCAAGGGCGTCGGCGCGCAGGTCGCCGCCGCGGTCCGGGACGCCGCCGCCCGCGGCGAGGGCGTCCTGCTCGACCTGCGCGGCAACTCCGGCGGCCTGGTCGCCGAGGCGGTCGCCACCGCGTCGGCCTTCCTGGACGGCGGCCTCGTCGCCACCTACGACGTGCACGGACAGCAGCAGGCGCTCTACGCGGCGGACGGCGGCGACACCTCGGTGCCGCTGGTCGTCCTGGTCGACGGCGGCACCATGAGCGCGGCCGAGATGCTGTCCGGCGCGCTCCAGGACCGGGGCCGCGCGGTCGTCATCGGCTCGCGCACCTTCGGCAAGGGCTCGGTCCAGATGCCCACCACCCTCGCGGACGGCTCGGTGGCCGAACTGACCGTGGGCCACTACCGGTTGCCGGACGGCCGTACGGTCGAGGGCACCGGCATCACCCCCGACGTCGTGGTCGCCGGCGGCCAGGACCCGGTGGCCGCGAGCCGCGAGGTATTCGCTGGCCTCGGGGCCCCCTCGTAGTGGGAGAATGGCCCGGCTATGGCTAAAGAGACGGGTCGCAAGATCATCGCGCAGAACAAGAAGGCGCGGCACGACTACCTCATCCTCGACACGTACGAGGCGGGGCTGGTGCTCACCGGCACCGAGGTGAAGTCGCTGCGGCTGGGCCGCGCGTCGCTGGTGGACGGCTTCGCGCAGCTGGAGGGCGGCGAGGCGTACCTCTACAACGTGCACATCCCCGAGTACACGCAGGGCACCTGGACGAACCACGCCGCGCGCCGCAAGCGGAAGATGCTGCTGCACCGCGCGGAGATCGACAAGCTCGACCAGAAGTCCCAGGAGACCGGGCACACCGTGATCCCGCTGGCGCTGTACTTCAAGGACGGCCGGGTGAAGGTCGAGATCGCCCTCGCCAAGGGCAAGAAGGAGTACGACAAGCGGCAGACGCTGCGGGAGAAGCAGGACCGGCGCGAGACCGACCGCGCGATCTCCGCGGCGCGCCGCCGCCAGCGCGGCTGAGCCGCGGCGCGCGGGAATACGGTGGCTCCCTGGCCGGTTGTGGCACTACACTGGTGCACGCAGGGCCAGCAGTACCGACCGCCGGGAAACCGGCGGTGCACCTTGACAACACCACATGGGGATGATCGGTTTCGACTGGGGATGTCGAAGCAGGGGAAGCGAGCCGAGGAAGCGGCAATGATCTCGTTAACCATATGCCGAAACCAATAATCGCCAATTCCAAGCGCGATTCCTCCGCCTTCGCTCTCGCTGCCTAATTAGCAGCTAGCGAAGACTCCGCGGAGTGTCAGCCCGGGGATGTTCCCGACCCGGACCCTGGCATCATTCAGGGGACTCAACCGCCGAGCCCGGCCACGGGGCACGGCGGGAAACCTCACAGTGGCTGGGCCCGTCGGCGGCTTGTCCGCGTGACTGCCGGGGCCGAGAAAAGCACAGCGGACTGCGCTCGGAGAAGCCCTGGTTCCGCACCACAGGACGCGGGTTCGATTCCCGCCATCTCCACCATCTCCACTGAACACGACAGGCGAGGTGTGCCCGCGAACAGCGCGGGCGCGCCTCGCCTGTCGTCGTTTGCTATCGCCTGCCGCCGGGCCGTGTCTCCTTGCTCGGCTCACATCCGGCCCGGGGCGCGGGTGAGTGGGTGGTTGCGCGCGCGTCACGCCGGGGTCGGGGCACCCGAAACCCGGGGTTCGTAGCGTCGCCTTGTCAGTGCGGCAGGCGGCTACGGCGGGAGGCGGCGTGATGGGCCGGTGGATCGAGCAGTGGGACCCGGAGGACGAGAGGTTCTGGCAGGAGGGCGGCGGGCGGCAGGTGGCCCGGCGGAACCTGGCGTACTCCGTCCTGTCGGAGCACATCGGGTTCTCGGTGTGGAGCCTGTGGTCGGTGATGGTGCTGTTCATGGGGCCTGCCTACGGGGTGGACCCGGGCGGCAAGTTCTTCCTGGTGGCGCTGCCGACGCTGGTCGGCGGGGTGCTGCGGGTGCCGTACACGTTCGCGGTGGCGGTGTTCGGCGGCCGCAACTGGACGGTGGTGAGCGCGTCGCTGCTGCTGGTGCCGACGGTGGCCGCGGCGTTCGTGGTCAAGCCCGGGGTGTCGTATTCGACGCTGATGGTGGTGGCGGCGCTGACCGGCGTCGGCGGGGGGAACTTCGCCTCGTCGATGACGAACATCAATTCCTTCTACCCGCTGCGGGAGAAGGGCTACGCGCTCGGGCTGAACGCGGGCGGCGGCAACCTCGGGGTGGCGGCGATCCAGCTCGTCGGGCTACTGGTGATCGGCACCGCCGGGGCGGGGCACCCGCGGGTGGTGCTGGCGGTCTACATCCCGCTGATCGTGGTCGCGGCGGTGCTGGCCGCGCTGTTCATGGACAACCTCGCCCCGGTACGCAATGACACCGGGGCCGCGCTGGACGCCGCCCGCGACCCGCACACCTGGATCATGTCGCTGCTGTACGTGGGCACCTTCGGGTCGTTCATCGGCTACAGCTTCGCCTTCGGCCTGGTGCTCCAGAACCAGTTCGGGCGCACCCCGTTGCAGGCGGCGTACCTGACCTTCATCGGGCCGCTGCTCGGCTCGCTGGTCCGCCCGGTCGGCGGGCGGCTGGCGGACAGGTTCGGCGGCGGCCGGATCACCTGGTGGAACTTCCTGGCGATGGCGGCGGCGACCGGTGTGGTGGTGGCCGCGTCGGAGGCGAAGTCGCTGGGGACGTTCCTGGTCGGCTTCATCGCGCTGTTCGTGCTCAGCGGACTCGGCAACGGGTCGTCGTACAAGATGATCCCGGGGATCTTCCAGAAGAAGGCCGAGGCCCGCGGGATGACCGGGGAGGAGGCCGCGGCGTACGGGCGTCGGCTGTCCGGCGCGTCCATGGGGCTGATCGGCGCGGTCGGCGCGCTGGGCGGGGTCGGCATCAACCTCGCCTTCCGGGAGGCGTTCCTGAACGCGGGCAGCGGCACGCCCGCCTTCGTGGCGTTCCTGGGCTACTACGCTGTGTGCTTCGCGCTCACCTGGGCCGTATACCTGCGGCGGCCGGCCGCGGCGCGCGGGGGGAGCGAGGACGGCGCGGCGCAGGCGGCCCCGGCGGGGACGCAAGCGTACGCCGAGGTCTGAGCGGAGCCCGCCCGGCGGATGCCGACGCACGTCGGGTGACACTGCACGTAACACCCGGGAAATCCCGGTGAACCGAACCCGTCACCCCGGGTTGGGAGGATGACCCTCCCGGGGCGGCGTCGCGCCGGGGCAGCGGGCCGCGGCGCGCGGACAGGTCAGGTCAGCGAGTGGAGCAGCCATGGAAGCGCATGCCGAAACCCCCGCGGGGGTGCCGCCGCTCGCCGGGTTCACGGTCGGGGTGACCGCCGCCCGCCGGGCCGACGAGCTGGCCGCGCTGCTGGAGCGGCGCGGCGCGGTGGTGCTGCGGGCCCCCAGCCTGCGGATCATGCCCCTGTCGGACGACACGGAGCTGCTGGCGACCACCAAGCGGCTGCTGGACGACGCGCCGGACGTGGTGGTCGCCACCACCGCGATCGGCTTCCGCGGCTGGATCGAGGCGGCCGACGGCTGGGGCCTGGGCGAGGCGCTGCTGCGGCGCCTGGGCGAGACCCGGCTGCTGGCCCGCGGCCCGAAGGTGCGCGGCGCGGTCCGTGCGGCCGGGCTCACCGAGGCGTGGTCGCCGGCGTCGGAGTCGATGGCCGAGGTGCTGGAACGGCTGCTGGCCGACGGCGTCGAGGGGCGGTGCGTGGCGGTCCAGCTGCACGGCGAGCCGGCCGCCGGGTTCGCCGAGGCGCTGCGGCTGGCCGGGGCGCGGGTGGTGGCGGTGCCGGTCTACCGGTGGATGCCGCCGGAGGACCTGGGGCCGGTGGACCGGCTGCTGGACGCGGTGTTCGCGGGCGGCCTCGACGCGGTGACGTTCACCTCCGCGCCCGCGGTGGCGTCGCTGCTGGACCGGGCGGAGCAGCGCGGGCAGCTGCCGGAGCTGCTGGCGGCGCTGCGCGGCCCGGTGCTGGCGGCGTGCGTGGGCCCGGTGACCGCGCTCCAGCTCCAGGAGCGGGACGTGCCGACCCGGCAGCCCGAGCGCTTCCGGCTGGGCCCGCTGGTGCAGCTGGTCGCGCGCGAGCTGCCGGCCCGGGTGGACGCGCTTCCGGTGGCCGGGCACCGCGTGGAGGTCCGCGGCCACGCGGCCGTCGTCGACGGGCGGCTGCGGCCGGTGCCGCCTGCGGGCATGGCGCTGCTGCGGGCGCTGGCGCGCCGCCCGGGGTGGGTGGTCGGCCGCGGCGACCTGCTGCGGGTGCTGCCGGGCGCCGGGCGCGACGAGCACGCGGTGGAGACGGCGATGGCCCGGCTGCGTACGGCGCTGGGGGAGCCGCGGCTGGTGCAGACGGTCGTCAAGCGCGGGTACCGGCTGGCGCTCGACCCCCGTGAGGAACCCCCCGCCGACGGGTCCGACACCAGCTGCGGCTGACCTCGCATCCATAGACCCCCCGAAGCGCCCGCCCCCGAAGCGCCCGCCCGAACCGGCACCGGGCCGCTCCGGCGTACCCCGGCGCGCCCTCCTCAAGGTCCCCTTCGCCCCTTGTGCTCCCTTCGGCCCGCCGCCCCCGCGCCCCTTCGCGGTCGGGCAACCGCGCGGCCTGCGTGGCCGGGTGGGCAGCCGGGCGCAGGTCAAGTACGGTTGCAGGCTGCCCCACGCACGGACTCGCGCGGGGCGCCGCACACCAGAAGGGGGTCCTGCGTGGCAGCGCAGACCACAGCACCGGGGGTCCGGGACCAGGAGATCGCCGCGGAGCAGGCGCACCTGGACCGGGTGTACCGCCGCCTGGCGGAGAAGATCCACGAGGCCGAGTTCCTGATGGACGACGCCGCCAAGCGCGGGCAGGTCGGCACGCCCGGGGCGCTCGCCGAGCGCGACGCGCAGGTCTTCCGCGCCGGCATCCACCTCAACCGCCTGAACAACGAGTTCGAGGACTTCCTCTTCGGCCGGATCGACCTGCTGCGCGGCAAGGACGGCGTGAAGGGCGCCGACGGCGCCTACACCTCCGTCGAACCCGCCGAGGACGCGGTCCGCGCCGACGGCACCGCGGACGTCGCCGAGACCCTGCACATCGGCCGGATCGGCGTGCTCGACGCGGAGTACGCGCCGCTGGTGATCGACTGGCGCGCGCCGGCCGCCGCGCCCTTCTACCGCTCCACGCCCGTCGCGCCCGGACGCGTGGTGCGCCGCCGGGTGATCCGCTCCAAGGGCCGCCGGGTGCTGGGCGTCGAGGACGACCTGCTGCGCCCGGAGCTGGCCACGGGCCTGCCGGTGGTCGGCGACGGCGCCCTGATGGCCGCGCTCGGCCAGGCGCGGACGCACAGCATGCGGGACATCGTCTCCAGCATCCAGGCCGAGCAGGACGTGGTGATCCGCGCCCCCGCCGCGTCGGTGACCGAGGTGTCCGGCGGTCCCGGCACCGGCAAGACCGCGGTGGCCCTGCACCGGGCGGCGTACCTGCTCTACCAGGACCGGCGCCGCTACTCCGGCGGCATCCTGTGCGTGAGCCCCACCCCGCTGCTGGTCGCCTACACCGAGGGCGTCCTGCCGTCGCTCGGCGAGGAGGGCCAGGTCGCGATCCGCGCGGTCGGCTCGCTGGTCGACGGCGTCACGGCCGACCTGTACGACGACCCGGCGGTGGCCCGGATCAAGGGCTCGCTGCGGATGCAGAAGGTGCTGCGCAACGCCGCCCGCGGCTGCCTGGAGCTGCCCGCGGGCACGGGCACGGGCAGCGGCACGGGATCAGGTACCGGAGCGGGTGCGGGCACCGGGCCGGTCCGGCTGCGGGTGGTCGCCTTCGGCCGCCGGGTCGAGCTGGGGACCGAGGAGCTGAAGGCGGTGCGCCAGCAGGCGCTGGGCGGCACCACCCCGGTCAACCTGCTGCGCCCGCGCGCCAGGCGGCTGCTGCTGGACGCGCTGTGGCGCAAGACCGGCCGCCGCTTCGACGACCCGGACCTGGCCGCGCAGGAGCGCGCGGGCTTCGACGAGGACATCAGCACCGAGCCGGACTTCACCGACTTCCTGGATGCCTGGTGGCCGGTGCTGGAGCCGGTCCGGGTGCTGGCCGCGCTCGCCGACGACAAGCGGCTGTCGCGCTGGGCGCGCCGGGTGCTCAGCCCGCCGGAGGTGCGCCGGGTGGCGCGGTCGCTGCGCCGGGAGGGCACGTCGGTGCACGACGTGGCGCTGCTGGACGAGCTGGGCACGCTGCTGGGGCCGCCGCCCCGGGAGAAGCGCCGCGAGGCCGACCCGCTGGACCAGCTCACCGGCCTGGAGGAGCTGATGCCGCAGGCGGCCGCGGAGACCCGCAGGGAGCGGGCGGAGCGGCTGGCGCGGGAGCGCACCGAGTACGCGCACGTGATCGTGGACGAGGCGCAGGACCTGACGCCGATGCAGTGGCGGATGGTCGGGCGGCGCGGCCGCACCGCGACCTGGACGATCGTCGGCGACCCGGCGCAGAGTTCCTGGACGGACGTCGACGAGGCGGCCCGGGCCCGCGACGAGGCGCTCGGCAGCCGCCCGCGCCGCCGCTTCACCCTCACCGTCAACTACCGCAACCCCGCGGAGATCGCCGAGGTCGCCGCGACCGTGCTGGCGCTGGCGATGCCCGGCAGCCCCTCGCCGCGCGCGGTGCGCACCACCGGGATCGCGCCGCGCTACGAGGTGGCCGGCGACGACCTGGGCGCCGATGTGCGGGCGGCCGCGCGGCGGCTGCTGGCCGAGGTGGACGGCACCGTCGGTGTCGTGGTGGCGATGGACCGCCGCGCGCAGGCCCGCGGCTGGCTGGAGGGCCTGGGCGACCGCGTGGTGGCGCTGGGCAGCCTGGAGGCCAAGGGGCTGGAGTACGACGCCACGGTGGTCGTCGCGCCCGCGGAGATCGCCGAGGAGTCGCCCGCGGGGCTGCGCACGCTGTACGTGGCGCTGACCCGGGCCACGCAGCGGCTGACGGTACTGGCGGTGCCCGCGGACCTGCCGGACGAGGCGGGCGTGCCGGACCTGCTCCGGGCGGACTAGGAACGCATGTCCGGGGCCCCGCCGACCGGCCCCGCAAACGCCTCGGGCGCCCCCTTCACGGAGAAGGGGGCGCCCGAGGGACGTCTGCGACACCGACCCGCCATGCTCGCCTCGCGGCAAGTGGGCGCTCGAAGCGCCTAAGGTTGGGCCCGGGGGCTTGGATCGAGCCGGTGCCGTACCCAGGCTAACAAACCCTGCGGCGAACCTCTTCCCGCGGGCCGGAATTGGTGGTTCGTCACTCGTCCGCCACGCGTTCTTCCGCCGCTGTGCACCCCGCGCCCGCGGCGCTCCCGTACCGCGGACGTACGATTCCCCTGCCTTCGGCGGGTTTACGTCTACCCGGCGGTAGGTGGAACGATCGCATGTGCAATCCCTCAGGCAGTAACCGGAAGAAGGTCGTCATGGCAACGGCGCCGAGCGTCTCGTACTCGATCACGGTGCGGCTGGAGGTCCCCGCCAGCGGGGGCGCGGTCGGGCGGCTGACGACGGCGGTCGAGACGTCGGGCGGGTCGGTCACCGGCCTGGACGTGACGGCCTCGGGCCACGAGAAGCTGCGGATCGACGTCACCATCGCGGCCAGCTCCACCGACCACGCCGCCGACATCGTCAGCAAGCTGCGCTCCATCGAGGGCGTGGCGATCGGCAAGGTCTCCGACCGCACCTTCCTGATGCACCTCGGCGGCAAGATCGAGATGCAGTCCAAGCACCCCATCCGCAACCGCGACGACCTGTCGATGGTCTACACGCCGGGGGTGGCCCGGGTGTGCATGGCGATCGCGGAGAACCCCGAGGACGCCCGCCGGCTGACCATCAAGCGCAACTCGGTCGCGGTGGTCACCGACGGCTCCGCGGTGCTGGGCCTGGGCAACATCGGGCCCAAGGCCGCGTTGCCGGTCATGGAGGGCAAGGCGGCGCTGTTCAAGCGGTTCGCCGGGATCGACGCCTGGCCGCTGTGCCTGGACACCCAGGACACCGACGAGATCGTGGCGATCGTCAAGGCCATCGCGCCGGGCTTCGCGGGCATCAACCTGGAGGACATCTCCGCGCCGCGCTGCTTCGAGATCGAGGCGCGGCTGCGCGAGGCGCTGGACATCCCGGTCTTCCACGACGACCAGCACGGCACCGCGATCGTGGTGCTCGCGGCGCTGACCAACGCGCTGCGCTGCGTCGGCAAGGAGATCGGCGACCTGCGGGTGGTCATGTCGGGCGCGGGCGCGGCCGGCACCGCCATCCTGAAGCTGCTGCTGGCCGCCGGGGTGAAGCACGCGGTCGTCGCCGACATCCACGGCGTGGTGCACGCCGAGCGGGACGACCTGAAGGACGTCGGTCCGGAGACCCCGCTGCGCTGGATCGCGGAGAACACCAACCCGGAGGGCGCCACCGGCACCCTCAAGGAGGCGGTGGTCGGCGCCGACGTGTTCATCGGGGTGTCCGCCCCGAACGTGCTCCAGGGCGCCGACATCGCCCGGATGGCCGAGGGCGCCATTGTCTTCGCACTTGCCAATCCCGACCCCGAGGTGGACCCGGCCGAGGCCCGTGAGACGGCCGCCGTGGTGGCCACCGGCCGCAGCGACTTCCCCAACCAGATCAACAACGTGCTGGTCTTCCCGGGCGTCTTCCGCGGCCTGCTGGACGCGCAGTCCCGCACCGTGAACACCGAGATGATGCTGGCCGCCGCACGTGCGCTGGCCTCGGTCGTCGCCGACGACGAGCTGAACCCGAACTACATCGTGCCGAGCGTCTTCAACGACAAGGTGGCCGGCGCGGTCGCCGACGCCGTGCGGGACGCCGCCCGGGCCGCCGCGCCGGAGCGCGGAAACGGATTCCCAGCGTCGAACGGCTGACGACAGCGCGTGATGCTCCTGCCCCAGCGTGGCCCTGGTGGGCCTCTCCCAGGGCTTTTTCCGCGACTCGCGCGGGCAGGCGATTGGCTTTCCCCCCATATATGGGGGCAGGATGCACACCTGGGCGGTGAGGCACACAGCAACAGCTTCGGCTCGCGCCCCCATGGCAGCAAGAACACGGGAGTACAGATATGAACCGCAGTGAGCTGGTGGCCGCGCTGGCCGACCGCGCCGAGGTGACCCGCAAGGACGCCGACGCCGTGCTGGCCGCGTTCGCCGAGACCGTCGGTGAGATCGTGGCCAAGGGTGACGAGAAGGTCACCATCCCCGGCTTCCTGACCTTCGAGCGCACCCACCGCAGCGCCCGCACCGCCCGCAACCCGCAGACCGGTGAGCCGATCGAGATCCCGGCCGGCTACAGCGTGAAGGTCTCCGCGGGTTCCAAGCTGAAGGAAGCCGCCAAGGGCAAGTGAGCCCTTCGGTGCGGCGGTAGCGCCGCAGACGAGACGCCAAGGGCGGCCGCCTCCGTGAGGAGGACGGCCGCCCTTGGCGTTGCCGGGGGCCGCGCACGGCTGCGCACGGCTGCGCACGGCTGCGTGCGGCTGCGTACGGACGGCACGGCGTACGGCCCGTACGGCCCGCACGCGCCCCCGTACGCCCTTATCCGGCCGCGGCGGGGGAGTCCCGGCCCGGTACCTCGATGTCGGCGCCGAGCCCTTCGAGCTTCGCCAGGAAGTTCTCGTAGCCGCGGTTGATCAGGCTGATCCCGTGCACCCGCGAGGTGCCCTGCGCGGCCAGCGCCGCGATCAGGTACGAGAAGCCGCCGCGCAGGTCCGGGATGACCAGGTCGGCACCCTGGAGCTTGGTCGGCCCCGACACCACCGCCGAGTGCAGGAAGTTGCGCTGCCCGAACCGGCAGGCGCTGCCGCCCAGGCACTCGCGGTAGAGCTGGATGTGGCCGCCCATCTGGTTGAGCGCCTCAGTGAAGCCGAGCCGGGACTCGTAGACCGTCTCGTGCACGATCGACAGGCCCGCGGCCTGGGTGAGCGCCACCACCAGCGGCTGCTGCCAGTCGGTCTGGAAGCCCGGGTGCACGTCGGTCTCCAGCGCGATGGCCTTCAGCGGGCCGCCCGGGTGCCAGAAGCGGATGCCCTCGTCGTCGATCTCGAAGGCGCCGCCGACCCGGCGGTAGGTGTTCAGGAAGGTCATCATCGAGCGCTGCTGCGCGCCGCGCACGTAGATGTCGCCCTCGGTGGCCAGCGCCGCGCTCGCCCAGGAGGCGGCCTCCAGCCGGTCCGGGATGGCCCGGTGGACGTAGCCGCCCAGGCGGTCCACGCCGGTGATCCGGATGGTGCGGTCGGTGTCGAGCGAGATGATCGCGCCCATCTTCTGGAGCACGCAGATCAGGTCCTCGATCTCCGGCTCCACCGCGGCGTTGGTGAGTTCGGTCACGCCCTCGGCGAGCACCGCGGTCAGCAGCACCTGCTCGGTGGAGCCGACCGACGGGTACGGCAGCCTGATCCGGCAGCCGCGCAGCCGGTGCGGCGCCTCCAGGTACTGGCCGTCGGCGCGCTTCTCGATGGTCGCGCCGAACTTCCGCAGCACGTCGAAGTGGAAGTCGATCGGGCGGCCGCCGATGTCGCAGCCGCCCAGGCCCGGAATGAACGCGTGCCCGAGCCGGTGCAGCAGCGGCCCGCAGAACAGGATCGGGATGCGGGAGGAGCCGGCGTGGGCGTCGATGTCCGCGACGTTGGCGCTCTCCACCCGCCGCGGGTCCAGCACCAGTTCACCCGGCGCCTCGCCGCTCTCCACGGTCACGCCGTGCAGCTGGAGCAGGCCGCGCACCACCCGCACGTCGCGGATCTCGGGCACCCCCAGCAGCCGGCTCGGCTCGCTGCCCAGCAGCGCGGCCACCATGGCCTTCGGCACGAGGTTCTTCGCACCTCTGACCCGGATCTCGCCTTCCAGGGGAGTTCCACCGTGGACAACCAGCACATCGGCGACGTCGGTCATGGATCTCGCGATCTTCTTCAGAAGCCGTCCCCGGCTTCGGTGAGCGCGGCCGCGGGTCTTTCGCCGGCGCGCAGGAACCAAGAAGAGATGGTAATGCGCCCGGCGCCGCCTCCTACCCCGCCGTTGCCCCTCCCAACGGGCGCCGGTTGGGGGATCATGTGGACCATGACCGAGGTGTCCTCGCTCACCGGACGACTCCTGGTGGCCACGCCGAAGCTCGCGGACCCCAACTTCGACCGGGCGGTGGTGCTCCTCCTCGACCACGACGCGGAGGGGTCGCTCGGCGTCGTCCTGAACCGGCCCACCCCGGTCGGCGTGAGCGATGTGCTGCGGCCCTGGGCGCCGCTGGCGGTCGAACCGCCGGTGGTCTTCCAGGGCGGCCCGGTCTCGCTGGACTCCGCGCTCGGCCTGGCCGTCGTCCCCGGCGAGCCGGGCGAGCAGGGCGACGCGGCGATCCTGGGCTGGCGGCGGGTGCACGGCGCGATCGGCCTGATCGACCTGGAGGCGCCGCCCGAACTGCTCGCCGCCGAGCTGGGCTCGCTGCGGATCTTCGCCGGGTACGCGGGCTGGGGCGCCGGGCAGCTGGAGCGGGAGCTGTCCGAGGGCGCCTGGTACGTCGTGGAGTCCGAACCGGGTGACGTGTCCGCGCCCGACCCGGAGAAGATGTGGCGCGCGGTGCTGCGCCGCCAGCGCGGCAGGCTCGCGATGGTGGCCACGTATCCCGACGATCCCTCTCTCAATTAGGCTTGACGGTCATGAGCACTCTTGAGCCCGAGCGCGGGGCGGGCACCGGCACACTGGTCGAGCCGACTCCGCAGCTCTCCCACGGTGACGGCGACCACGAGCGCTACGCGCACTACGTCCAGAAGGACAAGATCATGGCGAGCGCGCTGGAAGGCACGCCCGTCGTCGCGCTGTGCGGCAAGGTCTGGGTCCCCGGCCGCGACCCGAAGAAGTACCCGGTCTGCCCGATGTGCAAGGAGATCTACGAGGGCATGCCGGCCGGTGGCGGCGGCAACGACAAGTCCGGCTCCGGGAAGTCCGGAAGGGGCGGCAACGGCTGAGTCCGGCGCGTTCGGCGCGGAGGTGCCGGACGACGACGCGGACAGCGGTGAGCGCGTGCACTCCCTGGTCGGCCAGGGCCGGTTCGCCGAGGCGCACGCGCTGGTCAGCGATGCCTTCGTGGAGCGCAACGGCAGCGCGGGGTACCTGCTGCGCGCCTGGGTGCTCGCGCAGGAGCAGCGGCCCGCTCAGGCGCGCGAGGCCGTCGACTGGGCGCTGGCGATCGCCTCGCCCGCCGAGGCCGGCGACGTGTTCGTGCTCGCCGGGGTGGTGCTGCTGTCACTGGACGAGGCGCACGCGGCGCTCACCGTGGCGCTGCGGGCGACCGGCGCGGACCCCGACGGCTGGGAGCCGGCGGTGCTGCTGTCCGACGTCTACCGGCGGCTGGGGCGGGTGCCCGACGCGATCGCGGCCGCGCGGCGGGCGGTGCTGGCCGCGCCACGCGAGGCGGAGGCGCAGATCGCGCTGGCCAGGTCCCTGTCGGCCGGCCGCGGGGTGCTCGGGCGGATACCGCGCCGGAACCGGGCGGAGCACCGGGCGGCCGCGGAGCGGGCGCTCGCCCTCGGCGCGGCCCCCGGGCAGCTGGTGGTGCCGCGCGGCGGCGCGGTGTTCGGCGGGGTGGGGCTCGCGGTCTTCCTCGGCGTGCAGCTCTACCGGATCGAGACCGGCGGGACCTGGGAGCTGGTCGCCGCCGGCATCGTCTTCGGGGCCACCTTCGGCCTGATCGGGGTGCTGGCCGCGATGGGCACGCGCCGCTCCGGGGTGAGCGCCCGCAGCCGCCTGCGCTCGGTGCGGGCCACCACGCGGACGGAGCTGGTCGGCGACTCCTGGCTGTGGCGGATCGCCGCGGTGCACGTCGCCACGCTCCTGCCGCTGCCGGCGCTGCTCACCAGCGGTCTGGTGGCCGACCGCGCCTGGCACGGCTCCCCGTGGCCGCTGTGGTCCGCGGCCCTGCTGTGCGCGGTCGGGCTCGCCGCGGTCTGCGGGCTGCTGCTCGCGGTGCCCTGGTGGTACGGCGAGATGTTCGCGGGCCGCATCCTGCGCTACGGCGGGCTGGTACGGCTGCAACTGACCGCCACCGGGCTGCTGATCGGCGGAACCCTGGCGATGTCCCTGCGGGGGCGGGGCACCAGCGACACCTGGGCGCCCATCGCCCTCGCGCACCTGTTCTGGACCGTCGGCGGCTGGCTCGTCGCGGCCGTGCGGACCACCCGCCTGCACGCCCTGCGCAGGCGGGCCCTGTAACGGCGGCACCCCCGCCCGCACCCGGACCCGTATTGGTCTATGCCAATCGGCGGGGGTGTTGCAGGATGAGGGAATGGACCTCATTCCGAAGCCGCGGCAGGCCACGACGGGAAGCGGGGACGGCCCGGCCGTCTTCACGGTACGGGCGGGCACGGTGCTCGCGGCCGGACCGGGCACGCAGGCCGCCGAGACGTGGCTGCGCGGCACCCTGGGCGCGGCGACCGGCCTGCCGTGGGCCGCGGGGGAGCCGGCCGGGCAGGGCGCCGTACGGCTGGCCGTGGACGAGCGGCTGCCGGGCGGGCCCGAGGCGTACCGCCTGACCGTCGACGCGGACACCGGCGTGGAGATCCTCGGCGGCGGTCCCGCCGGCGTGTTCTGGGGCGCCCAGACGCTGCGCCAGCTGCTCGGCCCGGAGGCCTTCCGCCGCGGCCCCGTGACCGGCCGGGCCTGGACCGTACCGGTGTGCCGGATCACCGACGCGCCCCGCTTCGGCTGGCGCGGCTTCATGCTGGACGTGGCCCGCCACTTCATGCCCAAGGACGTGGTCCTGCGCTACCTGGACCTGATGGCCGCGCACAAGCTCAACGTCCTGCACCTGCACCTCACCGACGACCAGGGCTGGCGGGTGGAGATCCACCGCCACCCGCGCCTGACCGAGGTCGGCGCCTGGCGCGAGCGCACCAAGATCGGCCTGCGCGAGTCCCCGCTGTGGGAGGAGCGCCCGCACGGCGGCTACTACACCCAGGACGACATCCGCGAGATCGTCGCGTACGCCGCCGCCCGCCACATCACCGTCGTCCCCGAGGTGGACATCCCCGGCCACTCCCAGGCCGCCATCGCCGCCTACCCCGAACTCGGCAACACCGACGTCATCGACACCGCCGCCCTTCCGGTGCTGCCCAGTTGGGGCGTCAACCCCAATGTGCTCGCCCCGACCGAGGCCGTCCTGCGCTTCTACGAGGAGGTGTTCACCGAACTGCTGGAGCTGTTCCCCGGCACCTTCTTCCACATCGGCGGCGACGAGTGCCCCAAGGAGCAGTGGACGAACTCCGTCACCGCCAAGGACCGCATGGCGGACCTCGGCCTGCACGACGCCGACGCGATGCAGAGCGCCCTGATCAGCCACTTCGACCGCTGGCTCACCGAACGCGGCCGCCGGCTGATCGGCTGGGACGAGATCCTGGAGGGCGGCCTCGCCGAGGGCGCCGCGGTCTCCTCCTGGCGCGGCTACCGCGGCGGCATCACCGCCGCCCGGGCCGGACACGACGTCGTGATGTGCCCCGAGGGCCACGTCTACCTCAACTGGCGTCAGTCCGACGCGCCCGAGGAACCGGTGCCCATCGCGCACGTGCGCACCCTGGAGGACGTCTACCGCTTCGAGCCGGTCCCGCCGGAGCTGACCGCGCAGGAGGCCGCGCACATCATCGGCACCCAGGCCAACGTCTGGACCGAGGTCATCGACTCGGTGCGGGTGCTGGACTACATGGTCTTTCCCCGGCTCGCCGCCTTCGCCGAGGTCGCCTGGTCCGAACTCGGCGCGCCCGCCGACCGGGACTGGCCCGGCTTCACACAGCGGATGAGCGCCCACTACGCGCGACTTGACGCCCTCGGCGTCGAGTACCGGCCGCCCGGCGGCCCGCGGCCCTGGCAGCGCCGCCCCGGCGTCCTGGGCCGCCCGAAGCCCGGACCGCCCCCGATCGTGTGACCGGCCCGGGGCGCCGCCGCGCCGCCCGCCGCCCCGCGGCCCGGGCGCCGTACCGTCCCAACAGCCCTGAACACCGCCAATTCCGACACAGCGCCCGATCGGGATCTAGCCGTACGATCACCCTGTGAGGGGCGGATCGGTACTTCGCGGACCCTCGCGTCGGGCGCCCCGGAACATGTGCCAGAGTTGCCACGTCCGGGCTGTCAGCACGTACGGTACGGCTACCGCGTGACGGAGGTAGGCCGGGAAGGGGCAGCGGCGTGAGCACGTATGCACGGCAGGAGGCGGCGAACGTCACGCTGCCTTCCTCGCTCGACGAGGCGGTGGCGGCACTGGCCGACATGCCCAGTGCCGTGCCGGTCGCCGGGGGCACCGACCTGATGGCGGCGGTCAACTCCGGGCTGCTGCGCCCGGCCGCGCTCGTCGGCCTCGGCCGGATCAGCGAGATCCGCGGCTGGCAGTACGCCGACGGCGCCGCCCTCCTCGGCGCGGGCCTGACCCACGCCCGCATGGGCCGCCCCGACTTCGCCGCGCTGATCCCCGCGCTCGCCGCCGCCGCCCGCGCCGCGGGCCCCCCGCAGATCCGCAACGCCGGCACCCTCGGCGGCAACATCGCCACCGCCGCGCCCACCGGCGACGCCCTGCCGGTGCTGGCCGCGCTGGAGGCCAGCGTCATCCTCGCCGGGCCGGACGGCGACCGCGAACTGCCCGTCAGCCACCTGCTCACCGGCATGGACCCGCTGCGCCCCGGCGAACTCCTCGCCTTCGTGCGCATCCCGCTGCTGCACGCCCCGCAGACCTTCCTCAAGGCCACCGGCCGCACCGGCCCCGGCCGGGCCGTCGCCTCCGTGGCGCTCGTCGTCGACCCCGCCCGGCGCCAGGTGCGCTGCTCGGTCGGCGCCGTCGCGCCGGTGCCGCTGCGGCCGCTGGAGGCCGAGCAGTGGGTGGCCGGGCTGATCGACTGGGACGGCGAGCGCAGCCTCGCCCCGGAGGCGTGCACGGCCTTCGGCGAGTACGTCGCCGCCGCCTGCATCCCCGACCAGCCGGGCGTCGAACTGCCGCCCGCCGCCGTCCAGTTGCGCCGTACCGTGGCCGCACTGTCCCGCCGAGCGCTCGGGAGGGCCCTGGCATGACCGACCAGCAGCCGAACGAGCTCGACCAGCGGGAGCAGCAGGAGGTGTACGGCCCGGGCAACGCCGGTGCCTGGCAACCGGTGCCCGGCGGCGGGGACTACGACCCCGACCAGACGATGCACGTGTCGTTCGCCGCCCAACTCCCGCCCGAGCCGCGCCCCGGCGAGGACCCGCTCGGCGCCCACGGCCCGGCCGGCCCCGGCTGGAGCGGCCAGGGCGGCTACCAGGAGGACGGCGGCTACCGGGTCAGCGGGCCGCTGTTCGCACCCGGCCCCGACGACGGCGGCGGCTACGGCTACCCGCCGCAGGAGCACACCGGCCCGCACACCGGCCAGTTCGACCAGCCGCACAGCGTCCCCGAGCAGCCGTACGAGCACCAGGGCGGCGCGGGCTACCCGGACCACACGGCCGACGGCACAGGCGGCACAGCCGGCACTGCCGGCACCGGTGGCTACGGCGACTTCGGCGGCGGTCAGGGCACCGGCGACGGCGCCCCCGCCGGGGACTCCGGCGCTGCCCCCGCTCCGTCCGGCGGCGCGCCCGACCCGGCCACCACCTGGTCGATCCCGGTCATAAGGGAGGACGCCGAGGCCGAGTCCGGCGAGTACTCCCTCGGCGCCTTCTCACCCGCCTGGGACCAGACGCCCTCGCCCGCGCCCACCCACTCCTTCCCCGCCGGGATGTTCGGCCAGGGCGCGGCCGCGGCCGCGCAGGCCGCCCAGGAGCGGGCCGCGGCCGAACGGGTGCGCGGCGGCGCCGAACACGCGCCGTCCGACGGCGGCAGCGGCCACTGGGATCTGCCCTACACCGTCCCCGAGGGCGGCGACGCGGTGCCGTGGCTGCCCGCGCACGCCCCGGCCTCGGACGCCGCCTGGTCGGGCATCGTGGACGACCCCGAGGCCCCGCCCGCGGCGCCCCCGGCCGCCGCCGACCCCGAGCGGCCCGCGGGCCACGACACCGCCGCCGGCGGCCAACAGGCTTACGTCGTACCGCAGTTCGGTGGGCCCGCCGCCGCGGAACCTCCCGTGGCGCAGGTTCCCGGGCCGGAAGGCTACGGGGAGGTGCCCGCGGGGCCGGAAGGCGCGAGCGGCCCGGACGGCGCCGAGCAGGAGCCCGGGCGGGGCGAGGGCCCGGACCCTGCTGCCGAGCCCGCAGCGGGCGCCCTGGAGGGCGGCACGCCCGCATCTGAGCCCGCGCCCACGTCCGCGCCCCTGTCCGCGGACGACGCCGAACCCGCGGCCGCGCCCGGAAGCGGCGACGCCGCCCAGGAGTTCGGGGCCGACAGCGCCGAACCCGTGGCCGAACCCGCAACCGACGCCGAGCCTGTCCCCGACGCCGAACCCGTTGCGGACCCCGTACCCGGGCCGGACGTCACATCCGGCGCCGACCTCGTAGCGGACCCCGATCTCGTAGCGGACCTGGACCAGAGCCAGGACCTCGACCCTGCGGCCGAAGCCGCTGCCGGGCCCGACCCCGTATCCGAACCCGACTCCGCGGCCGAGGCTGAGGCCGCGGCGGCCGAACCCGCCGTCGAGACCCGCAGCGAGCACCCGCTCGCCTCGTACATGCTGCGCGTCAACGGCACCGACCGGCCCGTCACCGACGCCTGGCTCGGCGAGTCGCTGCTGTACGTGCTGCGCGAGCGGCTCGGGCTGGCCGGCGCCAAGGACGGCTGCGAGCAGGGGGAGTGCGGCGCCTGCTCCGTCCAGGTCGACGGGCGGCTGGTGGCGTCCTGCCTGGTGCCCGCGGCGACCGCGGCCGGCAGCGAGGTGCGCACCGTCGAGGGCCTGACCGTCGACGGCCGCCCCTCCGACGTCCAGTGCGCACTGGCCGACAGCGGCGCCGTGCAGTGCGGCTTCTGCATCCCGGGCATGGCGATGACCGTCCACGACCTGCTCGAGGGCAACCACCACCCGACCGACCTCGACATCCGCCAGGCGCTCAGCGGCAACCTCTGCCGCTGCTCGGGCTACCGCGGGGTCATCGACGCGGTCCGCTCGGTCGTCGCCGAGCGCGACACCGGCCGCGACGGCGACGACGGCGCGGCACCCCCCGGCCCTGACGAAAGCGCCCGCATCCCGCACCAGAGCGGCCCCGCGACCTCGGGAGGCGACCGGTGAGCAGCATCGTCGAGGGCCCCTCAGTGGTGGCCGAGACCCCGGCCGGGCCGAGCGGCGAGCCGCACGGCATCGGCGCGCCCGTGCCCTCCGCCGACGCGCTGCCGAAGACCCAGGGCACCTACCCCTACGCCGCCGACCTGTGGGCCGAGGGCCTGCTGTGGGCGGCCGTGCTGCGCTCGCCCTACCCGCACGCGCGGATCACCCGCATCGACACTTCCGAAGCGGTCGCCATGCCCGGCGTGCGCGCCGTGGTCACCCACGAGGACGTGCCCGGCGACGCCATGCACGGCCGCAAGGTCGCCGACCGGCCGGTCTTCGCCCACGACGTGGTCCGCCACCACGGCGAGCCCATCGCCGCGGTCGCCGCCGACCACCCCGACACCGCCCGGCTGGCCGCGGCCGCGATCCTCGTCGAGTACGAGGTGCTGGAGCCGGTCACCGACCCGGAGAAGGCGTTCGCGGCCCCGCCGCTGCACCCCGACGGCAACCTGATCCGGCACATCCCGCTGCGCTTCGGCGACGCGGACGCGGTCGGCGAGATCGTGGTGGAGGGCCTGTACCGGGTCGGCCGCCAGGACCCCGCGCCGATCGGCGCCGAGGCGGGCCTGGCCGTGCCGCGCCCGGACGGCGGCGTGGAGCTGTACGTCGCCTCCACCGACCCGCACGCCGACCGGGACATCGCCGCCGCCTGCTTCGGCCTGGAGGCCGACCGGGTCAAGGTCGTCGTCACCGGCGTGCCCGGCGCGATGGGCGACCGCGAGGACTCCGGCATCCAACTGCCGCTGGGCCTGCTGGCCTTGCGCACCGGCTGCCCGGTGAAGTTCGTGGCCACCCGGGAGGAGTCCTTCCTCGGCCACGCCCACCGCCACCCCACCCTGCTGCGCTACCGCCACCACGCCGACGCCGAAGGCCGCCTGGTCAAGGTCGAGGCGCAGATCCTGCTCGACGCGGGCGCCTACGCCGACGCCTCCTCCGACGCGCTCGCCGCCGCGGTCTCCTTCGCCGCCGGCCCGTACGTGGTCCCGCACGTCTTCGTCGAGGGCTGGGTGGTGCGCACCAACAACCCGCCCTCCGGCCACGTCCGCGGCGAGGGCGCCCTCCAGGTCTGCGCCGCGTACGAGGGCCAGATGGACAAGCTCGCCGCCAAACTCGGCCTCGACCCGGCCGAGATCCGGATGCGCAACGTGCTCGCCACCGGCGACCTGCTGCCCACCGGGCAGACCGTCACCTGCCCGGCGCCGGTCGGCGAACTGCTGAAGTCGGTCCGCGACGCCGACCTGCCGCCGCTGCCCGACGGCGACGACGAGTCGCAGTGGCTGCTGCCCGGCGGAGTCTGCGGCGCCGGCGAGCCCGGGGCGGTGCGCCGCGGCGTCGGCTACGCGCTCGGCATGGTGCACGTCCTGGGCGCCGAGGGCGCCGACGAGGTGTCCACCGCGACCGTCCGCATCCACGACGGCCGCGCCACCGTCATCTGCGCGGCCGTCGAGACCGGGCAGGGGTTCACCACGCTGGCCCGGCAGATCGTGCAGGAGGTGCTCGGCGTCGACGACGTGCGGGTGCTGCCCTCCGACACCGACCAGCCCCCCGCCGGGCCCGCCGCCCGCGGCCGCCACACCTGGGTGTCGGGCGGGGCGGTGGAGCGCGCCGCGAAGATGGTCCGCACCCAGCTGCTCCAGCCGCTCGCGGCGAAGTTCGGCATGTCCGTGGAGCTGCTGTCCATCGCCGACGGCAAGATCACCTCCTACGACGGGGTGCTCTCCACGACCGTCGCCGAGACGCTCGACGGCAAGGAGCTGTGGGCCACCGCCCAGTGCCGGCCGCACCCCACCGACCGGCTCGACGACAACGGCCAGGGCGACGCGTTCGTCGGGCTGACCTTCTGCGCGATCCGCGCCGTGGTCGACGTCGACATCGAGCTGGGCGCGGTCCGCGTGGTCGAGCTGGCCGTCGCGCAGGACGTCGGGCGCGTGCTCAACCCGCGGCAGCTCGCCGCCCGGATCGAGGCCGGGGTCACCCAGGGGGTCGGGCTCGCCCTCATGGAGGACCTGCGGGCGCCGCGCGGCGTCATCAAGCGGCCCAACCTCACCGGGTACTGTCTGCCGACCGCCCTCGACGCCCCCGACGTGCGGGTCGTCAAACTCGTCGAGGAGCGCGACGTCGTCGCCCCCTTCGGGGCCAAGGCGGTCTCCGCGGTGCCGGTCGTGACCTCCCCTGCGGCCGTCGCCGCCGCCGTCCGCGCCGCCACCGGCCGCCCCGTCAACCGCCTCCCCATCCGCCCCCAAGCGGCTGTCGTCAAACCCCCCACCGCGTAACGCTGTTCCCCGCACTCCCCGCACCTCCGAGGGGGCGCGGGGAGCCCGGGCGGTCCGGCGACGGCGGGTCAGGAGGCCAGGCCCGCCGCGACCTCGCGCAACGCGTCCAGCGCCTGGTGGTGGAGCCCTCCGCCGAACGTCACCCGGGCGGCACCGAACACCCCGAGTTCACGCGGCGCCGGCCCACCCGCCCGGCACAGCGCGTTCACCGGCAGGCCGACCCCCGCCGCGATCGCGGCGAGCTGCGCCGGCGGCGCGAGGATCGGGTAGAGCACGTCCGCACCCGCCGCCGCGTACCGCACCCCGCGGGCGATCGCGGCCGCGGGCGTACGGTCCGACCCCCGCAGATACGTGTCCACCCGCGCGTTGACCACGAGCGCGTCGCCCGCCGCGGCCCGCACCTCCGCCAGGAACTCCGCCTGCTCGCCCGGGTCCCGCAGGGTCCCCGTCGCCGGGTCGGAGTCCTCCAGGTTGCAGCCGGCCGCACCGGCCGCCAGCAGCCGTTCCACCAACTCCGCGGCGGGCAGCCCGTATCCGGCCTCGACGTCCGCGGTCACGGGGACGTCCACGGCCCGGGTGATCCGGCCGATCGCGGCGAACATCTCGTCCGGGGGCGTGCCCTGGCCGTCGGCGTACCCGAGCGCAGCGGACACCCCCTCGCTGGGCGTCGCGAGCGCCGGGAACCCCGCGTCCGCGAAGACCTTCGCGCTCGCCGCGTCCCACGGCCCGGGCAGCACCAGCGGATCGCCGGGGGCGCGGCCGTGGTGCAGCGCCCGCAGCGCCTGCGCGCCGCCGCTCACACCAGGTTCCCGGGAGCCGTCCGGTACGCCACGTTGAAGCGGTTCCACGCGTTGATCGCCACGATCGCGCTGACCAGCCGGGCGAGTTCCGCCTCGCCGAAGTGCGCGGCGGCCCGCGCGTACACCTCGTCCGGCACGAACCCCTCGGTGAGCAGCGTGACCGCCTCGGTCAGCGCCAGCGCCGCCCGCTCCCGCTCCGTGTACAGCCCGTCGACCTCCTCCCACGCGGCCAGCAGGTCGAGCCGCTCCTCGCTCTCGCCCGCCTTGCGCGCCTCCTTCAGGTGCATGTCCAGGCAGAACGCGCACCGGTTGATCTGCGAGGCCCTGATCTTCACCAGCTCCCCGACCACCGGGTCCAGCCCTTCCACCGCGGCCTGGCCGAACGCCCGCATCGCCTTGAACACGTCCGGCGCCAGCCGTGCGTAACTTCCTCGTTGCGTCATACCCCCGACGCTACGACCCCCCACCCCGCCCCCCTTGGTCCACTCCACCCCCCGTTCCCCGGGCCAATCCCCGCGGGCGTCAGGGCAGGGCGACGCGCAGGACGTAGCCGGCGTGGCCGGCGAGGGTGAGGCCGGACGGCGAGGCGGCCATGGTGGTGGGCAGGGCGCAAGGGAGGGCGGTGGCGCGGACGGGGTGGGGGAGGTGGCAGGTGCCGGAGGTCGCGTCCGTGGCGGCGCGGGCGACGAGTTGGGCGGTGCCGTCGTGCAGGTGGAGGACGTAGCTGCGGTCGGACGCGGACACCAGGGCGTACACACCGTGGGCACCGTCGCCCGGGGCGTGCGGGGCCGGTCGGCGCGGCGGTAACGGACATGTCGGTGTATCCCCCCTGCGGACGGTGGCCGGGTGAGCGGCCCCGTGGTCCTGGACGTTCCACCGTAGGTGCCGGGCCGCGGGCCCGGCGCGGATTCGGCGGGAACCGGGGGGAAGGGGGCGGGCGTCATGGGGGTGGCGGGGGTGGGCGGTTGCTAGAGTGCCGGGGTTCGGGCGTGCCCGGGCTTTTGGGCGGTAACAGACGGCAATTGGGGCAAGTCGCGCGTGCAGCGCGGAATGGGGGATGGGCGTGGGACTGTTCGACGCGATCCGCGGCGAGTTCATCGACATCGTGGAGTGGACCGACGACAGCCGGGACACCATCGTGTGGCGCTTCCCGCGGCACGACAACGAGATCAAGATGGGCGCGAAGCTCATCGTGCGTGAGTCCCAGACGGCCGTGTTCGTCAACGAGGGCCAGATCGCCGACGTGTTCACGCCGGGCACCTACACCCTCCACACTCAGAACATGCCGATCCTGTCCACGCTCAAGGGCTGGAAGTACGGCTTCGATTCGCCGTTCAAGGCCGAGGTCTACTTCGTCACGACCCGCCAGTTCACCGACATGAAGTGGGGCACGGCGAACCCGGTGATCGTGCGGGACGCCGAGTTCGGGATGGTACGGCTGCGGGCCTTCGGCTCGTTCGCCGCGAAGGTGGTGGACGCGGCCGCGCTGCTGCGCGAACTGGCCGGCACCGACCCGCAGTTCCGCACCGAGGAGGTGCAGGAGTACCTGCGCCAGCTCATCGTCGGCCGGCTGTCCACCGCACTGGCCACCTCGGGTGTGCCGATGCTGGACCTGGCCACGCAGCAGGACGCGATCGGCACCCGGCTGGCCGGTGTGCTCACGCAGGAGCTGGCGCCGGTCGGCATCTCGGTGCCGAAGTTCGTGATCGAGAACATCTCGCTGCCGCCGGAGGTCGAGGAGGCCATCGACACCCGGTCGCGGATGGGCATCGCGGGCAACCTCGACCAGTACACGCAGTTCCAGGCGGCGAACGCGATCGGGGACGCGGCCCGCAACCCGGGCGGCGGAGGCGAGGGCGTCGGCCTGGGCGTCGGCCTGGCGATGGGCCAGCGGATCGCGGCAGGGCTCGCGCCGCAGGGCCAGCCGGTCCCGCAGGCCCCCGCGGCCGCCGCCCCGGCCCCCGCGCCCGCCGCGGCCACCCCGCCGCCGCTGCCCCAGCCGGCCCAGTGGTTCGTCGGCGTCGGCGGCACCCAGCAGGGCCCCTACGACGCGGCCGCGCTGTCCGGGCTGGTCGGCGCGGGCACCCTCACCCGCGAGACGCTGGTCTGGAAGGACGGTATGGCCGGGTGGCTGCCGGCCGCTCAGGTCCCGGAGGTCGGCGGGCTGTTCGGCGCGGTGCCGCCGCCGCTGCCGCCGCAGGGGTGACCTGAGGCGGTACGGGCGGTACGGGCGCTGCGCACCCCGCTCCCGCACCGCCCGCGCCGCCCGTACCGCGCGCAGCGCACACTCCGCACGCACGCACACCCCGGCGCCGGGCCGGCGTCCCGCACGGACAAGCACACCAACGGTGGGGAGAGCACAGCCATGACCACGCAGGAGCGGGGCCCGGAGGGCTACGGGCCCGCCGCCGGTTCCACGGAAGCCCAGGCACAAACCCAGCCGGCCGTCGGCGTGCAGTCGTACCCCTGCGACGCCTGCGGCGCGACCGTCGAGTTCTCACCGGGCGCAGGCACCCTCAAGTGCCCCTACTGCGGCCACGAGCGCGCCCTCGCCGAGGTGCCCCGCCAGGTCCGCGAGCACCCCATCGAGGAACTCGCGACCCTGCGCGACAAGCCGCGCGCCCTCGTCCTGGGCGAGGCCCGCGCGTTCGTCTGCCCGGGCTGCGGCGCCCGTACCGAGACCGACGACCTGTCGGCGCGCTGCCAGTTCTGCGCCACCCCGCTGGTCGCCGACGCCGAGCAGACCGAGCGGGTGGTGCCGGAGGCGGTCGTCCCGTTCGGCCTGGACCGCGGCGCCGCCCGGGACCGGCTCAACTCCTGGACGTCCTCCCGCTGGTTCGCGCCGAGCAGCCTGAAGAAGGTCACCGAGGCGGAGACGTTCAAGGGCAGCTACCTGCCGCACTGGACCTACGACGCCGCGACCACCTCGCACTACCAGGGCCAGCGCGGCGAGCACTACTACACCACCGAGACCTACACGGCCACGGAGAACGGACAGCAGGTCACCCGCACCCGCCAGGTCCGGCACACCCGCTGGCACCACGCCTCCGGCACCGTAGCCCGCGCCTTCGACGACATCCTGGTGGCCGGCACCACCCACGTGAAGACCGCGCAGCTCGACAAGCTGACCCCGTGGCCGCTTCAGGAGGCGCGCCCCTTCCAGCCGGAGTACCTGGCCGGCTTCCAGACCGTCCGCTACGACGTCGAGCCCGAACAGGGCCTGGAGACGGCCAAGCAGCGGATGGCCACCACGATCGAGGCGGACTGCCGCGCCGACATCGGCGGCGACGAGCAGCGCGTCACCTCCGTCGACACGCGCTACGACGACGTGACGTACAAGCTGATGCTGCTGCCGGTGTGGTTCCTGACCTACCTGCACGCCGGCAGGAGCTGGCAGGTCATGGTGAACGCCCGCACCGGCGAGGTGATCGGCGACCGCCCGTACAGCGCCGCGAAGATCACGGCGGCGATCGCGGCCCTGGTCGTGCTGGTCGCGGTGATCGTGGCGGTGGTCAAGCTCAGGTGACCGAACGGCCGCCGGCCCGGCCCCTTCCTGAAAAGGGTGCCGGGCCGGCGGCCGTTCCACTGGAGGCCGCGACCGGATTCGAACCGGTGTAGCTCGCTTTGCAGACGAGTCCCTGACCACTCGGGCACGCGGCCGCGTGTCCTTGCACGTACGACGATCCCGCCCCGCCCCCGCCCCGGTCAACGCCCCGCCCCGCCCCGCAACACGACTGCCATACGCCGTTCACGCCGCCCCGCGCCCGCCGGGCGAGGGGATCGGCCGGTACCGGTAGGGGAGCAGGGGCCGCGGCGGCCCTTACCCTGGCCGGATGGCACCGACGAGACCGAACCCGGGTACCCGCCGCGGACGGCGGGCTGCCGGCCCGGCGGTACCGCGGCCGGCGAGGTGGCAGGAGCAGGCGGAAAAGGAGGCACCGCGGGGCGGCGGTGACATCGGCGGGCACGTCGGCGCGGACGTCGGCAGTGACCTCGGTGAGGACCTCGGTGAGGACGTCGGCGGGGTGCTGTCGAGGCAGTACCGGGCGCTGACCTTCGGCATCGTCTCCGTGGTGCTGATGATCGCCTTCGAGGCGACCGCCGTGAGCACCGCGATGCCGGTCGCCGCCCGGGACCTGCACGGCGTCGGGCTGTACGCCTTCGCGTTCTCCGGCTACTTCACCACCTCGCTGCTCGCCATGGTCGTCAGCGGGCAGTGGTGCGACCGCAGCGGGCCGCTGGCGCCGCTGAGCTGCGGCATCGCCGGTTTCGGCGCGGGCCTGGTGGTCAGCGGCACCGCCCGCGCGATGGACGTGTTCGTGCTGGGCCGCGCGGTGCAGGGGCTCGGCGGCGGCCTGGTGATCGTGGCGCTGTACGTGGTGGTGGGCCGCGCCTACCCCGAGCGGCTGCGGCCCGCGGTGATGGCCGCGTTCTCCGCGTCCTGGGTGGTGCCCTCGATCGTGGGGCCGCTGGTGTCCGGCACGGTCACCCAGCACCTCGGCTGGCGCTGGGTCTTCCTGGCGATCCCGGTGCTGGTGGTGCTGCCGCTGGCGGTGATGCTGCCGGCGCTGCGCCGGGCCGCCCGGCGCGACCCGCACGAGCGGCCCGCCACCCGGCCTGACGCCCGCCGGATCGGGTGGGCGGGGGCGCTCGCGGCCGGTGCCGCGCTGCTCCAGTACGCCGGGCAGGACCTGCGGCCGCTGTCCGCGCTCCCGGCCGCGGCCGGTCTCGCCCTGCTGGTGCCGGCCGCGCTGCGGCTGCTGCCGCGCGGCACGTTCCGGGCGGTCCGCGGCCTGCCGACGGTGGTGCTGATGCGCGGCATCGCGGCGGGCTCCTTCTTCGCGGCGGAGAGCTTCGTCCCGCTGATGCTCGTCACCCAGCGCGCGCTGTCGCCGACCCTGGCCGGGCTGTCGCTCGCCGGGGGCGGCCTGACCTGGGCGCTGGGCTCCTTCCTCCAGTCCAGGCCGCGGCTCGAACCGCACCGGGAGCGGCTGGCGCAGGCCGGGATGGCGCTCACCGCGGCCGCGATCGGCACGGCGTCGTGCGCGCTGCTGCACGCGGTGCCGCCGTGGATCGTGGCCGTGGCGTGGTGCTGGGGCGGTCTCGGCATGGGACTGACCATCTCGGTCCTGAGCGTGCTGCTGCTGCGGCTGTCCCCGCCCGCGGAGGCCGGCGCCAACTCCGCGGCCCTCCAGGTCGCCGACGCCCTGGCGAACGTCCTGATGGTCGGCGCCGCCGGCACCGTCTTCACCGCGCTGGGCGGCGGCTCGGTCGGTGCGGCCACCGGCGCCGTGGCGGCGGGCGCGGCCACCGGCCACCCGGCCGCGTTCGCCGCGGTGTTCGTGCCGGCCGCGGGCGTGGCGCTGGTGGGCATGCTGGTCGCGGCGCGGCTGCGTACGGCTCGGGCGGACGCGCGTCAGGTGACGGTGACTTCGAGGGTGTAGTGCACCATGCCGTCCAGGGCGAGCCGGCCGTCGCGGTAGGCCATGCCGGCGGGCAGTGCGCAGGGCAGTTGGAGGGCGCTCACCGCGTGCTGGAGGGTGCAGTCGAGGACGTGCGCGGCGGTGCGGCTGTGGGCGACGACGCTGGCCTTGCCGCCGTACAGGTGCAGGACGTAGTCGTCCAGGCCGGCGGTGGCGGTGCCGGTGGGGGTGGGGGCGCCGGTGGAGGTGCTCGTGCCGGCGGCGTCCGCGACCGCGTCGACGTAGACCCCGTCGGCGCCGTCGCCCGCCAGCGACCGCACGGTGAGCCGGTCCGGGCCGCCGGGCAGGCCCGGGATCGTGGCCGGGACGGCGACCTGCGTCTGCCTGCCCGCCGGGGTGACCCGGGTGATGCGGTGGGCCAGGCCGGGAGCGGGGTCGGCGCCCGGCACGAAGTACGCGTCGCCGTCGGCATCGGCGGTGGGGCGTACGGCCCTGGTGTCGGTACCGTCGTCGAGGGAGGACGCGCCCCCCGGGGTGTCCCGCACCTTGGCGGCCGCGCCGTTCGCGACGGTCCAGACCGCGCTGTCGTCCTGGACGACGAGGGCGCCGTCGGAGCGGGTGCCCAGCGGCCGGGCCACGCCCGTGAAGCCGGTGGTGGCGCCGGTGGCGGTCGAGCCGCCCGCCGAGCCGTCTCCTGAGCCGCTGCCCGATCCGCTGCCCGAACTGCCGTCCCCCGAGCCGTCCCCCGAGCCGTCGCCCGCGGCCGTACCGCTGCCCGGTGCCGGGGCCGGGCTGCCCGCCAGCACGGATGCCTTGCCGTGGGCGTCGATCCGCAGCAGGCCGCCGCGGACGCCGACCGCCACGGCGCCGTCGGCCAGCACCGTCAGACCGCCGGTGGTGTAGCCGCCGGCCCGCCAGACCCGGGTGACGACGCGGTCGGGCGAGACCTTGAACAGGTCGGTGCGCAGCAGGTACAGGGAGCCGTCGGGCGCGAAGGCCATGCCGTCGTCGGCGCGGATCGTGTTGAGGTCGAGCCCGGAGCCGGCCTGGTCCGGGGTGAGCAGGATCGACGCCTGCCCGGTGCGCGGCGGCACGTACGGGCTGCCCTTGTCCCGCTCCCGGTACTTCACCACGGCCACCACCGCGACCAGCACGAGCAGCAGCACCGCCGCCACCGCGACGTTCCGCCGCCGCCCCCCGCGCCACACCCGGCGCCCGGACCACCGCCCGGCCCACCCCCGCGCCCCGCGTCCACCGCGTCCGGCCCGGGGCCCTTCCCCGCCGTCCGTCCCGCCCCCACCGGTTCCCATCCCGCCCCCCGCTCCCATCCCGCCCCCTTCTCGGCCACCGCCCCTCGTCGGCTACGCAGTCTGCCGCACCGGGTACGCCCCGCGCGCGACCCCGGCGCCTCATTGTGAGGTGGGTCGCACCGCCGCGGCACACCCGCGCCGCCGCCCGGCACCCGCCGCACCGCCCGGTAGGCTGAGGCGGTTTTCGTACCGAACCGCACCGCGCGCGCCCGCCGCGCCGACAACCCCCTTACGGAGACCGTGACTACCGCCGCCTCGCACCCCCACTCCCACCACCTGTCGCCCGCCTTCCCCGGGAGGGCCCCCTGGGGCACGGCGAACAAGCTGCGGGCCTGGCAGCAGGGCGCCATCGACGCCTACGTGGCCGCGCAGCCGCGGGACTTCCTCGCGGTGGCGACGCCGGGCGCCGGCAAGACCACGTTCGCGCTCAGCCTGGCGTCCTACCTGCTGCACAACCACATGGTGCAGCAGATCACCGTGGTCGCCCCGACCGAGCACCTCAAGACGCAGTGGGCGGACGCCGCGGCGCGGATAGGGATCAAGCTCGACCCGGACTACAGCGCGGGCCCGGTCGGCCGCGAGTTCCACGGCGTCGCGGTGACGTACGCGGGTGTCGGGGTGCGGCCGATGCTGCACCGCAACCGCTGCGAGCAGCGCAAGACCCTGGTGATCCTCGACGAGATCCACCACGCCGGCGACAGCAAGTCCTGGGGCGAGGCGTGCCTGGAGGCGTTCGAGCCGGCCACCCGCCGGCTCGCGCTGACCGGCACCCCGTTCCGCTCCGACACCAACCCGATCCCGTTCGTGGTCTACGAGGAGGGCAACGACGGCATCCGCCGCTCCGCCGCCGACTACACGTACGGATACGGCAGCGCGCTCGCCGACGGCGTGGTCCGCCCGGTGATCTTCCTCAGCTACTCCGGCACCATGCGCTGGCGCACCCGGGCCGGCGACGAGCTGTCCGCGCGGCTGGGCGAGCCGATGACCAAGGACGCCACCGCCCAGGCGTGGCGCACCGCGCTCGCGCCCACCGGCGAGTGGATTCCCAACGTGCTCAAGAGCGCCGACCAGCGGCTGACCGAGGTCCGCAAGGGCATCCCGGACGCGGGCGGCCTGGTGATCGCCACCGACCAGGACTCCGCCCGCGCCTACGCCAAGCTCCTCAAGGAGCTGACCGGACACAAGCCGACGCTGGTGCTCTCCGACGACACCGGCGCCTCCAAGCGGATCGAGGAGTTCTCCGCGTCCGACGACCGCTGGATGGTCGCGGTCCGGATGGTCTCCGAGGGCGTCGACGTGCCGCGCCTGGCGGTCGGCGTCTACGCCACCACCATCTCCACCCCGCTGTTCTTCGCGCAGGCGGTGGGGCGCTTCGTGCGGTCCCGGCGGCGCGGCGAGACCGCGTCGGTGTTCGTGCCGACCATCCCGATGCTGCTGGAGTTCGCGAACGAGATGGAGGTCGAGCGCGACCACGTGCTCGACAAGCCGAAGAAGGCGGGCGAGGAGGACCCGTTCGCCGAGGAGGACAAGCTGCTCGCCGAGGCCGAGCGGGCCGAGGACGAGGCCACCGACGACGACATGCTGCCGTTCGAGGCGCTGGAGTCCGACGCGGTCTTCGACCGGGTGCTCTACGACGGCGCCGAGTTCGGCATGCAGGCCCACCCGGGCAGCGAGGAGGAGCAGGACTACCTCGGCATCCCCGGGCTGCTGGAGCCGGACCAGGTGCAGATACTGCTCCAGCGGCGGCAGGCCCGGCAGATCTCGCACAGCAGGAAGAAACCGGACGAAGAGGCCGACCTGCTCGAACTGCCCGCCGAGCGGCGGCCGATCGTCACCCACCGCCAGCTGCTCGAACTGCGCAAACAGCTCAACACGCTGGTCGCCGCATACCACCACCAGAGCGGCAAACCGCACGGCGTCGTCCACAACGAGCTGCGCCGGGTCTGCGGCGGCCCGCCCAGCGCGGAGGCGAGCGCCGGGCAGCTGGCCGAGCGCATCAAGAAGGTCCAGGAGTGGGCGACCCGAATGCGGTGATCTCCGCCGGATTGTAGGTGATCGGCCCCGCGTCGAACCTCAAAGTCCGGTCAAGGGAACGCCCGGATTGTGGACGACCCCTTCCGCTGAGCGGTACTCCCTCGCTACGGTGCCGGTCACGCACGCGCCGTGGCAGTGCAGCCGCGGAGCGCAGCCGGGTAACGAAACCGACCGGCGGCCTCTCCGCGCACTGCCCCGGGACCGGCAGTGCGCACCCCGCAGCTGGGGCAGTGGGATGCGCCGCCGATTTCACGAGGAGGGGGCGTCGTGACCGCGGAGACGTCTCAAACGCTCGACCGGGGCCTACGGGTCCTCAAGCTGCTCGCCGACACCGACCACGGGCTGACCGTGACGGAGCTGGCGGCCAAGCTCGGGGTGAACCGCACGGTGGTCTACCGCCTGCTGGCCACGCTGGAGCAGCACTCGCTGGTCCGCCGGGACCTCGGGGGACGGGCCAGGGTGGGGCTCGGCGTGCTGGGCCTGGCGCACCAGGTGCACCCGCTGCTGCGGGAGGCGGCGCTGCCCGCGCTGCGCGCCCTGGCCGAGGACATCGGCGCGACGGCCCACCTGACCCTCGTCGACGGCACCGAGGCGCTGGCCGTCGCCGTGGTCGAGCCGACCTGGACCGACTACCACGTCGCCTACCGCACCGGCTTCCGGCACCCGCTCGACCGCGGCGCCGCCGGGCGCGCGATCCTCGCCGGGCGCGGCATGCAGCCGACCGCCGACGGCGTGGGCTGGGAGCGGGTCGAGAGCGAGGAACTCGCCGGGTTCGCCGCGCGTTCCGCCGGGCTCGCCGAGCACGGCTTCGACGGCACCGACCGCGTCATCGGCGCCGGCGGCGCCGTCGGCCAGGCCCGCTGCGTCATCACCTCCGGTGAACTCGAGGCCGGCGCCGCCGGCGCCGCCGCACCCCTCCTCGGCGTCCCCGGCATCGAAGGCAGCGTCGGCGTCGTCATGCTCGCCGATTCCGTCCCGGAGCGCGTCGGCCACCGCGTGGTCGAGGCCGCCATCGAGGTCTCCGAAGCCCTCCGCTGACCCTCCGGGGTGGTGCGTTCCGCCGGTTCCGGGACCACCCGCCGGTGGTGGGCTTGTCGCGCAGTTCCCCGCGCCCCTTCGGCTCCGCGCCGTTGGGGTTGCGGACTGCTGCCCGGCTATCGGCCGGTGGCCTGTTGCGCGCGCAGTTCCCCGCGCCCCTTCGGGCGCGAGCTTCTTTTCGCGGCAAGAGCCGAGCGTAATCCAGGGGCGCGGGGAACTGCGCGACCAGCCACCGCGGACCGCAAGGTCCCGGAACGGGCAGGACGGGGGCACCCGGGAGGGTCCCGCCCACCCGATAAGCTTCGCGGCATGCCTGCCGTTTCCCGCCGCACCCTGATCCTCGGCCTGTGCGGCGCGTTCGTGGTCGCCCTGCTGGCCGTCGCCGCGTTCGCGCCGCTCCCGATGTCGATCGTGGTGCCCGGGTTGACCGCGAACGTCCTGGGCGCGGACAAGGGCACCCCGGTGATCACGGTGACCGGCGCGCAGACCCGCACCACCAGCGGCCAGCTCCGGCTGGTGACCGTCGCGGCGACGGCCCCGAACGCCTCGGTGCACTTCTCGGACGTCGCGAAGGCGTGGTTCAGCTCCGGCAAGGCGGTGATGCCCCGCGACTCGGTCTACCCGACCGGAGGCTCCGTCGAGGAGATCCAGAAGGCGAACCAGAAGGAGATGACCGACTCGCAGCAGGACGCCACCACCGCGGCCCTGAAGCACTTGGGCCTGTCGCCGTCGAAGGTGAAGGTCACCCTGCGGCTGGCGGACGTCGGCGGCCCGAGCGCGGGCCTGCTCTTCACCCTGGGCATCATCGACAAGGTCGAGGGCGACGGCCACGGCGGCGACCTGACCGGCGGCAAGGTGATCGCGGGCACCGGCACCATCGACGGCTCCGGCAAGGTCGGCGCGGTCGGCGGGGTCCCGCTGAAGGAGAAAGCCGCGGTCCGCGACGGCGCCACCGTCTTCATCGTGCCGCGCGGCGAGTGCAGCGACGCCAAGGCCGCGCTGCCCGGCGGGCTGAAGCTGGTCCCCGTCACCACACTGGACGGTGCCCTGTCCGCGCTGGCCGACCTGCGCGCGGGCCGCCGGACCCCCACCTGCTGAGCCGCTACACCTCGGCGCCGACCTGCTCCTGGGCCTCGGCGGCCGCCTCCGCCCCGGCCGCGTCCCACGCGCGGAACGCGGGCAGCACCAGCGGGCTCAGCGTGGCCAGCAGGTAGAGCGCGCTGACCGCCAGCATCCCGGTGCGCAGGCCCGCGTACTGCACGACGTACCCGCCGAGCAGGCCGCCCAGCGGCACCGCGACCAGTACGCCCGAGGTCACCGCGCCGAACACCCGGCTGCGCAGCCGCTCCGGGATCAGCCGCACCATCTCGGTGCCGATGATCGGGTTGAGCACGCCCGCGCCGAGCCCGCACAGCGCGCAGACCACCAGCAGCGGGGCCAGTCCGGGCAGCAGCGCGGCCACCGCCGTCCGCGGGAAGCCGCAGACCAGGAACCCGCCGATGTACAGGGCCCGTTGCGAGAAGCGGTGCCCGACCACCCCGAAGAGCAGCGACCCGGCCAGCGCGGAGCAGGCGAACACCCCGGAGACCAGCCCGACGCCGACCGAACCGCCCAGGTGCTCGCGGGCGTCCACCGGCAGCAGCACCGCCGACCACGCCTGGTCCAGCGCGTTGGTCACCATCACCATCGCCACCACCGCGAACAGCAGCCGGGCGCGCAGCAGATAGCGGTATCCCTCGGCGAGCTCGGCCCGGTACGCCGCCAGCTTCCCGCCTCGCCCGCCCCGCGCGCTCCCGGACCGCTCGCCGCGCACCGCGCCGCGGGTCCGCTCGTGCACGCCCAGCCCGATCAGCAGCGCGGAGACCGCGAAGGTGCCCGCGTCCAGCAGCAGGACGTTCGCCGCGCCGATCCCCGCGATCAGCACGCCCGCCAGCGGCGCGCCCAGCATCCGCGCCCCGCGCGTCGCGCCCTCGTACCCGCTGGAGGCGCGGGCGACCGTGGTGCCCGCGCGGGCGGCCAGCCGCGGCATCAGCACCTCGCGGGCGGTCTCGCCGGGGGAGTGGAACAGCCCGCTGACCGCCACCAGCACCAGCAGCAGCCCGTACGTGAGGTGCCCGGTGGCGTGCAGGACGGGGACGGCGACCGTGGCCAGCGCGCAGACGGTGTCGGAGACGACGCTGGTGACGGTGTAGCCGAGCCGGTCGATGAGCGGGCCGCCGAGCAGCGCCGCCAGCACCACCGGCACGGTGGAGGCGAAGGCGACCAGCCCCGCGCGGGCCGGGCTGCCGGTGGTGGCGAGCACGAACCACGGGACGGCGACCAGCGTGAGCATGTTGCCCGCGACGGAGACGACGTTGGCGGTGAGCAGCAGGGCGAGCGGGCGGCGGTCCCTGGGGCCGGCGGATATCCCGCCGGCGGGGTCCGGCCCGGAAGCGGGCATGGCTGATGAACTCATGGCGGGTCCCCCCGTGAGTGCGATGAGCGGTATGGGATCAGTGCGGGTGTGGGTGTCGGGACAGGTCAGTCGACGCGGCGCGGGAACGCGTGGAAGTGGACGCGTACGCTCGCCGAGCCGTCGGCGGCCGGGCTGCGCGGGTGCTCGCCCTCGGCAGGCTCCGGCACCCGGTCGCGGTAGGACTCGATCAACTCCTCGACGCGGCGCCCGAGTTCGGCCGCGAGTTCGGGGGTCAGCCGCAGCGTGAAGCTGCTGATGTCCCCCGACTCCCGCCAGGGCTCGGGCCATTCGTCGGAGGTGCCGAGCCAGGTGGTGAGGGCCTCGGCGTGCTCCACCGCGATCTGGTGCATGAACGACCGCATGGCGCCGCGCACTTCGGGGTCGGCGTGCCCCAGGAACTCCTGGGCGCTGTCGAACCGGGTGCCGCGGTGCACCGCCTTCCACCACCGCTCGCGGCCGGTGCCGCGCTCCGGGTCGTCGGCCACGAAGCCGTGCGCGGCGAGCTGGCGCAGGTGGTAGCTGGTGGCGCCGCTGGACTCGCCGAGCCGCTCGCCGAGCCCGGAGGCGGTGGCGGGGCCGTACTCGCGCAGCGCGGCCATGATCTGCATCCGCAGCGGGTGGGCGAGGGCGCGCAGCGCGCGCGGGTCCATGACGCGGACCTCGCCCGGCTGGTCGGGGTGGCGGACGCCGTCCGCGGGGTTCTTGGGCACGCCACCACGGTAGGGGAGTGCAAAGATTCTTTGCAAGATTTCTTTGCAAAGAATCTTTGCATCCATCCGGCGGGGGATCAGCCCGCCTTGATGAAGCCCTCCTTCTCCAGCCAGTCCTTCGCCACGTCGTGCGGGTCCTGGCCGTCCACGTCCACCTTCGCGTTGAGCTGCTGCGCGACCGCGGTGGTGAGCTTCGCGCTGAGCGGGTCCAGCAGCCGCGCGATCACCGGGTGCTTGCGGAACGCCTTGGAGTAGATCACCGGCGCCGCGTTGTAGTTGGGGAAGAAGTTCCGGTCGTCCTTCATGACGGTCAGGTTCATCGACCTGATCCGGCCGTCGGTGGTGTACACCTCGCCCAGCAGGCAGGAGTTGCTCTTGTTGATCTGGGTGTAGATGATTCCGGCGTCCATCTTCTGGATGTTCCCCGACGGCAGGCTCATGCCGTACGCCTTCTCCATGCCGACCAGGCCGTCCTGCCGGGACGCGAACTCGTTCTCCACGCAGAGCGTGACGGCCTTGGGGTCCTTGCGGGCCAGCGCGGCCACGTCGGAGAGCGTCCTGAGGTGGTACTTCGCCTCGTTGCGCGCGCTGACCGCCAGCGAGTAGGTGTTGTCGAGGGTGGACGGCGGCAGCCAGGTCAGGCCGTTCTTCAGGTCCGCGTCGCGCACCGCCTGCCACTGCGCGTGCGGGCTCGCGATCGGCGTGGTGTGCCCGAGGTAGGTGATCCAGGCGGTGCCGGTGTACTCGTACATCGCGTCCGCCTGGCCGGACTTGACCGCCTCGCGGGCGCCGATCGACCCGGTGATGTTGGTGCGGTCCAGCACCGAGGCGCCGGCCGCCTTGAAGACCAGGCCGATCATCTCGCCCAGGATGATGTTCTCGCTGAAGTTCTTGGAGGTGACGGTCAGCGAGGCGCCCTTGAGCGGCTTGCCGCGCCCGAGGGTGCCCGGCTGCACATCGTCCACCAGCGGGCTGCCGCTGGTCAGCCCGCAGGAGGAGACCACCGCGAGCGCCGCCAGCCCCGCGGCCGTCGCCGCCACCGCCCGCCGCCCCGTCGGCCGGCGGCCGACGGCCCGCGGCGGCCGGGCGCCGTGCCGCAGCCCCGCGCCCCGCCTCACGCCTTCGCCCCCAGCCCGCGCGGCCGCAGCAGCGCCTCCGCGATCGAGGCGAGCCAGTCCACGAACAGCGCCAGCACCACCGTCAGGATCGAGCCGAGGATCAGCACCGGCATCCGCTGGTTGACGATGCCCGAGGTGATCAGGTCGCCCAGCCCCCCGCCGCCCCCGAACGTGGCCAGCGTCGCGGTGCCGACGTTGAGCACCAGCGCGGTGCGCACCCCGGCCAGGATCAGCGGGACCGCCAGCGGCAGTTCGACCCGGGTCAGCACCCCGCGCGCCGACATCCCGATGCCGCGCGCCGCCTCCACCATCGTCGGGTCGATCGCGCGCAGCCCGGCGATCGTGTTCGACAGCACCGGCAGCACCGCGTACGCGACGATGCCGATGATCGCCGTGCGCGCCCCGATGCCCAGCCAGATCACCAGCAGCGCCAGCAGCCCGATCGCCGGGGTGGCCTGCCCGATGTTCGCCAGCGCGGTGAACGCCGGTGCCACCGGCCGCAGCCGGCGCCGGGTCAGCGCGATGCCCAGCGGGATCGCGATCAGCAGCACCCAGAACGTCGAGATCGCGGTGAGCCGGATGTGCTGCCACAGCCGCAGCTGCACATTGCCGTTGTCCAGGGAGTTGTGCTCGATCGCGTCCAGGTGGATGTTCGTGATCCACAAGTAGGTGGCGACCAGGGCGACCGCCAGGACGGCCGGGGTGATCACCAGCTTCTGCCAGGTCACCTTCCGGGCCGGACGGCCGCCCCGCCCGCCCCTGCCCGGGCCGCCGCCCTCCTGGTCCGTGTCGAGGCCGTCCGGGTCGGCCGCCGGATCGCCCTCGTGTTCCGGCGCGAGCCCGGTGGCCCGGCCCGCGGTGTCCCAGCGGCTCGCCCCGCCGCGCTCGCCACGATCGTCGCGCTCGCCGCCGTACCCGTCGCGCTCGCCGTCCCGGACCCCGGTCATGACGGCGCCTGCCCGTCCTCGCCGGCGCCCGGCCCGCCCTCCTGCCGCGCCTTGACCTCCTCCAGCTCGTGCCGGTGCTCCAGCGCGGTCAGCCGGTCCGCCTCCAGCATCTCGTGCACCGAGTTCATCAGCGTCTCCATGTCCACCACGCCGATGAACTCCCCGCGCCGCCCGGTCACCGCCACCCGGCCGCCGCTGTCGGTGAGCACCGCCTCCAGCGCGTCCCGCAGCGTCGCGTCCCGGGTGACCGTGTGCGTCACCAGGGTGCCGGAGCGGGCCAGCGAGCCCCGCGCCCGCATCAGGTCGCCGCGCCGCAGCCACTTGTACGGCCGCCGCCGGCGGTCCAGCAGCAGCAGTTCGTTGTGCTGGCCGGCCCGCAGCCGGTCGAAGATCGACTGGAGCGGCTCGTCCACCGTCACCGCCGCGAAGTCGGCGATCTCCACGTCCCGCACCCGGGTCAGGTTCAGCCGCTTCAGCGCCGCGCCCGCACCCACGAAGCCGGCGACGAACTCGTCGGCCGGGTTGGTGAGGATCGCCTCGGGGGTGTCGAACTGCGCGATGTGCGAGCGCTCGCGCAGCACCGCGATCCGGTCGCCCAGCTTGATCGCCTCGTCGAAGTCGTGGGTGACGAACACGATCGTCTTGTGCAGCTCGTGCTGGAGCCGGATCAGCTCGTCCTGGAGGTGGTCGCGGGTGATCGGGTCCACCGCGCCGAACGGCTCGTCCATCAGCAGCACCGGCGGGTCGGCGGCCAGCGCCCGGGCCACGCCGACCCGCTGCTGCTGCCCGCCGGACAGCTGCCGCGGATAGCGGCCGTGGAACTCCCGCGGGTCCAGGCCGACCAGGTCGAGCATCTCCTCCACCCGGTCCCGGACCCGGCTCTTGCCCCACCCGACCATCTTCGGCACCAGCCCGATGTTCTCGGCGACCGTCATGTGCGGGAAGAGCCCGGAGGACTGGATCGCGTAGCCGACCTTGCGGCGCAGCTTCACCGGGTCGATGCCGGTGACGTCCTCGTCGCCGATCCGGATGCGCCCGGACGACGGCTCGATCAGCCGGTTGATCATCTTCAGCGTGGTGGACTTGCCGCACCCCGACGGCCCGACCAGGATCACCGTCTCGCCGGCGCCGATCTCCATGCTGACGCTCTCCACGGCCGGCCGCGGGTTGCCCGGGTAGCGCTTCGTCAGGTCCTCCAGGACGATCGCGGCGCCCGAGGCCCGCCCCTGGCCGCCGCCGCGCTCCTCGCCGGCCGCCGTACGGTCGGCCGCCACCCGCGCACCCGTGCTCGCGCCCGCGTCCGTGTCGGGCTCCGCCGCTTCGGGCCGGTCCGCTGCTTCAGCCACGAATCCCCCTCGGGATGGTCAGCCGGCCGATCAGGACGTAGACCGCGTCGAAGGCCAGCGCCAGCACGATGATGCCGAGGGTGCCGGCTAGGACCTCGTTGAGGGCGTTGGCGCTGCCCAGCGACGCGATCCCGGTGAAGATCTCGTTGCCCAGGCCCGGCCCGGAGGCGTAGGCGGCGATCGCGGCGATGCCCATCAGCATCTGCGTGGACACCCGGATGCCGGTGAGGATCGGCGGCCAGGCCAGCGGCAGTTCGACCCGCAGCAGCCGGGCCGCCCGGGACATGCCGATACCGCGGGCGGCCTCCACCAGCGACGCGTCCACCCCGCGCAGCCCCACGATCGCGTTGCGCACGATCGGCAGCAGCCCGTACAGCACCAGGGAGGTGACCGTCGGCGGCACGCCCAGGCCGAGCATCGGGATGAGCAGGCCGATCAGCGCCAGGGACGGGATGGTGAGGATCACCGCGGTCGTGGTGATCGAGAGGTTGCCGGCCCACTCGGCGCGGTAGGTGAGCACCCCGATCAGCACGCCGACCACGGTGGCGACCACCATGCACTGGAAGACCGCGCTGGCGTGCTGGTAGGCGTCGAACAGCAACTGCTGGTGCCGGTTGGACAGGTACTGCCAGAAACTCACGGCCGCCCTCCTCCCGTCGCCTCGCGTCCCGCGCCGGCCGGGGGGCCCGCGCGTCCCGCACGGACCGTCAGGTGTCCTGTGCGGCCTGCTCCACCAGCGGGATGATCCGCAGCGGCACCGGGTTCTCCATGACGATCGCCGTGGCGGCCCGGACGATGCCATCAAAGCCGACAACCCGATCGATCACCCGTTGGAGGTCGGCGTTCGACCGGGCCACCAGCCGGCAGAGCATGTCGCCCTCCCCGGTCGTGGTGTGCAGCTCCAGCACCTCCGGCACCCCCGCCAAGTGCGCCCGGACGTCCGTGCCTTGGCCCTGCCGGATCTCCAGCGTCGCGAACGCCGTCACCGGGTAGCCGAGCGCCGCCGGGTCCACCTGCGGCCCGAAACCGCGGATCACTCCATTGGCCCGCAGCCGGTCGAGCCGCGCCTGCACGGTGCCGCGCGCCACCCCCAGCCGCCGCGACGCCTCCAGCACGCCGATCCGCGGCTCCTCGTCCAGCAGTGTGATCAACCGGCCGTCCAGCGCGTCGATCCCCATCCCCGCCCGCCTTCCATGGTCATACTGCACAGATTGACGGTACGAGCCTGGCCTCGGCTGCACACACTGTCCAGTGAAAACCGGAACTATTGCGCACTCTGAAGGGCGGCGGGACGCTTTTCCCATGACTGCACTCACTGGGACCCCGGATGCTTTCCCCGTCAAGGGCATGGACGCCGTCGTCTTCGCGGTGGGCAACGCGAAGCAGGCGGCGCACTACTACTCCACCGCGTTCGGCATGCGCCGCGTGGCGTACGCCGGCCCCGAGAACGGCAGCCGCGAGACCGCGTCGTACGTCCTGGAGTCGGGCGGCGCGCGCTTCGTCTTCACCTCGGTGATCAAGCCGGACACCGAGTACGGCCGATTCCTCGCCGAGCACGTCGCCGCGCACGGCGACGGCGTGGTCGACCTCGCCATCGAGGTCCCCGACGCCCGCGCCGCCTACGCCTACGCCACCGCGCACGGCGCCACCGGCCTTACCGAGCCCTACGAGCTGAAGGACGACCACGGCACCGTCGTGCTGGCGGCCATCGCGACCTACGGGCAGACCCGGCACACCCTCGTCGAGCGCACCGGCTACGACGGCCCCTACCTGCCCGGCTACGAGGCCGCCGCGCCCCTCGTCGAGCCGCCCGCGCGGCGCTTCTTCCAGGCCGTCGACCACTGCGTCGGCAACGTCGAACTCGGCCGGATGAACGAGTGGGTGTCCTTCTACAACGACGTCATGGGCTTCACCAACATGAAGGAGTTCATCGGCGACGACATCGCCACCGAGTACTCCGCGCTCATGTCCAAGGTGGTCGCCGACGGGTCCCGCAAGGTCAAGTTCCCGCTCAACGAGCCGGCCGCGGGCAAGAAGAAGTCCCAGATCGACGAGTACCTGGAGTTCTACGGCGGGCCGGGCGTCCAGCACATCGCGCTGGCCACCAACGACATCGTCGCGTCCGTCCGCGCGATGCGCGCCGCCGGCGTCGAGTTCCTCGACACCCCCGACTCCTACTACGACACCCTCGGGGAGTGGGTCGGCGAGACCCGGGTGCCCCTCGACGAGCTGCGCGAACTCAAGCTGCTCGCCGACCGCGACGAGGACGGCTACCTCCTGCAGATCTTCACCAAGCCGGTCCAGGACCGCCCGACCGTTTTCTTCGAGATGATCGAGCGCCACGGCTCCATGGGCTTCGGCAAGGGCAACTTCAAGGCCCTCTTCGAAGCGATCGAGCGCGAACAGGAGCGCCGCGGCAACCTCTGACGGCTCCCGTCGGGGGGCGGGGCGGGCGGGTGGGCGGGAGAACGCCCCTCCCCAACGGGGGAGGCATATGACACGCTGTGCGGCATGCACGATGACGTGAGAGCCGAGCTGTCGTCCGTCCTCCCGCCGGAGGCGATCGTCACGGACCCCGACGTCGTGGCGTCCTACGCCCACGACATGGCGAGCTTCTCGGACGCGGGCACCGCGGCCCTCGTCGTGCGCCCCACCTCCGTGGAACAGGTCCAGCACGTGATGCGGACGGCCACCCGGTTCCGCGTCCCGGTCGTCCCGCAGGGCGCCCGCACCGGCCTGTCCGGGGGCGCCAACGCCGTGGACGGCTGCATCGTGCTGTCGCTGGCCGCGATGGACCGCATCCTGGAGATCGACCCGGTCGAGCGGATCGCCGTGGTGGAGCCGGGCGTCGTCAACGCGGTGCTCTCCCGCGCGGTCGCCGAACAGGGCCTGTCCTACCCGCCGGACCCCTCCAGCTGGGAGCAGTGCACCATCGGCGGCAACATCGGCACCGGCGCGGGCGGCCTGTGCTGCGTGAAGTACGGGGTGACCGCCGAGTACGTCCTCGGCCTGGACGTGGTGCTGGCCGACGGGCGGCTGCTGAGCACCGGCCGGCGTACCGCCAAGGGCGTCGCCGGCTACGACCTGACCCGGCTCTTCGTCGGCTCCGAGGGCACCCTCGGCGTCGTGGTCAAGGCGGTCCTCGCGCTCCGGCCCGCCCCGCGCCCCCAGTTGACCCTGGTCGCGGAGTTCCCCTCCGCCCAGGCGGCCGGCGCCGCGGTGTGCGCGGTCATGGAGTCCGGCCACGCCCCCTCGCTGCTGGAGCTGATGGACGCCACCACCATCCGCGCGGTCAACGCCATGGCGCGGATGGGCCTGCCGGAGAGCACCGAGGCGCTGCTGCTGGCCGGGTACGACTCGGACGACCCGGCCGCGGACCTCGCCGTGCTCGCCGAGCTGTGCACGGCCGCGGGCGCCACCGAGGTGGTGCCGGCCGAGGACCCCGCCGAGTCGGAGATGCTGCTCCAGGCCCGCCGGCTGGCGCTGCCCGCGCTGGAGCGGGTCTCCACCGCCTCGATGATCGACGACGTGTGCGTGCCGCGCGCCCGGCTGGCGGCCCTGCTCGACGGGGTGGCCGCGATCGCCGCGAAGTTCGACCTGACCATCGGGGTGTGCGCGCACGCCGGGGACGGCAACACGCACCCCATCGTCTGCTTCGACGCGCAGGACCCGGACCAGACCCGCCGGGCCCGCGCGTCCTTCGACGAGATCATGTCCCTCGGTCTGGCCCTCGGCGGCACCATCACCGGTGAACACGGCGTGGGACTGCTGAAGAAGGACTGGCTCGCCCGCGAACTGGGCCCGGTGGGTCTGGAGGTGCAGCGCGGTGTGAAGGCGGTCTTCGACCCGCTCGGGCTGCTCAACCCGGGTAAGGTGCTCTGACCGCCGCCGCGCTCACGCACTGGCGTCCGGGGTGTCGTCGGAGTCCGACCACGGGTCGCGCAGCCACAGCTCGTCGCCGGCCGCGGGAGCCAGCAGCCGGCTCAACCCGTCGTCCATGCCGAGCTGTTCGTGCTCGCTGCCCGGCGGCACCACCCGCAGCGTGCGCTCCAGCCAGGCGGCCACCGGCGAGGACGGCGCCTCCAGCAGCGCGTCGCCGTCGGGCGAACTGAGCGCCATGCACAGCACGCTGCGCCCGTTGACCTTCGTCGGCCAGATCCGCACGTCGCCGTGCCCGCACGGCCGGAACACCCCCTCCACGATCAGCTCACGGGCGAACGTCCAGTTGACGGGCGCGTCGGAGCCGATGTGGAAGGTGATGTGCACCGCATACGGATCGTCCGTGCGGTAGGTCAGCCGAGCCGGCACCGGAATGCTCCGTTCCGGTGAGAGCACGAGCTGCATCTCCAGTTCACGTTCCACCACGTTCTGCATGAGTCCGACGTCCTTTCCTTGGCGCGGTGGCCCCGGGTGCGGGTGTCGCGACGGGGCCTGCACCTGGAAGAGAGCGCGTACCTCTCCAACCATTACGCGGGTTTCCCCGATTCGCTTCAGATTTCTCGAACCCGGAGCGGACGGCGGCGCACCGGGGTAATGACATGTCAACGAGACGTCGTGGAGCGGGGTGCGCGCCAGCGTGGACCCGCAGGGCCGGTCATTCTGGTAGATGTGGACGTGACACCACCCCGCGGTCGAGCAGATACGGAACTGTGACCATGAGCGCACCCACCTCTGGCTCCTCGGGTTCGTCGGCATCCCCCCAGCCGTCCGCGTCCCCGGGTGGGTCCGGCGCTCCTGTGCCCGGGTACTACCCGGACCCGTCGATCCCGCACTACATCCGGTACTGGAACGGCTCCGCGTGGGTGCCGGGCACCAGCCGCCCCGCGCCGGTGGACGGGGCGCTGCCCGGCGGGTCCCCGGCGCCCGTGCCCGCGCCGGCCCCCGCCCCCGTACCGGCCCCGGCGCCCGCGCCCGCCGCGCCCGGTCCGCCCGCGCTCGACGAGTCCGGCCCGATGTTCCTCGACGAGGACCCGGCCGCGCCTACCGCCGAGCGGTGGAGCGAGACCGGGGTCGGCCCCGTGGCGGCGCCCGCCCCGCAGCGGCCGGTGCCCGACCCACGGACCCATCTCGCCCAGGAGCAGGCGCCGTCCTGGCCGGCCCCGCACTCCGGTGCCGGTGCCGGGCTGCCCCCGATCTCCTGGGGTTCCCCGCAGTCCCCGGCCGTCCAGGAGCCCCTGCCGGCGCCGCAGCCGCCGGCCCCCGCGCCCTTCCCGGCACCGGCCCAGCAGTCCCCGCCGCTGTCGCCCCTGGTGCCCGCACCGGCTCCGGCCCCTGCTCCTGCTCCGGCCGCGCCCGCACCCGTTCCCGAGTCCGCCGCGCAGGCGTCCGCCCCGTGGGCCGCGCAGGTGCAGGACCTGGCCCGGGGCGAGGGCGGGGTGGTGCCGTGGCGGCCGCCGGTGGACGACCCGTTCGGGGCGTCCCGGGCCCCCGACCGGCCCGGCGGGCTGGTCCGCCGGTTCCTGGCCCGGCTGGTCGACGCCGTGGTGCTCGGCGCGGTGACCGCGATCGCCGCCGTGCCGCTGGGCACCGCGGCCTACCACCACGCCAAGGACAAGGTGGACCAGGCCCGGCTGACCGGGGAGACCGTCCGGGTCTGGCTGATCGACAGCACCACGGGCGCCCAACTCGGCGCCGTACTGGCCACGTTCCTCGTCGCCGGCGTGCTGCTGGAGGTGCTGCCGACCGCGAGGTGGGGCCGTACGCTGGGCAAGCGCCTGGTCGGGCTGCGGGTGCTGGACATCGAGGCGCAACTGCCGCCCGGCTTCGGCCTCAGCACGCGCCGCTGGCTGCTGCGCACCGTGCTGAACCTGCTGGCGGTCGGCGTGGTCGGCGTGGCCTGGTGCCTCTTCGACCGCCCCTGGAAGCAGTGCTGGCACGACAAGGCGGCCCGTACGTTCGTCGCCCGCGGCTAGCTCCGCCGTACTCCGATCGGCTGCGGCCCGCGGGCGGGGGAGCGGCACCCGGGCTTGACTCGGGGCATGAGTAGCGATCAGCCCGGCGGCGGCTCACCGTACGACAAACCGTCAGGCGGGCAGCAGCCCCCGCCGGACCAGCCGCCGCCCGGCAACCCGTACGGCGGGGGCCCGGGCGGGCAGAGCCCGTACGACCAGAACCCGTACGGTCAGCAGCCCTACGGCGGCGGCCCGGGCGGCCCCGACCCGCTGGCGGGGATGCCGCCGCTCGCGGAGGCCGGCCGGCGGCTGCTGGCGCGGATCATCGACATCATCATCGTGCTGATCCCCTCCTACCTCCTGGACTGGGCGTCCGTCGGGGCGCAGGGCAGCCACTTCACCGCGGGCCGCTCCGCGGTCGGCGGGATCTTCACCGCGGGCATCGGCTTCCTCTACGAGTTCCTGATGACCCGCGCGACCGGGCAGACCGTCGGCAAGCGCCTGCTCGGGATGCGCGCGGCCATGCTGGACAACGGCCGGGTCCCCGACTCCTACGCCGCCGCGATCCGCGCGGCCATCCTGTGGCTGCCCGCCTTCTGCTGCTCCTGCGTCTGGTTCCTCGTCATCGGCGCGACGATCGTCATCGACCGCCCCTACAAGCAGGGCATCCACGACAAGGCCGCCAAGACCGTCGTGGTCCAGGCCACGCCGTAGTGCGGGAGGCCGGGGCGCCGGGCGCCGCGGCTCAGCGCAGGGAGTGCTCCCGGGCCGGCGCCGGGGCCGCCGCGCGCGCCGGCTGTTCGGCGGCACTGTCCCCGGCGGGCCGCAGCGCGGCCGCGACCACCACCCCGAGCAGCAGCCCGAGCGCGGCGAACCCGATCACCGCCCCGGTGGAGGACGCCCCCGTCAGCAGCAGGACCGCGAAGGTGAACAGGACCACGGTGCCGGCACCGTAGGCGACTTGCGCGTGCGTGGGGCGTGGCATGAGGGAACCGTCCTCAAGGGGGTGCGTCGAGATGCGGGGGCCTGCTGACGGGCGTGACTCTACGGTTCGAAATGCCCAGACCCGTCCCCGGGTAAGCGTTGCCTCACCCGCGGTGCGGAGCACGGGGGGCGCACGGGGTCGCACGTGTGACCGATACCTCAACGCCTGTGCGACGCAGGCCCGTTGGGGCCGCTCGCGTCCGGTCGGCGGATCGCGGTCACCGGGAAGCGGCCCAGCTAACCAGCACGTCATGCGCAAGTCAAGATCTGTCTTTTCGCTCGTCGCTCCGGTGCAATGGCCTTTCCCAAGGGGAGGTCAAGGATCTTGAAAAGACAGCACTGGATCAGCCAAAGAGCCGCCCTGGCAGCCGCGATAGCCGTGCTCGCGGTCCCGGCCGCCGCCACCGGCGCGGCGGCGGCGTCCGCGGGCTCCGGCAGCGCCGGCACCACATCCGCCGCCGCCGAGCACGACCCGGCGCAGGCCGAACCGCACAACCTGCCGGGCCCGTTCAGCAAGCAGCAGGCCGCCGAGCACTCCGCGGCCCTCCAGCAGGTCGTCTCCGGCGACGCCACCGTCCAGCAGCGCGACGGCTCCCAGGTGGTCCAACTCGGCCACGGCAAGGGCAAGCAGAGCAAGTACGTCGAGCTGGGCCGGGAGAAGACCGACAAGATCTTCACCATCCTGGTGGAGTTCGGCGACCAGGTCGACGACACCACGACCTACGACCCCGACGGCCCGGACGGACCCGAGCCGCCCGTGGCCAAGTACGGCGGCGACCCCGGCCCGGCCCACAACACCATTGCCCAGCCGGACCGTTCGCAGGACAACAGCACCGCCTGGCAGGCCGACTACGACCAGCAGCACTTCCAGGACCTGTACTTCTCCCACGCCAAGGACACCGAGTCGCTGGCGAAGTACTACGAGAAGCAGTCCTCGGGCCGCTACTCGGTCGACGGCGAGGTCTCGGACTGGGTCAAGGTCCCCTACAACGAGGCCCGTTACGGCTCCGACTGGTGCGGCTCCACCATCTGCTCCAGCGCCTGGGACCTGATCCGCGACGCCACCACCGCCTACGTCGCCGACCAGCAGGCGCAGGGCCGCACCGCCGCGCAGATCAAGGCGGACCTGGCGCAGTACGACCAGTGGGACCGCTACGACTACGACGGCGACGGCGACTTCAACGAGCCGGACGGCTACATCGACCACTTCCAGATCGTGCACGCCGGTGAGGACCAGTCGGCCGGCGGCGGCGCCCAGGGCACCGACGCGCTGTGGGCGCACCGCTGGTACGCCTACGGCAGCGACGCGGGGAAGACCGGGCCCGAGGGCGACAAGGCCGGCGGCACCGAGATCGGCGACACCGGCATCTGGGTCGGCGACTACACCCTCCAGCCGGAGAACGGGGGCCTGGGCGTCTTCGCCCACGAGTACGGCCACGACCTCGGCCTGCCCGACGAGTACGACACCTCCTACGTCGGCGAGAACAGCACCGCGTTCTGGACGCTGATGTCCTCCGGCTCCTGGATGGGCACCGGCCAGAACGCCATCGGCGACCTGCCCGACGACATGAACGCCTGGGACAAGCTCCAGCTCGGCTGGCTGAACTACGGCACCGCCAAGGCCGCGACCCGCTCCACCACCAAGCTGGGCGTCGCCGAGTACAACACCAAGGACAAACAGGCGCTGGTGGTGCAGCTGCCCGACAAGTCCGTCACCACCACCGTCACCACGCCCGCCGAGGGCGACAAGCAGTGGTGGAGCGGCATGGGCGACGACCTGTCCAACACCCTGACCCGCACCGTGGACCTCACCGGCGCCACCACCGCCGCCCTGGACCTCAAGGGCTGGTGGGACATCGAGCAGAACTACGACTTCCTCTACACCGAGGTCTCCACCGACGGCGGCGCGAACTGGACCGCGCTGGAGGGCACCGCGAACGGCAAGGCGCTGCCCCGCGACGGCAGCGACCGCCCGGCCCTGACCGGCACCTCCGGCGCCTACGAGGACCTGTCCTTCCCGCTGGACGCCTACGCCGGCCGGCAGATCCAGCTGCGCTTCCGCTACGCCACCGACGGCGGCGTGGCCCAGCAGGGCTTCGCGGCCGACGCGATCGGCGTCACCGCCGACGGCAAGGCGCTGCTCACCGACGGCGCCGAGACCGACGACAACGGCTGGAGTGCCGACGGCTTCTCCCGGATCGGCGCCTCCTTCAGCAAGGACTACCCGGAGTACTACATCGCCGAGAACCGGCAGTACACCTCGTACGACACCACGCTGAAGACCGGCCCGTACAACTTCGGCTGGACCAGCACCCGGCCGGACTGGGTGGAGCACTACCCGTACCAGACCGGGCTGCTGGTGTGGCTGTGGGACACCTCGCAGCAGGACAACAACGTCGGCGCCCACCCCGGCAGCGGCGAGATCCTGCCGGTGGACGCGCACGCCAAGCCGGAGACCTTCACCGACGGCACCGTCATCCGCAACCGGGTCCAGGCGTACGACTCGCCGTTCAGCTGGTACCCGTCGGCCGGGTTCACCCTCCATGACGACGGCGTCGCCAAGCGCATCGCCGCCAAGCCCGGGGCCCCGGTCTTCGACGACCGCTACGGAACGTACTGGTACGCGAGCAACCCGTACGGCAGCGTCAAGGTCCCCGACACCGGCACCCGGCTGACGATCACCGGCCAGGCCCTCGACGGGAGCACCATGACGGTCCAGGTGAGCCCGTCACATCGGTAACATCGGTCACACTCACCGCGCTGACCTGCGGTGACGCGACGTACGGCCGCCGTCCCCTGGTGGGCGGCGGCCGATGCGCAGAAGATGTGCTCATGGCGGTCGGCGGTTTCATCAAGCTCCCGGGCGGCACGGTCGTGGTGGCGCTCGCCCTGCCGCACCCGGCGTGCCCCGAGCTGGCCGTACGGGTGGTGGTGCACGCGGTGAACCGCCAGCGTGCCCTGACCCGGCTGAGCAACCTCGGGTTCCGCGGCGCGCGGCTGACCGGCAACGCCGAGCCGCCCACCCCCGACGAGGTCTCCGCGGTGCTGCACCACCCCGACGGCCTGGTCTGGCGGGAGTACGGGGCCCTGGGCACGGACCCCTGGTACCCGATCTCCACGCTGAAGCGGCTCAGCCACCACGCGTAGCCGGCGGGTTCCCTTGCGCGGGACCCGGGCAAGGGGCAAGGGGCCTGTGGCCTGGGGTCACGCTCCGCCCGCGGCCGCGACCTCTCCGTGCAGCTCCACCCCGGCCGCCCGCAGCTGCACCAGCGCCTGCCGGGTGGTCTCCGGCGCCACCCCCGCGGTCAGGTCCAGCAGCACCCGGGTGGTGAAGCCCTCCCGGGCCGCGTCCAGCGCGGTGGCGCGCACGCAGTGGTCGGTGGCGATCCCCACCACGTCCACCTCGTCGACCTCCCGCTCGCGCAGCCACGCGGCCAGCCCGGCGCCGTTCTCGTCCCTGCCCTCGAAACCGCTGTACGCCGCCGAGTAGGCGCCTTTGTCGAAGACCGCGTCCACCGCGCCCGAGGCCACCGCGGGCGTGAAGTTCGGGTGGAACCCGACCCCCTCGGTGCCCGCGACGCAGTGCGGCGGCCAGGACGACACGTAGTCCGGCTCGTCCGAGAAGTGGTCGCCCGGGTCCACATGGTGGTCGCGGGTCGCCACGACGTGCCGGTACACCCCGGCGGACTGCCCGATCAGGTCGGTGACCGCGGCGGCCACGTCCGCGCCCCCCGGCACCGCGAGGCTGCCGCCTTCGCAGAAGTCGTTCTGCACGTCCACGATGATCAGTGCGCGGTGCATGTCTGTCTCCGAGTGCTTTCCGGTTCGCCGGTGCCGAGCGTAGGGACTGAGCCCCTCCCACGGGAAGAGGGGGCGCGGGCCGCCTCTTCCCGCGGGCGGCCGGGACCGGCCTACATGGTCTCCGTGGGGAGCACCGGCTCGCCACGCGAGAGCTGGGTCGCCGACAGCGGCAGCCCCGCCCGCGCGGCGATGTGTCGGGTGCGCGCGGCGTCCAGCGGCTCGCGCCCGACCACCTCGCCGCCGCGCACCAGCGGCACCAGCAGCTGCCGCTCCACCAGGTCCGCGGGGATCTCGCCGCTGCCCACCACCTCGGCCTCGGCGACACCGTCGGCGTCCAGCCGCCGCGCGGCCCACTTGCGGCCGCCCACGCTGGTCTTCCCGCCCAGCGCCCGCTTGGCGACCGGGGTGAGCGGCGCGTCCGCCTCGCCGGGCACGGACGCGCGGGCGACCAGCTTGTAGACCATCGCGCAGGTGGGGTGCCCGCTGCCGGTGACCAGCGACGTGCCGACCCCGTAGGCGTCGACCGGCGCCGCGGCCAGCGACGCGATCGCGTACTCGTCCAGGTCGGAGGTGACCACGATCTTCGTCTCCCGCGCCCCGAGGTCGTCCAGCTGCTGCCGCACCCGGTGGGCGAGCAGCAGCAGGTCGCCGGAGTCGATCCGGACCGCGCCCAGCTCCGGCCCGGCCACCTCCACGGCGGTGCGCACCGCCTCGGTCAGGTCGTAGGTGTCCACCAGCAGCGTGGTGCCGCGGCCGAGCGACTCGACCTGCGCGGTGAAGGCGTCCCGCTCGCTGTCGTGCAGCAGGGTGAAGGCGTGCGCGCTGGTGCCGATGGTGGGCAGCCCGTAGCGGAAGCCGGCGGCGAGGTTGGAGGAGGAGCGGAACCCGCCGACGTAGGCGGCCCGCGCGGCGGCGACCGCGGCCAGTTCGTGGGTGCGCCGCGCGCCCATCTCCATCAGCGGCCGGCCGCCGGCCGCCACCGCCATCCGGGAGGCGGCCGCGGCGATCGCCGAGTCGTGGTTGAGGATCGACAGGACCACCGTCTCCAGCAGCACCGCCTCGGCGAAGCTGCCCTCCACCCGCAGGATCGGCGAGCCGGGGAAGTACACCTCGCCCTCGGGGTAGCCCCAGATGTCGCCGGTGAAGCGGTAGTCCGCGAGCCACTTCAGCGTCGCGGCGTCCACCACTCGCTCCCGTTCGAGGAACTCCAGCACGGGAGCGTCGAACCGGAAGTTCTCCACCGCGTCCAGGACGCGGCCGGTGCCGGCCACGACGCCGTAGCGCCGCCCCTCCGGCAGCCGCCGGGTGAACGCCTCGAAGACCGAACGGCGGTGCGCGGCGCCGCTCTTGAGCGCCGCCTGAAGCATCGTGAACTCGTACCGGTCGGTGAACAGCGCGGTGGACGGCACGTCCACCGGCAGTGCCAGGTCTGCTGTGCTCATGGCGATGATGCTACCCCTCATTTCGTCAAACTGACGAGATCTCGCTCTGTGGGCCCTCTCACACGCCCATTTGTGCGACGGCCCCCCGGGGCGGCAGCATGGAACCTGTGAGTGTCGCGCCTGTTGAGATCGAGCGTCCCGAGTCGAGCGGGGCCCCTTCCGTGGTCCCCGAACCGGACGTTCCGTGGGTGACGCTCGTGCACAACGACCCCGTCAACCTCATGAGCTACGTGACGTACGTGTTCCAGACGTACTTCGGGTACTCGAAGAGCAAGGCCACCAAGCTGATGAAGGACGTCCACTACAAGGGGCGGGCCGTGGTCTCCAGCGGCACCCGCGAGGAGATGGAGCGGGACGTGCAGGCGATGCACGGCTACGGTCTGTGGGCGACGCTGTCCCAGGACCGCTGATGGCGCGCCGACGGGCCCGCGCCGGCTACTTCGAGCCGGTCCGCGGCGGCGGGGCGGCCATCGCGCTGGACGAGGTGGAGATCTCGATCCTGCGCAGCCTGACCGTGCAGCTGCTGGAACTGGTCGGCCCGGGCGAGCAGCCGGACGGCGCCGACGACGACCCGCTCGCGCGGCTCTTCGCCGAGGGCCCCACCAAGCCCCCGGACGACCCCGCGCTGGCCCGGCTCTTCCCGGACGCCTACGAGGAGACCGCCGACGCCTCGGAGTTCCGCCGCTTCACCGAGAACGACCTGCGGGCCCGCAAGCGCGACGACGCGCTGGCGGTGATCCGGGGCCTGGATGCGGGCGGACCGGTGCTGAAGCTGACCGGCGACGAGTCCCGGCAGTGGCTGGGCACCCTCAACGACCTGCGGCTGACCCTGGGCACCCGGCTCGGCGTCAGCGAGGACGAGGGCAGCGAGCTGTACCACCTGCCCGACAGCGACCCCCGCAAGCCGCTGGTCATGGCCTACCTGTGGCTCGGCGGGCTCCAGGAGAGCCTGGTCGAGACGCTGATGCACTGATGCACTGATATGTACTGAGGGCACTGACGGCGCCTCGCGCGGCGCACCCCCGCCCCAGGCTTCCGCGCAACCCGGGCGGCGCGTTCTTCGGCCTTTACGGTGGCCTGCGGCCCGGCTGCCCCGCCGACCGGGCCGCGGCGCCCGCCACGGGGTACACATCCGCGCATGGCGGACGAAACGTGTGTGCGGCCCGGGCCCGGCGAGCCCGCGGACACCGAGGGCTACGCCCGGGGCCTGGGCAGCCGGCAGGTCCAGATGATCGCGATCGGCGGCGCCATCGGCACCGGCCTGTTCCTCGGCGCCGGCACCGCGATCCACCGGGCCGGCCCCGGCCTGCTGCTGATGTACGCCGTCGCCGGCGCGGTCGTCTTCTGCATCATGCGCGCCCTGGGCGAACTGCTCACCTACCGTCCGGTCTCCGGCTCCTTCGCCGACTACGCCCGGGAGTTCCTCGGCCCCTTCACCGGCTACGCCACCGGCTGGACCTACTGGCTGATGTGGGTCGTCACCGGCATGGCCGAGGTCACCGCCGCGGCCACCTACACCGCCTACTGGTGGCCGGGGGTGCCGCAGTGGAGCGCCGCGCTGGTGTTCCTGCTGCTGCTGGCCGGCGTCAACCTGGTCTCGGTGGGCCTCTTCGGCGAGATCGAGTTCTGGCTGTCCACGGTGAAGGTGACCGCGATCCTCGGGATGATCCTGATCGGCGTCGGCGTGCTCACCCTCGGAGTGTCGGCAGCCGGGCACACCGCGTCCGTCGGTCACCTGTGGCGGGACGGCGGCTTCTTCCCCCACGGCGTCGGCCGGTCGCTGCTGACCTTGCAGATGGTGATGTTCGCCTACCTCGCCGTCGAACTCGTCGGCGTCACCGCGGGCGAGGCCCGCGAACCGCGCCGCACCCTGCCCAAGGCGATCAACACGCTGCCGTGGCGGATCGCGCTGTTCTACGTCGGCGCGCTCGCGGTGATCCTGTGCGTGGTGCCCTGGACCCGCTTCCAGCCCGGCGTCAGCCCCTTCGTGGCCGCCTTCGCGGAGATCGGCATCCCCTTCGGCGCCGGGGTGGTCAACTTCGTGGTGCTCACCGCCGCCCTGTCGTCCTGCAACTCCGGGATGTACTCCACCGGCCGCATGCTGCGCGACCTCGCCGCCAACGGGCAGGGCCCGCGCGCCTTCGACCGGCTCACCGCCCGCCGCACCCCGGCCGCCGGCACCCTCGCCTCGGTGGGCGTGATGGGCGTCGGCGTATGGGTCAACTACGTCGACCCGGACGGGGCGTTCACCTACATCACCGCCTTCGCCACCGTGGCCGCGGTGTGGACCTGGGCGGTGATCCTCCTCGCGCACATCCGCTACCGCGCCGCCGTACGCGCCGGGCGGGCCGCACCCGCCTGGTTCACCGCACCCGGGGGAGCGGCCGCCAGCTGGTGCGCGCTGGCCTTCCTCGCCCTCGTCCTGGTGCTGATCGGCATCGACACCGACGCCCGGGTGTCGCTGTACGGGGTGCCGCTGTGGGCGGCGCTGCTCGGCGCCGGCTACCGGGTGCTGCGCCGGCGCGACCCGGCGGCGTTCGCCCGCCGCCCGCACCTGCCGCCGGGCGCCCCCGGCGCGGACGGCCCCGGGCCGGGCGCCCCGGACCCGGCGGTCGGCGAGGCCGGCGGACTGCCCGGCACCCCGGCCGTGTAGCCGCCGCGGCGGCCCCTGTTACTTTTCCCGCATGCTCACCATCACCCAGGACCTGTACGACGCGATCGTCGCCCACGCCCGCGCCGACCACCCCGACGAGGCGTGCGGGATCGTGGCGGGCCCGGCGGGCAGCGGCCGCCCCGAGCGGTTCGTGCCGATGCTGAACGCGGCCCGCTCGCCGACGTTCTACGAGTTCGACTCCACCGACCTGCTCCGGCTCTACCGCGACATGGACGACCGCGACGAGGAGCCCGTGATCGTCTACCACTCGCACACCGCGACCGAGGCGTACCCCTCCCGGACCGACATCAGCTACGCCAACGAGCCCGGCGCGCACTACGTCCTGGTCTCCACCGCGGAGGAGTTCCAGTTCCGCTCGTTCCGCATCCTGGACGGCCAGGTCACCGAAGAACCGGTCGAAGTGGTGCCATCCGCGCCCTGACCTTCCGGATGCTGGGACGGGCTCGCCGGGCGCCGGGCGGGAATCGATACGATGACCGCATGGTTGTCCATGGTGTGAGCGACTCATGAGCGGCACCGCACCCGGCGCGCTGCTCGTGGCGCGGCTGCACGTCGACCTGTGCCGCCGCACCGCCGCGGCGTGTCGGTAGCCACGTACGCCCTCCGCCGAGGCGACCCGCCGCCCGCCGTGGCCCGGCCCCCGTGGTCCGGCAGAAAACCGCACGGCCCGCACCGCACCACCCCGGCTCCAGACCGGCGTCACCCACCCCGCTTCGTCCGCATCCACAGGAGCACCGTCATGGCCATCGAGGTCCGCATCCCGACCATCCTGCGCACGTACACCGACGGCCAGAAGGCCGTCGAGGGTGCCGGGACCACGCTCGACGAGCTGTTCACCGACCTCGACTCCCGCCACGCCGGGCTGCGCGACCGCGTCGTCGACAACGGCGAACTGCGCCGCTTCGTGAACGTGTACCTCAACGACGAGGACGTCCGCTTCCTCAAGGGCATCGCCACCGAGGTCGCCGACGGCGACAGCGTGACGATCCTGCCCGCCGTCGCCGGCGGCTCGACCGCCGCCACCGCCCCGTCCGGCCACCGCTGATGCGGTACGACAGCCCGCTGGCCGCGGTCGGCAACACCCCGCTGGTGCGGCTGCCCCGGCTGTCGCCCTCGGACCGGGTGAGCGTCTGGGCGAAGCTGGAGGACCGCAACCCGACCGGCTCGGTCAAGGACCGGCCCGCGCTGCACATGATCGAGCGGGCCGAGGCCGAGGGCGTGCTCACCCCCGGCTGCACCATCCTGGAGCCGACCTCCGGCAACACCGGCATCTCGCTGGCGATGGCCGCCCGCCTCAAGGGCTACCGCATCGTCTGCGTGATGCCCGAGAACACCTCGTCCGAGCGGCGCGAACTGCTGGCGATGTGGGGCGCGGAGATCATCTCCTCGCCCGCGGCCGGGGGTTCCAACACCGCGGTGCGGGTGGCGAAGGAACTCGCCGCCGAGCACCCGGACTGGGTGATGCTCTACCAGTACGGCAACGCGGCCAACCCCGGCGCCCACTACGCCACCACCGGCCCGGAGATCCTCGCCGACCTGCCCACCATCACGCACTTCGTGGCGGGCCTGGGCACCACCGGCACCCTGATGGGCGTCGGCCGCTACCTGCGGGAGAAGGTGCCCGGCGTCACCATCGTGGCCGCCGAGCCGCGGTACGACGACGTCGTCTACGGCCTGCGCAACCTCGACGAGGGCTTCGTCCCCGAGCTGTACGACGAGTCGGTGCTCTCCACCCGCTACTCGGTCGGCTCGCAGGACGCGGTGCGCCGCACCCGCGAACTGCTGTCCGAGGAAGGCATCTTCGCCGGGGTCTCCACCGGTGCCGCGCTGCACGCGGCGCTTGGCGTGGCCCGCAAGGCGGAGAACTCCGGCGAGCGGGCGGACATCGTCTTCGTGGTCGCCGACGGCGGCTGGAAGTACCTGTCCACCGGCATCTACACCGCCGCCTCCACCGAAGAGGCGGTCGCCGCGCTGCACGGCCAGCTCTGGGCGTAAGGCGCCTGCGGCGAACGGCACTTGGCCCGGCGGCGCCCCCGCGCGGGACGACCGACCGGACACCGCCTACCACGGACGACCCGCCCCCGGCCGCACGGTCGGGGGCGGGTCGCGTTCGCAGCGGGGTTCGGGGTGACCCGGACTGGTGATTCCGCCCACAACCGGTGCCCGTAAGAGCGCGCTGCGCAGCGGCCCGCTTTACCCTTCCTAGAACGTGGCGGGAGTCCGCCACCCTAGGAGCCGGAATCGGGGCGAGCGCCGCGCCCTCGGAGGTGGACCCCGCGATGAACCTCACCGTCGTCGGCTGCTCGGGCTCGTTCCCGTCCGCGGACTCGGCCTGTTCGAGCTACCTGCTCGAAGCGGACGGCTTCCGGCTGCTGCTCGACATGGGCAACGGGGCCCTGGGCGAACTCCAGCGCCACTGCGGCCTGTACGACCTGGACGCGGTGCTCCTCAGCCACCTGCACGCCGACCACTGCATCGACATGTGCGGCTACTTCGTGGCCCGCTACTACCGGCACGAGGGCGGCCCGGTCTCGGCGATCCCCGTCTACGGCCCGGCCGGCACCGAGCGGCGGTTGAACATCGCCTACGGCGACGTGCCGGACGAGAAGTGCATGAGCGAGGTCTTCGACTTCCGCACCCTGGAGCCCGGCGCCTTCCGGCTCGGCCCGTTCCAGGTCACCACGGACGCGGTCAGCCACCCGGTGGAGGCGTACGGCTTCCGGATCGAGGCGGACGGCCGCAGCCTCGCCTACTCCGGCGACACCGGGCCCTGCGAGGCGCTCAGCGGCCTGGCCGAGGGCGCCGACCTGTTCCTGTGCGAGGCGTCCTTCACGCACGGCAAGGAGGACATCCCCGACCTGCACCTCAACGGGCTCCAGGCCGGGCAGATCGCCGAGAGCGCGGGCGCGGGGCGCCTGGTGCTCACCCACATCCCGCCGTGGACCAACCCGTCGGTCAACCTCCGTGACGCGCAGACCGCCTTCGGCGGGCCGGTGGAGCTGGCGAAGGCGGGCGCGGTCTACGAGATCTGACCGGCCCCCGGACCCCGGCCGTACGCCTGGCGCCGGTGCACCGTCCGTGACCGCCGGTGACGTCCCCCCAACAGTGGGTTAGTGTGACATATCGGAAACACACCGACCCGCCCGGCGGGCCCCGGCACGCCGCAGCAGCCGGGGCCAGGACGACAGGAGACGCGGATGGCCACCAAGGCAGAGAAGATCGTCGCCGGGCTCGGCGGGATCGACAACATCGAAGAGGTCGAGGGCTGCGTCACCCGGCTGCGCACCGAGGTCGTCGACCCTGGCCGGGTCGACGAGGACGCCCTCAAGGCCGCCGGCGCCCACGGGGTGGTCAAAATGGGCACCGCGATCCAGGTCGTCATCGGCACCGACGCCGACCCGATCGCCGACGAGATCGACCAGATGATGTAGCCGCACCGGCCGCCTGGGCCGCCCGGGCCGCCCCGCCCGGCGCCCCCGGCCCCGCGCTCCCAGGGGACGGCGGCAGACCGTGACTCCGGGTGGCCGTTCACCCGGATAGGCTCCACACATGTCACGATTCGACGGCCGCACCCCCGACCAGCTCCGCCCCGTCACCATCGAGCGGGGCTGGAGCAAACACGCCGAAGGGTCCGTCCTGGTCTCCTTCGGCGACACCCGAGTCCTCTGCACCGCCAGCGCCACCCAGGGAGTACCCCGCTGGCGCAAGGGCAGCGGCGAAGGCTGGGTCACCGCCGAGTACAGCATGCTGCCGCGCGCCACCAACACCCGCGGCGACCGCGAGTCCGTCCGCGGCAAGATCGGCGGCCGCACCCACGAGATCTCCCGCCTGATCGGCCGCTCGCTGCGCGCCGTCATCGACTACAAGGCGCTCGGCGAGAACACCGTCGTCCTCGACTGCGACGTCCTCCAAGCCGACGGCGGCACCCGCACCGCCGCGATCACCGGCGCCTACGTCGCCCTCGTCGACGCCGTCAGCTGGATGCAGGCCAACCACCTGGTCCGCCTCAAGGCCAAGCCGATCACCGGCAGCGTCGCCGCGGTCAGCGTCGGCATCGTCGACGGCGTCCCCGTCCTCGACCTCCCCTACGAGGAGGACGTCAAGGCCGAGACCGACATGAACGTCGTCTGCACCGGCGACGGCCGCTTCGTCGAGGTCCAGGGCACCGCCGAGGGCGCCCCCTTCGACCGGGCTGAACTCGACGCGCTGCTCGCACTGGCCACCGGCGGCTGCGCCGAGCTGACGAAGATCCAGCAGGCGGCTCTCGCCGAGGGCTGACCGCAGTTGATCGCCCGCCCCCGCGCGGGCGGCCCCGTGTACCGTGTGCCGCGTGTCAACCGACGTGCGGCACACGGCCGTACACCCGCGACAGGGGAGGGGCCACCGCATGAACGTCCGCCGCCGCACCGCCGTCCGCACCGCCGTCCGCGCCACCGCCCGCACCGCCCCAGGCGCCGCACGCTCCACACCGGCCGCCCGCTTACCGGTCCCCGCCGCAGCCCTCCCGGCCGCCGTCCTGCTGCTCACGGCTTTCCTCACCACCGCCTGCCAGGGCGCCGCCGCCCGCGCACTGGACTGCGCCAAGACCGCCGCCGCCATCGCCGGCGACATCCAGGACCTCCAGAGCACCGCCACCAACGTCGGCCAGGTCTCCGACGCCGGCCGCCGCAAGGACACCGTCTCCGCGCTCGACAAGGTGCAGAAGGACCTCAACCGGCTCGGCAGCGGCCACGGCTCCGACGTCGGCCACGCCGCCTCCGACCTGTCCACCTCGGTCCGCCACGCCCGCACCACCGCCGCCGGCGGCCACGACCCCGACCTGCGCCCCGTCGCCTCGGCAGCCGGCCGGCTGACGGTGGTCTGCGCCAAGGGATGACCGCGCCGAGGGATGACCGCGGCAAGGGATAATCGCGGCATGACCACCCGCCTCGTCCTCGCCACCCGCAACGCCCACAAAGTCACCGAACTGCGGGCCATCCTCGCGGCGGCCGGCCTCGACCACGAACTCGTGGGCGCCGACGCCTATCCGGAGATCCCCGACGTCAAGGAGACCGGGATCACCTTCGCGGAGAACGCGCTGCTGAAGGCGCGCGCCCTCGCCGACGCGACCGGACTGCCCGCGATCGCCGACGACTCGGGCCTGTGCGTGGACGTGCTGGGCGGCGCCCCCGGCATCTTCTCCGCCCGCTGGGCCGGCCGGCACGGCGACGACGCCGCCAACCTCGACCTGCTGCTCGCCCAGCTCGGCGACATCGAACACCCCCACCGCGCCGCCCACTTCGCCTGCGCGGCCGCCCTGGCGCTGCCCGACGGCACCACCCGCGTCGTCGAGGGCCGGCTGCGCGGCACCCTCCGCCACGCCCCCGCGGGCACCGGCGGTTTCGGCTACGACCCCATCCTCCAGCCCGACGGCGAGGAGCGGACCTGCGCCGAGCTGACCGCCGAGGAGAAGAACGCCATCAGCCACCGCGGCCAGGCCTTCCGCGCCCTGACCCCCCTCCTCACCGACCTCCTCCCCTGAGAGGCGGAAAAGCGCGGCACCCGTCAGCGGATGCCGCGCTCGAGCGGTGGGCCCGGTGGGACTCGAACCCACGACACACCGGACCTAAACCGGCGCCCTCTGGCCAGCTGGGGTACGGGCCCGCCGCGCTACCTTACTTCGTCCCGCGCAGCCCGCGCACGGCCGGACCGGCCGCCGAAACCGGCGGTCTGGCTGTGGCACGAAGGGCACAGGTAGCGCAGGTTCTCGCGCCGGTCGTCCGACCGGTCTCCGCTGATGTGGTCGATCTCCAGGACCAGACGGCGCCCCTGCCATGCCTCTCCGGTGCCGCACGCGGCGCAGACCCGCGGCACACCGATCTCGTCCAGCGCGCGCCGGAGCAGCCCCGTCCGCGTGCGGCCCGCGCCCGCCTCCCGCCGGACGAGTATCCGCTCGGCGGGCTTGCGGGCCGGTGACACGGTGCCGAGGAAGTGCCGCTGCCCGGTGAAGTGCGAGGTGTCGAGGCCGTACGCCGCCAGGCTGCGCCGCACGCGTCGCCGGCCCGAGGTGTTGCCCGCGATGCCCAGGGCGCGCAGCACCCCGGCGACGCTGGTGGAGGCGGAGACCGCGGCCGTGAGCACCTCACGCCCGATCAGATCCTGGCCGTAGGCGCGTACGTCGGTGAAACGGGCGGTGCTGATGCCGTAGCGCGCCAGTCTGCGGAGCAGGTTGGCGCGGGAGACCGGGTCGGCCGGCAGACCGAGGCGGTCCTGGAGCTGCGCGAGGCTGGTGCAGTCCGCCGCGGTGCCCGCCAGCAGCTCGCGGTCGAGGCGCGGTCCCCTCATCGGCGCCGCCGCCCGCGGTAGGTGTCGGTGACCGCATGGCAGTTGGGGCAGAGGAAGCGCAGGTTCGCCAGGCGGTTGTCCCACCACTCCCCGCTGATGTGGTCGATCTCGAGGGTGAGCGGCTTCCCGTTCCACTCCGTGCCCGTGCCGCACATCGCGCATGCCTCGACCACACCGGACCGCACCATCCCGCTGCGCAGCCGCTGCCGGGGCACCCGGCCCCGCCCGGGGTCCCGCAGCCGCAGCGGGCTCTCCCGCCGCGTGCCGGAGTTGCCCCCGGTGGGCGGCCCGAAGTGCGAGGTGTCGATGCCCAGTGCGGCGACACGGCGGCTGATGTGCGCCTGGTTGCCCCCGACCGGGCTGATGCCCAGGCGGCGCACCACGCCCTTGACGCTCGTCGAGGCGGCCACCGCGGCGCGCAGCCTGGCTTCGGTGTGCCGGGTGCGCCCCGTGGCGAAGTGGCTGGTGTCGAAGCCCGCCTCCGCCATCTTCTGCCGCAGGTAGCGCCGGCTGCCCGGTGTCGGACGGCCGCCGCAGCGGCGGACCGCGTCGTCGATGTGCTCCTCGCGTGCCGCCGCCGCCAGCAGTTCACGTGTGTATCGCGCCGCCATGACGCCCCCGCGCTCGTTCGTGTGTTCGCTTCTTCGTACGGGTCAACGAGCCGGGGCGGCCGGGGTTACGTGGACGGAGGGTCAGATCTTGAGGTCGCGGAGGAGTTTGGCGACGTGGCCGGTGGCCTTGACGTTGTAGAAGGCGTGCTCGACCTTGCCGGCGGGGTCGATGACGAGGGTGGAGCGGATCACACCGGTGACGGTCTTGCCGTACATGGTCTTCTCGCCGTAGGCGCCGTAGGAGGTGAGGACGGCGCGGTCGGGGTCGGCGAGGAGGGTGACCTTGAGGGACTCCTTGTCGCGGAACTTCGCGAGCTTCTCCGGCTTGTCCGGGGAGATCCCGATCACGTCGTAGCCGGCCTCGGCGAACACCTCGAGGTTGTCGGTGAAGTCGCACGCCTGCTTGGTGCAGCCGGGGGTCAGGGCTTGGGGGTAGAAGTAGACGACCACCCGGCGGCCGAGGTGGTCGGCGAGCGAGACCTGCTTGCCGTCGGCGTCCGGCAGGGTGAACGCGGGGGCGGTGTCGCCGGGGGCGAGACGGTCGGACATGGAGGCTCCTGGGGCAAACGGGGGTGCCGACGAGGCGCGGGCCGCGTCGTACTGACAGACTGTCCGAACGCTACCTAATCAGGCGATGGAGGCAGTGCGGTGTCGGAAGGTGCCAGGACGGCCGCTCAGATCGAGGCGGATATCGCCCGCAGACGGCAGGACCTCGCGGTGACGCTGGACGAGATCGCGGTCCGGGTCCACCCGGTGACGATCATGCGGGACACCAGGGCGAAGGCGGTCTCCGCGCTCGACCACACGGTGGGGCAGGCGTACGTCGCCGCGAACCGTGCGGTCAGCCGGGCGCGGGCGCAGTTCGTCGACGAGGACGGCGCGCCGCGCATGGAGCGGGTCGTGCCGGCCGCGGTGGCCGGGGCGGCGGTCGTGGTCGCGGTGGCCGGTCTCATCGTGCGGCGCCGTCGCCGGTAGGTTCGTCGGCGTGAGTTCGAAGAGTGCACACGACAAGCTGCCCATCCGGATGCTGCACGACCGCGTGCTGGTGCGGCAGGACAACGGTGAGGGCGAGCGCCGCAGCGGCGGCGGCATCCTGATCCCGGCGACCGCGGCCGTCGGGAAGCGGCTGGCCTGGGCGGAGGTCGTCGCGATCGGCCAGCACGTGCGGACCGTCGAGGTCGGCGACCGGGTGCTGTTCGACCCGGAGGACCGGGCGGAGGTGGAGGTGCAGGGGGTGGCGTACGTGCTGATGCGGGAGCGCGACCTGCACGCCGTGGCCGCCGAGCGCCTCCAGGGCGACGACTCGACCGGCCTGTACCTGTAGCACGCCAGCACCAGCGCCAGCACCAGCACCGGCACCCGCGCCGGGGGCGGCCGCCCTATCCGCCGCGGGTGCCGGTCAGGCTGTCGGTTCCGCCGGTCCGGCCGGTGCCGCTCTGGTCGCCGCCCTGCGGGGCGAGGGTGTCGGTCGGGTCGCCGCCGGTGGGCGGTTGGACCGGGTCGGTCGGGACCGTGCTCGTCGGCGGGGTGGTGGGCGGGACGGTGGTGCCGGTGGTGGGCGGGGTGGTGGTCGGCTGCTGGCTGGGCGGTGTGGTCGCGCCGGTGGACGGCGCGGTGGTGATGCCGCCGTCGTCGGGGGTGGTGGGCTGGTCGCTCTGCGGGGCGACGGTCTGGCTGCCCTGCTGCATGTCGAGGTCGAAGTCGCTGACCTGCTGTCCCTTGAGCGCGGTCGCGGTGTAGTCGGCCCAGAGCGCGCCGGGCGGGCCGCCGCCGTTGATGCGGGCGGTGTTCATGGAGCCGTTGAGCTTCTCCTGGGCGCCGTTGGCGGGGTTCATGCCGAACAGGGCGACCACGGTGGCGAGTTTCGGCGTGTAGCCGGCGAACCAGGCGGCCTTGTCGTTCTCCGCGGTGCCGGTCTTCGCGGCCGACGGCCAGCCGGAGGCCTGCGCGGCCGCAGCGGTGCCGCCGGGGGTGTCGACGACGCTCTGGAGCATCGCGGTGGTGGTGTCGGCGGCGCTGCGCGGCACCGCCTGCACCGGCTTGCGGTCCGGCAGCCCGAGGGTGTCGCCGTCCTTGGTGATCTTCGCCACGATCGAGTAGGGGATCTCCACGCCGTGGTTGGCGAGGGTTGCGTACGCCTGGGCCATGTCCAGCGGGCTGGCGCTGTTGGGGTCGGACTGGCTGCTGCCGAAGGCGCCCAGTGCCATGGCCGGGGTCTGCGGGATGTCCACGGCGTCGGGGATGCCGAGGTCGTGGGCGGTCGCGATGACCTTCTTGGTGCCGACGTCCTGGGCCATCTGCGCGAAGACGGAGTTGACGGACTTGTCCATGGCCCGGGTGACGGTGATGTTGCCGTAGTCGGTGCCGTCCTCGTTGTCCGGGTGGTAGCCGACCGGGCCGTTCGGGCCCTGGACCTGGCGGCCGCTGGTGCCGTTGTAGATCGTGGTGGGGGTGATGGTCCGCCCGTCCTGGGTGGTGGAGTCGTTCTGCAGCGCCGAGGTGAAGATCACCGGCTTGAAGGTGGAGCCGGGCTGGTAGGTCCGGTTGGTGGCGCTGCTGACGTACTGCTTGGTGTAGTCGATGCCGCCGTAGAGCGCGACGACGTCGCCGGTGGCGGGGTCGATGGAGACGCCGCCGGCCCGGACGTACTTGTCCTGCTTGGCGTGGCCGAGCTGGTCGTAGACGTCCTTCTGGGCCGCCTTGACGAAGGCGTCCTCCTTGGGCTTCTGGATGGTGGTGACGATGCGGTAGCCGCCCCGGGACAGCGCGGAGGCGTCCACGATGTGGTTGTCGGTCAGGTACTGGTTGACCGCCTCGATGATGTAGCCGCGCTGGCCGGCCTTGCTCGCGACGGGCTTGGGCTTGCCGATCGCCGGGAACTTGGTGGCGGCGCGCTGGGCGGGGGTGAGCCAGTGCTCCTTGACCATGCCGTCCAGGACGTAGTTCCAGCGGGCCTTGGCGGCGGGCGCGTTCTCGGGGTGCGCGGACAGGTCGTACTCGCTGGGCGCGTTGAGCAGCGTGGCGAGGTAGGCGCCCTGGGCGGTGGTGAGGTCGGAGGCGTTCTCGCTGAAGTACGCCTGGGCGGCGGCCTCGATGCCGTACGCGTTGCGGCCGTAGTAGCTGGTGTTGAGGTAGCCCTGGAGGATCTGGTCCTTCGACTCGTTCTGGTCCAGCTTGATCGCGATGAAGAACTCCTTGACCTTGCGCGAGGCGGTCTGGCTCTGCGTGAGGTAGTAGTTCTTGACGTACTGCTGGGTGATCGTCGAGCCGGACTGCTTGCCCTTGCCGGTGGCGGTGTTCCAGGCGGCGCGCAGCATGGACTTCGGGCTGACCGCGGACTCGTGGTAGAACTTGCGGTCCTCCGCGGCCAGGGTGGCGTAGCGGGCGGTCTTGGCGATCTGGTCGAGCTGGACGTTCTGCCGGTTGACCGCGCCGTCGCGGGAGATCTCGGTCTTGCCGTCGGAGTAGAGGTAGACGTTGCTCTGGGCGGTGGCGGCGGCGTTGGCGTCGGGGATGGACACGAGCGCGTAGCCGACGAAGAACGCGCCGACCAGGAGCAGCAGCAGGGTGAGGGTGCCGCCGAGCGCCATCCGCCAGGTCGGCAGCAGCCGGCGCAGGCCGGTGCGGCGCGGCCGGCCGGAGGCGGCCGGGCGGGGCGCCCAGCCCTCCTGGCGCAGGCCCGCCGCCTGGTGTGCGTCCGGGCTCGCGTTCGAGTCCGCGCCCCGGTCCGTACTCCGGTTCGGATCGTCACTCATGTCTGTAAGGACTCCTCGGCCGCCGCCAGGGTTGGCCTGGGGCGGTACATCATGGACCAACCGTTACGTACGCGTCCGTACACCCACGTAGTCCTCCGACTCCCACACTGTCGCATCATCTGTGCGGCGCTGATCGGCATCGCACTTCCGTGACAGGGCTGTGACGAGCCCTACGGGGTGGCTCGATCACCCGTTCGGCCCAGGAAAACCGTTGGCAGCAGCGGGGTGTGCGGGGCTAGGGTCGGCGGTTTGTGTGTCGGGCCACGTGAGGGGGTTCACAGCCGATGGGCGGTTTCTACGGGGCGGTGGTCACGCGGGGCTTCCGCCGCTACGCCACCTACCGGGTCGCCACCGCCGCCGGGGTCTTCACCAACTGCGTCTTCGGTCTGATCATCAGCTACAGCTATCTCGCGCTGTGGGACCAGCGCCCGCACCTGGGCGGCTACGACCGGGCGCAGGCGCTGACGTACGTGTGGCTGGGGCAGGCGCTGCTGACGCCGATGGCGCTGATGGGCGGCGGGTGCGAGGACGAGCTGATGGAGCGGATCAGGTCGGGGGACATCGCGGTGGACCTGTACCGGCCGGCCGATCTCCAGGGCTGGTGGCTGGCGACGGACCTGGGGCGGATGGGTTTCCAGCTGCTGGGGCGCGGGGTGCTGCCGGTGCTGTGCGGCGCGCTCGTCTTCGACGTGGCGCTGCCGTCGGCGCCGTCGACCTGGCTGCTGTTCGCGGTGTCGGTGGTGCTGGCCGGGCTGGTCAGCTTCGCGCTGCGCTTCATGGTGGGCCTCAGCGCGTTCTTCCTGCTGGACGGCGCCGGGGTGAGCCAGGCGCTGATGCTGACCGGGTTGTTCTTCTCGGGGATGCTGCTGCCGCTGACGGTCTTCCCGGGCGCGCTGGGCGAGCTGGCGCGGGCCCTGCCGTGGGCGTCGATGCTCCAGGTGCCGGCGGACGTGCTGCTCGGGCGGCACAGCGGCGCCGGGGCGCTGCTGGCGCTGTGCGGCCAGGCCGGCTGGGCGGTGGCGCTGCTGGGCCTGGGGCGGCTGCTCCAGTCGGCGGCGACGCGCAGGGTGGTGGTCCAGGGTGGCTGAGGCCGAAGCCGGGACGCGTACGGGCGGTGCGCGGGTGCCGCGGCCGACCGGGGCGTACGACCGGTCCGGTCCGTGGGGCGATGACGGCGGCGGGCGCCGCGGCCCGTACCGCCTGGCGGTGCGGGCCCGGGAGGCGGTGCGCGCCTACGGCCTGATCGTGGGGATGTGGGTGCGCTCCACCATGGCCTACCGCACGTCCTTCGTGCTGACCACGCTCGGCAACTTCACCGCGACGCTGCTGGACTTCGTCACGATCGTGCTGATGTTCGGGCATGTCCACCGGCTGGGCGGCTTCACGCTGCCGGAGGTGGCGTTCCTGTACGGGGCGTGCAGTACCTCCTTCGGCATCGCCGACCTGGTGATGGGCTCCATGGACCGGCTGGGCCGCCGGGTGCGCGACGGCACCCTGGACACGCTGCTGCTGCGCCCGGTGCCGGTGCTGGCGCAGGTCGCCGCGGACCGCTTCGCGCTGCGCCGGATCGGCCGGATCACGCAGGGCGCGGTGGTGCTGGGCTGGGCGCTGTGGCGGGTGGACGTGCACTGGACGGCGGTGAACGTACTCATGGTGCCGCTGATGCTGGTGTCGGGCGGGGCCATCTTCAGCGCGGTGTACGTGGTCGGCGGCGCGTTCCAGTTCTGGGCGCAGGACGCCTCGGAGGTGCAGAACTCGGTGACCTACGGCGGCAACACGATGCTCCAGTACCCGCCGGGGATCTTCGCCCGCGACCTGGTGCGGGGGGTCACCTTCGTGGTGCCGCTCGCCTTCGTCAACTGGCTGCCCGTGCTGCACGTGCTGGGCCGGCCGGACCCGCTCGGCCTGCCCGGGTGGCTGGACTTCGCCTCCCCGGCCGTCGCCGCGGTCTGCTGCGTGCTCGCGGCCGCGGCCTGGCGGCGGGGTCTTCGTACCTACCGCAGCACAGGGAGCTGAGACGGTGAGCGACATCGACCGGCCGGCCGGGCAGGACCCGGACTCGGCCACGAATACGGCCGCGGGTACGGGTACGGCCGCGGCTACGGCCCCGGCCGACCCGGTCATCGAACTCGACGGCGTGGAGAAGGTCTTCGACGTACGCCGCAAGGCCGGGTGGCTGCGGCGCGAGCGGCACCAGGTGCGGGCCGTGGACGGGATCAGCTTCAGCGTGCCGCGCGGCGAGATCGTCGGCTACATCGGGCCGAACGGCGCGGGCAAGTCCACCACGATCAAGATGCTCACTGGCATCCTCAACCCCAGCGCGGGCCGGGTGCGGGTGGACGGCATCGAGCCGGCCCGCGACCGCACCCGGCTGGCCCGGCGGATCGGCGTGGTCTTCGGGCAGCGCACCACCTTGTGGTGGGACCTGCCGCTGCGCGACTCCTACGAGCTGGTCCGGCGGATGTACCGGATTCCGGCCGCCTCCTACGCCCGCAACCTCGGCGCCTGCGTGGAACTCCTCGACCTCGGGCCGCTGCTGGACGTGCCGGTGCGGCAGCTCTCGCTCGGCCAGCGGATGCGCGGGGACATCGCGGCGGCGCTGCTGCACGACCCGGAGGTGCTCTACCTCGACGAGCCGACGATCGGGCTGGACGTGGTGAGCAAGAGCCGGGTGCGGGACTTCCTGCGGGACTTCAACGCCGAGCGGGGCACCACGATCCTGCTCACCACGCACGACCTCACCGACATCGAGAGCCTGTGCCGCCGGGTCATGGTCATCGACCACGGGAAGGTCATGTACGACGGCGACCTCACCGGGCTGCACGCGGTGGGGGAGAGCGAGCGGACGCTGGTCGCGGACTTCGCCCGGGAGCTTCCCCCGGTTCAGCTGCCGGGGGCGCGGCTGGTGGCGGTGGACGGGCCGCGGCAGTCCTTCGCCTTCCCCGCGCACGCCTCGGCGGCGCCCCTGGTCGCGGAACTGGCCGCGCACCACCCGCTGGTGGACCTCTCCCTGCGCGAGCCCGACATCGAGGACGTCATCGCGCGGATGTACGCCGGGCGCGGCTGACCCCGTTTCGGCAGGCGGGTGGCCCGCACCGTCACAGGGACGCGAGGGCCGCCCGCACGCGGGAGATCGCCGCGGGCGTGGTGGAGGCGTGGGCGGACAGCCGGAGCGAGTCGGTGCGGGTGGTGGGGGTGACCCCGTGCGCGTGCAGGGCGGCTGCGACGTCGGCGGCGGGGGTGCCGGGCATGCGGAAGGAGACGATGCCGGCGCGTTCGGCGGGCGCGTCGGGGGACAGCAGCAGCCCGCCCGCGCCGCGTACGGCGTCGATCAGCTCGCCGGCCCGGGTGCGGATGTGCGCCTCGATCGCCGGTACGCCGACGGCCTCGACCAGGGTGAGGGCGGCCTCCAGCCCGGCGGCGGCGACGGGGCTGAGGTTGGTGACGCTCCAGCGCTGGGCGCCGTCGGCCGGCGGGTGCTCCTCGTCGTCGAAGAGCCCGGCGTCGCGGACGCCGGTCCAGCCGGTGAGGGTGGGTTCGAGCCGCTCGAGGGCGCGGTCGGAGAGGGTGGCGAACCCGGTCGACCAGCTGGCCCGCAGCCACTTCTGCCCGCCCGCGACGACGACGTCGGCGGCCTGCCAGGGCAGGTCGGCCGCGCCGAAGCCCTGGATGGCGTCCACGACGAGCAGCCGGTCCGGCCCGATCACCTCGCGCAGCGCCGCGAGGTCCGCGCGGTGGCCGGTCCTGAAGTCCACCGCGCTGACCGACAGCGCGACCACGTCGCCGGTCAGGGCCGCGCGCACCGCGTCGGGGGTGACCCGGCCGTCCGGGCCGGCGGCCAGCCAGCGCGGCACGGCCCGGCCGAGCCCGGCCGACCGCCGCCACGGGTAGTGGTTCGCCGGGAAGTCCCCGGCGGGCACCAGCACCGCGCCGCCGGGCAGCCCGAACGCGGCGTGGAACATCCCCGTGGAGGCGTTCGGCAGCAGCACCGTGTGCGCCGGGTCGGTGCCGGCCAGCCGCGCGGCGGCCTGCTGGGCGCGCTGCTCGGCCCGCATGAGGTCGTTCACGGTGTGCTGGTCCGCCCGGGCGGAACGGGCCAGCGCGTCGGAGGTGGCGGCGAGCACCTGGCGGGACGGCGGCCCGTACCGTGCGAAGTCGAGGTAGCCCTCGGGCTCCTCGAAGTGCTCGGCGTACCCGGGCAGCCCTCCGCCGGTGTGCTGCGGTGTCATCGCGGTGTTCTCCTGGGGTCTGCTGGGGGTTTGCTGGGGTGTGCGGGCCGCTGCCGGGGCCCTCCTCGCAACCTCCCGCGGCGCGCGGGGAGGCGCCGGGAACCTGTCGTACGTTGCCGGAGTGTTCCCGGAGTGGCAGTGGCGGTGACAATACGCGGGTGGAGCCGATGGAGGCGGGGCGAGTGGACGGCACGCGCGGCGCGGGCGGTACCGACGGTACGGGAGCCGACCCGGACGAGGCACGGCGGGCGGGCGTGCGCCGGATGAAGCTGATCGCGACCGGCTTCCTGCTGGCCGCGACGGTGGTGTACGCGCTGGCGAAGGCGGCCGGGGCGCACGGCGCGGGCAGCTGGGCGGGATACGTCTCGGCGGCCGCCGAGGCGGGCATGGTCGGCGCCCTCGCGGACTGGTTCGCGGTCACCGCGCTCTTCCGCCGCCCGCTGGGCCTGCCGATCCCGCACACCGCGATCATCCCGACGAAGAAGGACGCGCTGGGCGCGAGCCTCGGCGAGTTCGTCGGGGAGAACTTCCTGTCCGCCGACGTCGTACGGGCCCGGCTGCGGGCGGTCGGGATCGGGTCGCGGCTGGGCGGCTGGCTGGCGGAGCCGGCCAACGCGGACAAGGTCACCGAGCAGGCGTCGGCCGCGCTGCGCGGCGCGCTGCGGGTGCTGCGCGACTCCGACGTGCAGGCGGTTGTCGGCGAGGCGATCACCCGGCGGGCCGACGCGCAGGAGATCGGGCCGGGGCTGGGCAGGCTGCTGGAGCGGGTGGTGGCCGACGGCGGCCACAAGCGGCTGGTGGACCTGGTGTGCGTACGCGCCCACGACTGGCTGGTGCAGCACGGCGACTCCGTGATGGTGGCCGTGCAGGGCGGGGCGCCCGGATGGACGCCCCGGTTCGTGGACCGCAGGATCGGTGAGCGCGTCTACAAGGAGCTGCTGCGGTTCGTCACGGAGATGCGGGACGCCCCGGGGCACCCCGCGCGCGGCGCGGTCGACCGCTTCCTCGGGGACTTCGCGGCCGAGCTCCAGTCCGACCCCGACACCCGGGCCCGGGTGGAGCGGCTGAAGAAGGAGCTGCTGGCGCGCAGCGAGGTGCAGGACCTCATCGCCAGTGCGTGGGGTTCGGTACGGACGATGGTGGTGGCCGCCGCGGACGACGAGCGCAGCGAGCTGCGGCAGCGCGCCCGGGTCTCGCTCCTCGGGCTCGGCGCGCGCCTGGCGGGCGACGCCCGGCTCCAGGCGAAGGTGGACTCCTGGCTGGAGGACGCCGCCACCTACCTCGTCACCACCTACCGGGACGAGATCACCTCGCTCATCAGCGAGACCGTCGCCGGCTGGGACGCGGAGCAGACCTCCCGCAAGATCGAGGCCCACGTCGGCCGCGACCTCCAGTTCATCCGGATCAACGGCACGGTCGTCGGCGCCCTGGCCGGACTGGTCATCTACGCCGTCTCCCGCGCTGTCGGGGGCTGACCGGAGCAGCCCGGGACAGGACGGCGCCCCGGGGCGGGGGCTTGTTGACGGCCGGGCCGGCCGCGGGGAGGATGCGAGGAGACATCGGATGACCTGAGGGGTGGAGTGCACCTGTGAAGCTGTTGCGCGTCGGACCTGCCGGAGCGGAGCGCCCGGCCGTGCTGGACCCGGAGGGCACCCCGAGGGACATCGGGGCGGTCGTCCCGGAGATCGACGGGTCGCTGCTCGCGGACCCGGCGGCGCTCGCGCGGGTGGCCGCGGAACTTGCCGCGGGGACGCTGCCCGCGCTGGACCCCGCGCAGCGGGTGGGCCCGCCGCTGGCCGGCATCGGCAAGATCGTCTGCATCGGCCTGAACTACCACGACCACGCCGCCGAGACCGGTGCCGAGCCGCCCGCCGAGCCGGTGGTGTTCATGAAGGCGCCGGACACCGTGGTCGGCCCGGACGACACCGTGCTGGTGCCGCGCGGCAGCGAGAAGACCGACTGGGAGGTGGAGTTGGCGGTCGTCATCGGCCGCGAACTGCGGTACGCCGCCTCGCACGAGGAGGCGATGGCGGCCGTCGCGGGCTACGCGGTGGCGCACGACGTGTCCGAGCGGGCGTTCCAGATCGAGCGCGGCGGGCAGTGGGACAAGGGCAAGAACTGCGAGACGTTCAACCCGCTCGGCCCGTGGCTGGTCACCGCGGACGAGGTGCCCGACCCGCAGGCCCTGCCGCTGAAGCTGTGGGTGAACGGCGAGCTGAAGCAGGACGGCTCGACCGCCCACCAGATCTTCCCGGTGGCCGAAGTGGTGCGCTACCTCAGCCAGTTCATGACCCTCTACCCGGGCGACGTGATCAACACCGGCACCCCCGCCGGCGTGGCCATGGGGCAGCCCGAGCCCAAGCCGTACCTCAGGGCCGGGGACGTGGTGGAGCTCGCCATCGACGGACTCGGCCGCCAGCGCCAGGAGTTCAAGGACGCGTGAGCGTCAGTGCGGGCCCCGGGCCCCGGGCCCCGGGCCTGGGTGGGGGCCCGGGGCCGGGGCGGGGGCCGGTCACAGCCGTACGGTCTGCCCGCTCGCCGCGGAGCGGTGGGCCGCCTCGATGACGTCCAGGGCCGCGGCGGCCTCGTACGCGGTGACCGGGGCGGCCCCGCCGGTGCGCAGCGCGGCCGCCACGGCCGCGTAGAAGGCGGGGTAGTCGCCCGGGAGGGTCGGCACCGGTGCCGCGTCGTCGTCCGTGCCGGCGGTGCCCCAGGCGGCCGGCGGCACCTCGCCCCAGGGGGAGCCGTCGCCCGGGCGGCGGCCCGCCCGCAGGTCGGCCTCCTGGGGGTCCAGCCCGTGCACGACGTACCCGCCGGTGTCGCCGAGCAGGCGGAAGCGCGGGCCGAGCCGGGGGGTGAGCGCGCTCATCCACAGGTGGGAGCGGACCCCGGAGGTGTGGGTGAGGGCGATGAAGGCGTCGTCGTCGGTGCTCGCGCCCGGCCGCAGCGCGGCGGCCTCGGCGTACACGTGCGCGGCCGGACCGAACAGGACGAGCGCCTGGTCGACGAGATGCGCGCCCAGATCGTAGAGCAGACCTCCGATGTCTGCCGGGTCGCCGGACTCCCGCCAGCCGCCCTTGAGCCGGGGCCGCCACCGTTCGAACCGGGACTCGAAGCGGTGGATGTCGCCGAGCGCGCCGCGCGCCACCAGGTCGCGCACGGTGCGGAAGTCGCCGTCCCAGCGGCGGTTCTGGAAGACGCCGAGCAGCAGCCCGCGGTCGTCGGCGAGCGCGGCGAGGGTGCGCGCCTGCGCGGCGGTCGCGGCGATCGGCTTGTCCACGATGACCGGCAGCCCGGCGGTCAACGCCTCAGTGGCCAGCGGCACATGGGTGCGGTTGGGGGAGGCGAGGACCACCAGGTCCAGTTCCCCGGCCCGCGTCCACAGCTCGTCCGCGCGGTCGGCGAAGCGCACGCCCGGGTGCTCGGCGCCCGCCCGGGCCCGGCGCTCCGGGTCGGCGGTGACGATCGTGTCCAGGGCCAGGCCCGGGGTCGCGGCGATCAGCGGCGCGTGGAAGAACGAGCCGGCGGGGCCGTATCCGACCAGGCCGACGCGCAGGGGCGGTGGAGTGCTCATACCCGCCACTGTCGCACCCGCCGGCTGCCGGCCGACGCCGGCGGGCACACCGCCCCGGCTACTCTTGGTACATCTCAGGCGGTCAGGTGGCACCCCCAGGACAGGAGCAACCCGTGTCGACACGCAAGCCGATCGAGTCGTGGCTCACCGACATGGACGGGGTGCTGATCCACGAAGGCACGCCGATCCCCGGCGCGGACGCGTTCCTGAAGAAGCTCCGGGAGTCGGGCAAGCCGTTCCTGGTGCTGACGAACAACTCCATCTACACCCCGCGCGACCTGCACGCGCGGCTGACCCGGATGGGCCTGGACGTGCCGGTGGGCAACATCTGGACCTCGGCGCTGGCCACCGCGAAGTTCCTGGACGACCAGCGGCCGGGCGGCACCGCGTACGTCATCGGCGAGGCCGGCCTGACCACGGCGCTGCACGACGTCGGGTACGTCCTGACCGACCACGACCCGGACTACGTGGTGCTCGGCGAGACCCGCACCTACAGCTTCGAGGCGCTGACGAAGGCGATCCGGCTGATCAACGGCGGCGCCCGCTTCATCTGCACCAACCCCGACCAGACCGGCCCCTCGCCGGAGGGCGTGCTGCCGGCCGCCGGCTCGGTGGCGGCGCTGATCACCCGGGCGACCGGCAAGGACCCCTACTTCGTGGGCAAGCCGAACCCCCTGATGATGCGGGCCGGGCTCAATGTCATCGGCGCGCACTCCGAGACCAGCGCGATGATCGGCGACCGGATGGACACCGACGTGCTGGCCGGGCTGGAGTCCGGCATGACCACGTACCTGGTGCTCACCGGGCTGACCACGGTGCCGGACATCGACCGCTACCCCTTCCGCCCGTCCCGGGTGGTCGACTCGATCGCGGACCTCGTCGGCGAGATCTGACCCGCCGGGCCTTTACGCTCCGTATGCCGACAATCACCCTGATGGACCACTGAGCCGCCGCCCGGAGTGCGGGCGGCGGCGGGCGGCGGAATCTTCGTAAGCACCGGGCGCGGGTCCCCGCTCCCGGCTGAGCGGAGGTCCTCATGTTTGGTCTGAAACTGCCCGCCGTCGCTGCCGCCGGCGCCGTCGCCGTGCTGGCCGTGGGCGGGGTCTCCGGACTGCCGAAGCCGGCCGCGGCCGACGACGGCGGGGGAGGGTCGGGCAGCTCCTCGTCGAGCAGTTCGTCCAGCTCGTCGAGTTCGTCGAGTTCGTCGAGCAGCTCGTCGTCCGGCATAGGCGGGATGGACGTCTCGCCGCGCACGGTCGCGCCGGGCGGCGTGGTCTCCCTGCACCTCGCGACCTCCTGCAAGGCCGGGAAGAGCGCGACCGCCAGCGCCGACGTGTTCGTGGACACCGTGACCCTGTCCCCGTCCGGGAGCGGCGGCGGCATGGACGGCGACGCGTTCATCAAGTCCACCGCCGTCCAGGGCTCGTACGCGATCGCGGTGCGCTGCCAGGACGGCACCAGCTCGGCGAGCGCGTCCATCACGGTGCGCGGCAGCAGCACCACCACCCCGGTCAACCCGATCCGCCCGGTGCCGGCCGGCGGCGGTGGCGCCGCCCGGCAGCTCGCCGCGCGCGACACCGGCGCCGAGCAGCTGGCCGCCGGCCCGGCCGCGGCCGGCGGCAGCACCGGGCCGCTGCTGGTCACCGGGGGCGTCGCGGCAGCCGGGCTGGCCGGGCTGGCGCTGTACCGCCGCCGCGGCACGAACCGCGGCTGACCGGGCATGGCGGCAGGGCAGGAGACCGCGGCCGACACCCGGGCCAAGGCCGACGGCAGGACGTGGACGGCCCTCGCGGTCGGCCTGCTCCTGCTCGCGGCCTGGCTCACCGGTCACGGCTCCGGCGGCCGTACCGCGCCCGGCGGGGCCGGCGGCGCCGACGGGGTCTCGGCCGCGGCGGCGGGCGACCACCCGCCGCACCTGTACGCGGCGCACGTGCCGCTGCCCGCGTCCGACCCGGTCCGGATCGACATCGACTCGATCGGGCTGCACGCCGGCCTGGTCGGGCGCGGGCTGACCGACGGCACGATCGACCCGCCGCCGTACTCGACGCCGAAGGTCGCCGGCTGGTACACCGGCGGCCCGACCCCGGGGGCGGCCGGCGCGGCGCTGATCGTCGGGCACGTGGACACCGAGACCGGCCCGGCGGTGTTCTTCCCGCTGAGCACGGTCGAGCCGGGCGCGCTGGTCGCGGTGACCCGTGCGGACCACTCGGTCGCGGACTTCTCCGTCGAGGCGGTGGAGGTGGTCCCCAAGGACCACTTCGACGCGACCCGGGTCTACGGCGCCGACGCGGCGAACCGCCCGGAGCTGCGGCTGATCACCTGCGGCGGCGACTTCGACAGCGCCCGGCAGGCGTACTCGGCGAACGTGGTGGTGTACGCCTCCCTGACCGGCTCGCGCGCGGCATCCGGCAGCGGGGCTTAGGGTGCGCACAGGTGCAAGGGTGCCCAGGAACGGTGCGACCGGAACGGTGTGCGAAGCGGTGTGACGATCCCCTGACCCGGAGGAACGGATGCCCAAGCGTGACCCGCAGCGGGACAGGTGGCGGCCCGCCCCCGCCACGGCCGTGCGCCCGGCGCCGGACCGGGTCGAGGAGGCCCGCGCGGGCGGCACCCCGCCCGGCCTGCGCGCCGACCTCGAAGCGCTGCTCGGCCCGGGCAAGGTGCTCGGCGGCGCCCCCGACCTGGTGCGCTACGCCACCGACGCGAGCCCGTACCGGTTCGTCCCGCAGACGGTGGTGGTCCCCGACAGCGTGCAGGACGTCGTCAAGCTGCTGGGGTACGCCCGCGCGCAGCGCCGCAACCTGGTCTTCCGGGCGGCCGGCACCAGCCTGAACGGGCAGGCCCAGGGCGAGGACATCCTCGTGGACGTGCGGCGCCACTTCGCCGGCGTCGAGGTCGAGGCCGGCGGCACCCGGGCGCGGGTGCTGCCCGGGACGGTGCTGGCCCGGGCGAACGCCGCGCTCGCCCGGCACCGCCGGGTGCTGGGGCCCGACCCGGCGAGCGCGGCCGCCGCCACGGTCGGCGGAGTGCTGGCGACCAACGCCGCCGGGGCGGCCGCCGGCAGCGCCCGCGACTCCTACCGCACCGTTGTCTCGCTCACCGCGGTGCTGGCCTCCGGCACCGTCGTGGACACCGCCGACCCCGACGCCGACGCGGCGCTGGCCGCCGCGGAACCCGAGCTGTACCAGGGCCTGCTGGACCTGAAGGACGAGATAGAGGGCGACCCGGCACTGACCGCCCGCATCCGCGCCAAGCACGCCGTCCGCAACACCGGCGGCTACCGGCTGGACGCCTTCCTCGACGCCGAGACCCCGGTGCAGATCCTGCGCGGGCTGATGATCGGCTCGCAGGGCACCCTCGGGTTCGTCGCCGAGGCGGTCTACGCCACGCTCCCGGCCCGGCCCGCCGCCACCGCCGGGCTGCTGTTCTTCCCCACGCTGGACGCCGCCGCGGGCGCGGCCGCGCCCTTCGCGCAGGCCGGCGCGGCGGCGGTGGAGCTGATGGACGGCCAGGTGCTGGCCGCGGCCGCCGGCCTGCCCGGCGCCCCCGGCGACTGGCACCGGCTGCCCGCCGACTGCGCCGCGCTGCTGGTGGAGTTCCGGGCCGCGGACGACACCGAACTGGCCGCCTACGAACGGGCCGCCCGCCGGGTCCGCGACGACCTCGGGCTGGTCGCGCCGGTGGCCTCCGCGGACAACTCCTTCAGCCGCGACCCGGCGGCGGTCTCCCGGCTGTGGCGGCTGCACCGGGCCGCCGCGGCCGCGGTCGGCGGCGCCCGGCCGCCCGGCACCACCCTGGTCACCGTGGACTTCGCGGTGCCGCCGCACCGGCTCGCCGAGGCGTGCGCGGAACTGCGGGCGCTCCAGCGGCGGCACGGCTTCGAAGGGGCCGTGGCCGGCCACGCCGCCCACGGCACCCTGCGCTTCCCGCTCGCCCTCGACGCCGCGGAGCCGGCCGACGTCGAGCGCTACGCCGCCTTCACCGACGACTTCTGCCGCACCGTCACCGAGCGGTTCGACGGCTCACTGGCGGCCGGCCACGGCACCGGGCGCACCCTCGCGCCGTTCCTGGAACGGGAGTGGGGGCCGCGCGCCACCGCCCTGATGTGGCGGGTCAAGGCGCTGCTCGACCCCGTCGGCGTGCTCGCCCCGCGAGTCGTGCTCGACCAGGACCCGCGCGGCCACCTGCGCGGCCTGAAGACCCTCCCGGTCACCGGGGAGGCCGCCGACGCCTGCACCGAGTGCGGCCTGTGCGAACCGGTCTGCCCCAGCCGGGAGGCGACCACCACCCCGCGGCAGCGGATCGCGCTGCGCCGCGAGATGTTCCGGCAGCCGCCCGGCTCACCGGTGCTCCGGGCCCTCCTGGACGCCTACGGCCACGACGCCGTGGACTCCTGCGCCGGCGACACGCTGTGCGCGACCGCCTGCCCGGCCGGCATCGACACCGGCGCCCTCATGCGGGACCTGCGGCGGGTCCGGCACACCCGCGCCGAGCAGCGCGCCGCCACCGCGCTCGCCACCCACTGGCAGACCGCCGCCCGCGCGGTGCGGGCCGGGATGAGCGCGGCCGGCGCCGTACGCGGCAGCGGGCGGGTGCAGGCGCGGCCCGGCCTCGCACCGCGCCTGCCGCGCACCGAACGGCAGGGCGCCGCCGCGGTCTACCTGCCGTCCTGCGCCAACCGGATCTTCGGCCCGCCGAGCGGCGGCCCGAGCGGCGGCCCGGGCGGCTGGGTGGTGCACGCGCTGGTCGCCCTGGCCGAACGGGCCGGGCAGCCGCTGTGGATTCCGCCCGGTGTCACCCGCACCTGCTGCGGTGCCGGCTGGCACGCCGGCGGCTACGACGAGGGGCACGCGGTCATGGCGAACCGGGTGGTGGAGCTCGCCTGGGCGTGGACCGGCGGCGGGCGGCTGCCGCTGGTCGTGGATGCCCAGTCCTGCGCGCTCGGGCTCACCCGGGACCTCGCCCCCCACCTCACCGCCGCCAACCGCGCGCTGCACGTCGAGCTGACGATCATGGACGCGGTGGCCTGGACGGCGGCGCAGCTGCTGCCGAAGCTCACCGTCAGCAGGCCGCTGGACTCTGCGGTGCTCCACCCCACCTGCGCGGCCGCCCACCTCGGCGCGGACCCGACCGGCGCGGACCTGCTCGGTGCGAGCGCCCTGGAGACCGTCGCCCGCGCCTGCGCCCGCGAGGTCGTCGTCCCCGACGACGCCGGCTGCTGCGGCGCCGCGCCCGACCACCGGCTCCGCCGCCGCCCGCACGGCCCCCTCACCGCGGCCGCCACCCGCCCCGAGGCGGAGGAGGTCGCCGCCCGCCCCTTCACCGCGCACCTCTCGGCCGACCGCAGCTGCGAGCTGGCCCTCGAAGACGCCACCGGGGAGCCTTACGCCTCCGTCCTCACCGCACTGGAACGCGCCACCCGCCCCTGAATCCCGCCCCCGGCGCACGGGCCGGGCGCACGGGCCCGGGCCATGGCGGCCTGTGGAGCGGGGGCTCAGAACAGGGGCGGGTCCGGGGGGTGGGTGGGGAGGGGGCGGGGGATGGGGGCCAGCAGGAGAAGGACCACGTCGTCGGAGAGGGAGCCGCCGGCGTGGGCCAGGAGGTCGGCGTAGACGCGTTCGACGGCGCCGTCCAGGTCGTGGCCGCAGCCGGCGACGAGGGGGCCGACCCGCTCGGAGAGCGGGTAGAAGGTGTTGTCGCGGGGGCTGCGCGCCTCGATGACACCGTCCGTGCACAGGACCAGGATGTCGCCGGGCAGCAGCGGCACCCGCCAGGGCACCGGCCCCCGGGTGACGGGCGGGGCGACGTCGGCGGCCGCGGGCGCGGACTCGGGCACCGCCACCGGCAGCGACCCGGGGCCCGGCGCCGGATCGCCCGAGCCGGCACCGACCATCCCGGCCAGCCCCAGCGGCACCCACGGGTCGACCGGCTCCAGGGTCTCCACCTTGCCGTCACGGGAGACCCGCAGCGGCGCCACATGGCCGTAGTGCAGCAGCTCCACGCTGTCCGGCCGGTCGAACTGGGCGAAGAGCGCCGTGATGAAGTCGCCGGTGTCCACGTGCCGCGCCACACTCGTGTCGACCCGCGCGGCGACCGTGTCGAGCCCGCCCTCGTCGTACGCGGCCTCGCGGAACGCGCCGAGCACCACCGCCGAGGTCTGCACGGCGGCCAGCCCCTTGCCGCGGACGTCGCCGATCATCGCCCGCACACCGTGCGGGGTGTCGAGCACGGCGTACAGGTCCCCGCCGATCTGCGCGGCGTCGGCGGCGGAGACGTACCGCACCGCGAGCCGGATCGTGCCGACGCGCGGCGCGGGCGGCCGCATCAGGGCGTGCTGGGCCGCCTCGGCGACGGACGTGATCGCGCTGAACGCCTTCGCCCCGGTCTCCCGCCGCCACGCGATGTACACGCTGAAGAGGCTGACCAGGCAGTAGGAGATGAGCTGGCCGACCAGGACGTCGTGGTTGCGGATGTGGGTGATGCCGTCGTAGGGCGACAGCGCGGCCTGGATGGTGGCGCCGAGCACGCAGATGAACAGGGTCCGCTTCCACGTCACGGTGATGGCGGCGAGCGGGGGCGCCACGATGATGCCGGGGGTCAGGTAGTGGTCCCGGCCCGCGGACACGTCGATCAGCGTGACCAGAGCCAGCGCGAGGAGCGGCAGCGACATGCCCATGCGGGAGAGGTAGTCGGTCTCCAGCCGCTGCACGGCTCGCATCCAGGCGTTCTTCACGTGGAGTACCTGTCTGGCCTTCCCGGTCGCCTCGGCCGCGTGCCTCCCGCGCCACGCACCCGGCCGGCCGCGGCCGGCACACCGTGGCCAGGAACGCTGCGCACACATCCAACGTTCCCCAGCTTCACGCACGCGTGCAACCCGATGGCGGCGCGCTGTCCCCGCGCGCCCGGCCCGGCAGGCCTCCCGGCGGCCCGGTTTCCGCGGTTTCCGCGTCCCCCCGGGAATCCCGCCCGGGCTCGCGGCGGGGGCCGCCCGCCGCGTAGGGCACCATGGACGCGGGCGGGGCGTCGGTCCGGCCGGGGAGACGGACCTTGCGAAGGGGCGCGCGTGACCACGACGGAGGACGCCCCGGCGGCCCGGCCGGGCGGGGAGCCGCCCCTGCTGCGCGCGGACTGCGCGAACTGCTTCGGCCTGTGCTGCGTGGCCCTGGCCTTCACTCGCTCCGCGGACTTCGCCGACGACAAGGACGCCGGCGATCCGTGCCGCAACCTCGCCGCCGACCACCGCTGCGGTATCCACGCCGGGCTGCGCGACGCCGGCTACCGCGGCTGCACGGTCTACGACTGCTTCGGTGCGGGCCAGCACCTCTCGCAGGTGACCTTCGGCGGCCGGGACTGGCGCGGCGCGCAGGACGGCGGCCGGGCGATGTTCGCCGCGCTGCCGCGGATGCGCCAGCTGCACGAACTGCTCGCCTACCTCACCGAGGTACGCGCCCGCCCGGCCGCCGCCGCGCTCCACCCGGCCGCGGACCGCGAGCTCGCCCGGGTCCGCGCGCTGACCGCCCTCGCCCCGGACGCCCTGGCCGGCCTCGACCTCGACGCCGAGCGCGCCGCGGTCAACCCGCTGCTGCTGCGGGCGAGCGAGCTGGTGCGGGCCGCCACCCCGGGCGGGCGGCGCCGGCCCGGCCGCCGCGGCGCGGACCTGCTCGGCGCCCGGCTGCGCGGCGCGGACCTGCGGGGCACCGACTTCCGCGGCGCCTGCCTGATCGCGGCCGACCTGCGCGGCGCCGACCTGCGGCTGGCCGACCTGATCGGCGCTGACCTGCGGGACGCGGACCTGCGCGGCGCCGACCTGACCGGCGCCCTCTTCCTCACCCGGTCCCAGGTGAGCGCGGCGCGCGGCGACGCCCGCACCCGGATCGCCGCGGACCTGGGCCGCCCCGCGCACTGGTCCTGACCCGCGCCCGTCCTGACCCGCGTCCGGGACCGATCCGCGCGCCGGTCCCGATCCGCCCGGGCCACGCGGAAAGGGTCCGGGCCCTGACCGTCGAAACCGACCGGTCAAGGCCCGAACCCTTACGTCATGTGCGCCGCCAGGGACTCGAACCCCGGACCCGCTGATTAAGAGTCAGCTGCTCTAACCAACTGAGCTAGCGGCGCCTGCTGACGTGGAAAACCATACCGCATGGCCGCCGTGCGGCGAAAATCAGATGCTCATGCTCAGCAGCACCGGAGCGGCCCGTTCGTGCAGGGTGTCCACGGCCGGCCGCAGCCGGTGCGCCTGGGCGTACGGCATGGACAGCGCCAGGCACGCGACGGTGCTGCCGATGGTGACCGGGATCGCCGCGCAGACGGTGCCGACCGCGTACTCCTGGAGGTCGAGCGTGGGGATGCTGGCCGGCTGCCGCTCCAGCTTGGTCAGCAGCACCCGGTCGTCGATCACGGTGCGGGAGGTGAGCCGGGCCGGGCGGTGCCGGGACAGGTGCTTGCGGCGGCCGTTGTGGTCGAGCTGCGCCAGCAGGCACTTGCCGACCGCGCTGGCGTGGGCGGCGGAGCGGAAGTCCACCCACTCGTTGACCTTCGGCGCGTTCGGGCCGTCGGCGAAGTCGATGATCCGCACCTCGCCGTCGTCGTACCGGCTGAAGTAGACGGCGGCGCCGACCTCGTCCCGCAGCTCGGTCAGGATCACCCGGAGCTTCTCGGCGAGCGCGGCATCGCGCTTGGCGGCGCCGAGCAGCACCAGCGACTCTCCGATGACGTAGCCGCCGCCGGGTACGAATCCGAGGTAGCGTTCCCTGCGCAGCATGGCGAGCAACTGGTTGAGGTAGCTCAGCGGCACGCCGATGTCGCGGGCGAGCTGCTCGGCGGTGATGCCGCTGCTGTGCGTGGTGACGGATTCGAGCACGCGCAGCGCGTACTGGACCGCTTGCACCCCCGGCCCGACCTGTCGGTGTTCCAGCGCCACGGTGACCCCCTGCAAGGTAAGACCGTCTGCGTGTGTGGTCCGACCGCTGGTCGTGGGTCAGTATCAGGGCTGACCCGCGGCGGGACCGGAACTCCACGATAGCGCCAATGCCCTTTCCGGCAGAGGCGGTTGAAAGCGATTCGAACCGCTCGCGTACGTATACCCAGGAAGAGGGCACGGTGGCATATGACATGGTCATTGCCCTCTTCGGGCTGATCTGCAAGTGCTGATTCGCGCCGGTCCGATGGGAGCGCGCGGAAGCGGGAATAAGGCGGCCGCGCGCCCCGGTTGCACTGGGCGGACGATGACACGCGTCCGCACCCGCACTTCATCCACTCGCGCAGCACAAGGAGGCGCCCACCGTGGCCGACGCAAGCCTGCCCGACCCGGGACACGGTATCCGGGGGACGGTCCGCGGGAGCGCTCCGGTGCCCCTGTCGGTGCTCGACCTGGCCACCGTCGGCAGCGGCTACACCGCCGGGGACGCGCTGCGCACCAGCGTGGAGATCGCCCGGGTCGCCGAGACCCGCGGCTATCACCGGATGTGGGTCGCCGAGCACCACTCGATGCCGGGCGTCGCCAGCTCCTCGCCCGCGGTGATCCTCGCCCACCTCGCCGCCCACACCCGCACGCTGCGGCTCGGCTCGGGCGGCGTCATGCTGCCCAACCACGCACCGCTGGTGATCGCCGAGCAGTTCGGCACCCTCGAAGCGCTCGCCCCCGGCCGCGTCGACCTCGGCCTCGGCCGCGCCCCGGGGACCGACGGCGCGACGGCCGCCGCGCTGCGCCGCACCGAGTCCCTGCACGAGGGCGCCGACGACTTCCCGCGCCAGCTGGCGGAGTTGACCCGGTTCCTGGACGACTCCTTCCCCGACGGCCACCGCTTCGCGCGCATCCACGCCATCCCCGGCCCGGTCCAGGGCACGGCGGCCGGCGGGGTGCAGTCCCCGGCCCGGCCGAGCGTGTGGCTGCTGGGGTCCTCCGGCTTCAGCGCGCAGCTGGCCGGTGCGCTCGGGCTGCCGTTCTCCTTCGCGCACCACTTCTCCGCGGCCAACACGCTGCCCGCGCTGGCGCTGTACCGCGAGTCGTTCCGCCCCTCGGAGGTCCTCGACCGGCCGTACGCCTCGATCGGCGTGGCCGCGCTGGCCGCCGAGGACCCGGAGGAGGCCCGCCGCCAGGTGCTGTCCGGGGCGCTGAGCATGCTCCGGCTGCGCACCGGCCGCCCCGGTCTGGTCCCGACGCCCGAGGAGGCGGCGGCGTACGAGTTCAGCCCGATCGAGCGGGACTTCGTCGACTCCTGGCTCGGCAACGTGATCTACGGCGACCCGGCGGCGGTGAAGGCCGGGCTCGACGAACTGGCGGGGCGCACCGGCGCCGACGAGCTGGTGATCACCGCGAACGCGCACACCCCGTCCGCCCGGCTGCGGTCGTACGAACTGATCGCGGACGCGTACGACTTCCCGAAGGACATCGCCGCGTCCGCCTGAGCGGGCGCGGCTCTGGCAGGTGAGCCGCCGTCGGCCGAAGGGGCCGGCGGCGGCTTCGTCGTGCGCCGGCGGCGGTTAAGGGAGGGTTACCGGCCGGTCGGTGGTCCGTTCGGTACGCGGCGGCCGGCGGGCGCCGAACGCCGACTTAAGTACGACTTAAAGCCCTCGTCACGGCTGTCGCCGCACGTCGGCGCCATGTCGGCGGGGTGCCGCGCCGCGCCCCGGCACCGTCCGATTGGTCTAGTCCAACTCTGGTTCAGACCATTGACGTGCACTTGACCAAGGGTTAACCATTCTGGACGCCCCTTGTTGTTCCTCCCTCTCCCCCCGGAGGTCCTTGTGCACTCAAGGTCAAGGAAGAGAGCGTTCGTGGCCGCGGCCACCAGCGCCGCCGTCGGACTGGGCCTGTTCGCCGCCCTGGTCGGCGGGGTCGGCACCGCGCAGGCGGACTCCGCCCACGCCGCGGCGAAGGCCGCCGCGGCCCAGCCCGCGGCCGCCGCCGCGAGCAGCGGCGGGGCCAAGATCGCCTACTACGACCAGTGGAGCGTCTACGGCAACGCCTTCTACCCGAAGAACCTGGACACCGAGGGCATCGCCGGCAAGCTCGACATCCTCAACTACTCGTTCGAGAACATCGACCCGACCAACCTCACCTGCTTCGAGGCGACCAAGGCGTCGGACTCCACGAACGAGTCGGACCCGAACGCGGGCGACGGCGCGGGCGACGCGTTCGCCGACTACCAGAAGTCGTTCGGCTCGGACATCAGCGTCAACGGCACCGCCGACGTCTACAACCAGCCGATCGTGGGCAACTTCAACCAGCTCAAGGAGCTGAAGGCGAAGTACCCGAACCTGAAGATCCTGGTCTCGCTGGGCGGTTGGACCTACTCCAAGTACTTCTCCGACGCCGCGGCGACCGACGCCAGCCGCAAGAAGCTGGTCAGCTCCTGCATCGACATGTTCATCAAGGGCAACCTGCCCGTGCAGGGCGGCTACGGCGGCGACGGCAGCGCGGCCGGCATCTTCGACGGCTTCGACATCGACTGGGAGTACCCGGGCTCGGCGAACGGCCATGTCGGCAACCACTACAGCGCCGACGACAAGGCCAACTACACCAAGCTGCTCGCGGAGTTCCGCAGCGAGCTGGACGCGTACGGCACCGCCAACGGCGGCAAGCACCTGCTGCTGACCGCGGCCCTGCCGTCGGGCCAGGACAAGATCGCGAACATCGAGACCGACAAGATCGGCCAGTACCTCGACTACGCGAACGTCATGACGTACGACATGCACGGCGGCTTCGAGGCCACCGGCCCGACCAACGAGCAGGACCCGCTCTACGAGTCGCCGGACGACCCGTCCACCGCGGTCGCCCCGGGCACCGAGAAGTACAGCACCGACAACGCGCTCAAGGCGTGGACCCAGGGCGACGCGGCGTACGGCATCCCGGGCGGCATGCCGGCGGCCAAGATCACCATGGGCTACCCGCTGTACTACCGCGGCTGGACCGGGGTCGCGGCCGGCAGCAACCACGGCCTCTACCAGTCCGCGACCGGCCCCTCCGCGGCGCGCGGGATCAGCGCGACGGCCGGGATCGCCTACTACAAGGAGCTGAGCGGGGTCGTCGACAACTCCGCCGACACCTTCTACGACGCCAAGTCGCAGTCCGCGTACTTCTACGACGGGTCCACCTTCTGGACCGGCCTGAGCGACCAGTCCATCACCGCCAAGGCCAACTATGCGCACTGCAACGGCCTCGGCGGGTCGATGATGTACTCGCTGCTCGACCTGGACGCCTCCGCGACGCTCTTCAACAAGATCGTCACCGCGACGAACGGCTCGGCCACCGACTGCTCCGGCAGCTCCACGACCGGCGGCACCAGCAGCGGTACCACCAGCGGCAGCACGACCGGCGGCACCACGTCCGGGACCACGTCGGGCACCACCTCCGGCACCACGGACGGCGGGACCACCTCCGGCACCACGTCCGGCACGACCTCGGGCACCACGTCCGGCACCACGGACGGCGGGACCACCACCACCGGCGGGACCACCACCGGCGGCACCGGCGGCACCTGCACCCTGGCCTCCTGGAGCTCCAGCGCCGTTTACGTCGGCGGCAACCAGGTCTCCTGGAAGGGCCACAACTGGCAGGCCAAGTGGTGGACCACCAACGAGGAGCCCGGCACCACCGGCGAGTGGGGCGTCTGGAGCGACCTCGGCGCCTGCTGAACCGCCTCTTTGCCCGCGGGGCGGGCTGCCCCCACGCTCCCGCCCCGCCCAAGGGCCCGCGTCCTTACTCCCCCCGAGGACGCGGGCCCTTCCCTCGCGCGCCTTCACGCCCCCGTGGCCGTCATCACCACCAGGACAACCAGCAGCAGCCCCACGTACGCCGCCGAGTGGACCCGGTCCGGGACCCGGCCGGCGGTACGCCGCAGCAGCGCGATCACCGGCAGCGAACCGGCCAGCAGGGCGGCGCCCGCCGCGGGGTCGACGTAGCCGAGCCGACCGGCGCCGCCGGCCGCGGTCACCGCGGGGGCGAGGGCGTAGACCAGGGTGCCGGTCAGCGCGACGGGGACGCTGAGCGGGTTGGCCGTCGCGGTCGCCTCGGCCATCGGCAGCCCGCGCCGCCGCAGCAGCGGCACCGTCATGACGCTGCCGCCCACCCCGAGGCCCGCGGCCACCAGCCCGATCCCGACCCCGCCGAAGGTGACGGTGGAGCGGCCCAGCGGCCGCGGCCGCTCCCGGGCCACCGCGGCGAGGAAGCCCTTGCGCAGCAGGCTGTCGGCGATCGTCACCAGCAGGTAGGCGGCGAACAGCAGCCGCAGCACGGTGCCGCCGACCAGGGTCGCGGCCAGCGACCCGGCGGCGGCGCCGAGCGCGATGTAGCCGGCCAGCGGCCAGACGTACTCCGTGCGCAGCCGGTCCGCGCGCCACTGGGCGAGCGCCGCCGCGGAGGCGTTGACGGCCATCACGGCCGCCGAGGTCGCGACGGCGACGTGCATGGCGTCGGCGCCGCCCGCCGCCGGGCGCGCGGCCACGGTCAGCACGCCGTAGACGACGGGCACCGTGACGAAGCCGCCGCCGAAGCCGAAGAACACCGTGGTGACGCCGGTCAGGCAGCCGAAGCCCACCAGCGTGAGGAACGAGATCAGCACACCCACGACGCTAGGCAGCGGCCCCGATGGCGGGCAATCGATGCTCGGCCACCTTCCTACGCGCAGCAGACAGCGCGGGTGATCGCGCGTAGCCTCGTGCGCATGCGCAACGTCCCGCTCGCCGAGGTGGACAGCCTCGACCGCGCGGTGCTGGCCATCGGCACCGACTACCCGCGCGAGCACCTGCTCGCCTGGCACGAGCACCGCCGCGCCCAGGTGCTCTACGCGGCCACCGGCGTGATGCGGGTCGAGGCCGCGGACGGCCGCTGGACCGTGCCCACCGCCCGGGCCGTGCTCATCCCGCCGCGCACCCGGCACCAGGTCGCGATGACCGGCGTCAGCACCCGCAGCCTGTACGTCGAACCGGCCGCGGTGCCCTGGTTCCCCGACCGCTGCCGGGCCGTGGACGTCTCCCCGCTGCTGCGCGCGCTGCTGCTGGCGGCCGTCGACATGGAGCCGCGCTATCCCGAGCACAGCCGGGACGCGGCCGTGGTCGCCCTGATCCTGCACGAGCTGAAGGACCTCGCCCCGCTGCCGCTGGACGTGCCGCTGCCGGCCGACCCCCGGCTGCGCGACCTGTGCGAGGCGTTCTGGCGGCACCCGGACATCCACGACCCGCCGGCCCGCTGGTGCGCCGTGCTCAACGTGAGCGAACGCACCCTGGCGCGGCTGTTCCGCCGCGGCACCGGCCTGAGCTTCTCGCAGTGGCGGCAGCGCGCCTGCATCCTGCACTCGCTGCCGCACCTGGCCGCGGGCACCCCGGTCACACAGGTCGCGGCGCTGCTCGGCTACGACAACCCCGCCGCGTACACCGCCGCGTTCGGCCGGCTGCTGGGCCGCCCGCCCACCGCCTACGCGGGCCCGGCGCCGGGGCGCGCGGGGCGCCCGGACCACGCGGGCGCCGGTCAGCGCGGCGGGGTCCGCGCCAGCAGTTCGGAGATGGCGGCGGCGGCCACCGGGCGGGAGTAGTGCCAGCCCTGGCCGGTGTCGCAGCCGATCCGGCGCAGCCGCTCGGCCTGTTCGGCGTTCTCCACGCACTCCGCGGTGACGGTCAGCCCCAGCCGGTGCGCGAGGTCCACCAGCGCCTCCACGATCGTCTCGTCGGCGGGGTTGGGGTGTTCGGCCGAGCGGAAGCCCTGCACGAAGGAGCCGTCGAGCTTGAGGGTGGAGACCGGCAGCCGGCTCATGTAGGCGAGGTTGGAGTAGCCGGTGCCGAAGTCGTCGATGGCGATCCGCACCCCCATCTCGTGCAGCGCGTGCAGCGCCTGGAGCGGGCGGCCGGCGCTGCCCATCACCGCGGACTCGGTCAGTTCGAGTTGGAGCAGCCGCGCGGGCAGCCCGGTCTCGCGCAGGATCGCCGCGACGTCGGCGACCAGGTCGGAGTCCCACACCTGGCGCACCGCGACATTGACGCTGACCACCAGGGGAGTGCCGGGCCGCTCCCGCCGCCACGCGGCGGCCTGCCGGCAGGACTCGGCGAGCACCCAGCGCCCCAACTGCACGATGGAGCCGTCCTCCTCGGCCAGGCCGATGAAGCGGCCGGGCGCGAGCCGCCCGAACCGCGGGTGCTCCCAGCGCACCAGGGCCTCCACCCCGCGCACCTCGCCGCTGCCGAGCGCGACCAGCGGCTGGTACTCCAGCACGAACTCGCCGCGCTCCACGGCCTGCCGCAGGGTGCTGGACAGGGACTGGCGGGTCATCCGGTGCTCGTTGCGCTCCGGGTCGAAGAGCGTCCAGCGGCCCTTCCCGTCGTCCTTCGCCCAGTACAGCGTGGTGTCGGCGGCCTGCATCAGGCCGGTGGGCGTGGTGCCGTGGGCCTCGCGTTCGACCACGCCGATGCTCGCGGAGACCGCCAGGCGGTGCCCGGCGACGTCGAACGGCTGCCGGAACGCCTCCAGTACGGCCTCGGCGAGCGCGGTGGCCTGCCCGGTGCCGGTGGAGTCCCGCAGCAGCAGCGCGAACTCGTCGCCGCCCAGCCGGGCCGCGAGGTGGCCGCCAGGACCGGCGCAGGTCAGCAGCCGGTCGGCGACGGCGGCCAGCAGTTCGTCGCCGACCCGGTGCCCCAACGTGTCGTTGATCGCCTTGAATCCGTCGAGGTCGAGGTAGCACACCCCGATCCGGCCGGTGCCGCGCTCGGGGGCGCGGGCGCAGGCGTCCGCGAGCCGCTCGAAGAACAGCGCCCGGTTGGGCAGCCGCGTCACCGGGTCGTGCATCCGCAGGTGCCGCAACTGCCGCCGCAGCGACTCGCGTTCGCTGACGTCCTCGACGCTCAGCAGCAGCGTCCGGCCCTCGGTGCGGCACAGCGCCAGCTCCGCGCGCAGGTCGCCGCCGTCGGACCGGGTCAGCCGGCGGGTGCAGCGCAGCCGGCGCCGCCGGCCGGCCAGGACGTCGTCGAAGGCGGTGGAGACGTGCGGGTCGCCGGCCAGGCCGAGCAGAGTCCGGGCGTCGGCCGCCAGCATCCGCTCCCGCGGCATTCCCAGCAGCCGGGCCAGCGCCGCGTTCGCCGCCAGCACGCCGCCGTCGGGGCCGAGCAGCGCCAGCGCCGAGCGGGCGGCCGCGAAAGCGGCCCGAAAGTCACCTGGCTCCGCGGCGTACGAGGACCTGCGCGACCGGTCACAGCGGGTGATGGTGGCTGCTGTGCTGTCGGGCTCGACGCCGGGGCCGCCCGAGGGTCCGCCCATGGACTGCTCCCTGTTCGCACTGTCGTCAGTCGCGATCATATGGGCAGGCGGAGCGGGCGATCCAGCGTCGCACCGGCGATGTGTCGCGGGGGTCCCACCCAGGCGGGCCGTTACCGCCGGTCCCGCTCGATCACCTGAACGCCCCCCGCACACCACGACGCAGGGTAGTCACCCGCAGGGGTGGCGACCGACCCGCGCCGGCGCCCGCGCCCACCCGTACCGGCGCGCCGGTCGTACGTTTCTGCGCCTCTTCCACCTCCCGCGCCCCGCACGCCCGTACGTCGGTATGCCCACCCCGGTCGACGCCCGCCGCGGCACCGTTCCGGCGGCAACCCGCACGGAGCAGCCGAAGCCGACATACCGCCGCAATCCATAGCAATGTGGGGAAAGTCCCGGACCGGAACCCGAACCTCCCGGAGGTCCTTGTGCGGCGGTCAGACCTCGCGTCAGGCAACCCGGCGGACGGTCCCCCCGCGACGGGCGCCGGCCGCCGCCCGCGGGTGCTGCGCGCGTTGCTCGCCGCGCTCGCCGGGTTCGCCGCGCTGGTGGCCTGGACCCTGATGACCGGACCGGCCGCGGGCGCCGCCGAGGGCACCGCGTGCCTGCTGCCGCGCACCGCCGTGCACCACTCCGAGGGCGTCGACAGCTGGGACGGCGACTACGCCCGGCCCGACGGCGACGTCAAGGCGCTGATGGTCTTCCTGTCCTTCCCCGGCGCCCCTCCGCAGCTCACCCCCGCCCAGGTCGCCGCCGACCACTACCCGGCCACCAGCCGGTTCTGGGAGAACGCCTCCTACGGGCAGTTCCGGCTGCACCTGCACGCCGACACCCGCTGGCTGCGGATGCCCCGCCCCGCGACGGACTACCTGATCAGCCGGAACTGGGACGCCGCCGACCGGGACGCCTACCTGCGCGACGCGATCGCCACCGCCGACCCGACGGTGGACTTCGCCGGATACGACGTGGTCTACCTCGTCGCCGACCCCGACGCGCCCGGCGTGGACTCCGACGCCACCAAGGTCGTCAACCTCGCCGCCCCGATCACCGTGGACGGCAACCCGATCCGCCACATGGTCACCGTCTTCGAGCACCACCCGCCGGACCGCAACGTGCTCGCCCACGAGACCGGCCACATCTTCGACCTGCCCGACCTCTACTACCAGCCGCCGCCCGGCAGCGACGCCGACTGGGACACCCACGTCGGCGACTGGGACCTGATGGGCAGCCAGTTCGGCCTGGCCCCCGACCCCTTCGCCTGGCACAAGTGGCGGCTGGGCTGGCTGCGCCCGGACCAGGTCGGCTGCGTCACCGGCGTCGGCACCACCTACCACGACCTCAGCCCCGACGAGACCCCCGGCGGCACCAAGCTGCTGGTGCTGCGCACCGGCGAGGACACCGCGCTGGCCATGGAGGCCCGCACCCGCACCGGCAACGACCGCATCGCGTGCAGCGAGGGCGTCCTGCTCTACGACGTCCGCTCCGACCGCGAGTCCGGCGCCGGGCCGATCGACGTGGTCGACGGCCACCCGGGGCGCTCCGCCTGCCCGGCCACCTCCGTCTACCCGCCGCTGGCCGACGCGCCGCTGGGCGTCGGCGAGTCGTACACCACGCCCGACCACAGCACCGAGGTCACCGTGCTCGGGCACCTGGGCGACGGCACCTGGTCGGTGCGGGTCACCGAGGCGGCCGCCGGCACCCTGGACCGGCCCGTCGACGGCGGCACCGCAGGCACCGGCGGCACCGCCTCCGGCCCGGGCACGGGCGGCACCGGCACGGACAGCACCGGCACGGCGGGCTGACGGGTGGACCTCCGCCGCCTGCGCCGGCGCCCCGGCATACGCGCCGCCGCCCTCGCGTTCTGCGGGCTGCTCGCCGTCGGCTCCGCGATCGTCGCCGAACCCCGGCCGGCCGGCTCCAACGCCGCACCGCCCGCCTCCCGCCCCTGCGCGCTGCGCGCCCAGCCCGGCGTCGCGATGTCCGAGGGCTTCCCGCCGCACCCGTACCACGGCAGCGACGAGGAGTTCGCGCCCTCCACCGGCAAGGTCCGCGCGCTCACCCTGCTGATCGACTTTCCCGACGCCAAGGCCCCCTACAGCGCCCGCGAGCGCTACGGCGAGTTCTTCCCCGCGGTCAAGCAGTGGTACGCCGCCGCCTCCTACGGCCGGCTCGACTACGAGTCCACGCCCGTGCTGCGCTGGATACGCATGCCGCGGCCGTTCTCCGCCTACGGGATCGGCCGCGGCTACGGCTGGGACCAGCACACCGCGATGATGCGGGACCTCGTCAAGGCCGCCGGCCCGAGCGTCGACTTCCGCGGCTACGACATCGTCAACATCCTCGTCACCCCCGACGCCGGCCCGCCCGCCGACCAGGCGGTGCTCTCCGTGACGTGGACCGGCGCCTCGGCCGCCACCACCGGCGACGGCACCCGCCTGGACAAGGTCTCGCTCATCTACGGCCACGACCAGTCCGGCTTCCGGGTGCTGGCCCACGAGAACGGCCACGCGCTGGGCCTGCCCGACCTGTACGCCGTCGACGACTTCCAGCGCACCGACCGCCTCGCCGGCCAGTGGGACAGCATGTCGCTGGACTGGGGGCTGCAAGGCGACCTGCTCGCCTGGCACAAGTGGAAGCTCGGCTGGATCGACGACCAGCAGATCGACTGCGTCACCACCGCCGGCACCCGCACCTACACGCTGCGGCCGATCGAGGTGCCCGGCGGCGGCAAGGCGGTGATCGTGCCCTTCGGCGACACCACCGCCTATGTCCTGGAGCTGCGCGAACCGCTGGGCGACGACAAGGACGCCTGCCGCAAGGGGATACTCGCCTACCGGGTGCGCACCGACGTCGACTCGGGGAAGGGCCCGGTCACCGTGGAGGACGCCCATCCCCGCACCGCCGCCTGCACCTACAGCAGCGCGTCCTTCAACTCGCTCAACGACGCGCCCTTCGGCCCCGGAGAGGGGTGGACCGACCGGGCGGACGGCTTCGGCTTCAAAGTGCTGGCGCCGGACGCGGCCGGCGACTGGCGGGTGCGGGTCACCCGCCGCTGAACCCGGCCGGCCGGCGGGGCCGACCGGGCTCGTGCCACGGCGCGGGGATCAGGCCAGCAGCTCGGCCTCGAGGGTGATGTCCACACCCGCGAGCGCCTTGCTGACCGGGCAGTTCGCCTTCGCGTCCTGCGCGGCGGCCTCGAACGCCTCGGCGGTCAGGCCCGGCACCCGCGCCTTGACCGCCAGGGTGATCCCGGTGATGCCCTCACCCGGCTGGAAGGTGACGTTCGCCACGGTCTGCACGGTCTCCGGCGGGGTGCCCGCGCCGGCCAGGCCGTGCGAGAGCGCCATCGAGTAGCAGGACGAGTGGGCGGCGGCGATCAGCTCCTCGGGGCTGGTCTTGCCGTTCGCGGCCTCGGCGCGCGACGGCCACGACACCTCGTACGTGCCCACGCCCGAGGTGTCCAGCGAGACCGTCCCGGCGCCGCCCATGAGCGGGCCCTTCCACTGGGTGGTCGCGGTACGAGTGGTTGCCATGGTGAAAGCCTCCAAGAGTACGAACCGGCCGGCGGATCGGGCCGCCGTAGGAACGCTACCCCGCGGGGGGTTCGCCGTGTGTGAGGTCCCCGCGCTGCGCGTGCGGGGCGGGCGCGGGCGCACCGGAACGGCGAAGGCCCCCCGCTTCTGCGGAGGGCCTTCGCCTCTCAGGTGCGCCGCCAGGGACTCGAACCCCGGACCCGCTGATTAAGAGTCAGCTGCTCTAACCAACTGAGCTAGCGGCGCCTGCTGACGTGGAAGACATTAGCACCCGGCTGAGCAGGGTGTGAAATCGATGGCCGGCGCCCGCCGGACCGCCCGTACGCAGGCCCACAGCAGCACGTCGGCGCCGGGCAGCCAGGGCTTGCGGGTGTCGGGCGCGACCACCCAGCGGGAGCGGCTGTCCCCGGGGCGCGGCGCACGTCCGGCGGGCGGGCTGTCGTACAGCGGCGGCACCGTCACCGCGTCGCCGCGGCCGTGGCAGAGCAGCGGCGGCACCCGGCGGCCCCACTCCTCCCACGCCAGCAGCGAGGGCAGCCGGTGGGCGGTGCCCGGCGCGGCCAGCACCAGCACCCGGCCGCGGTGCACGGCCGCGGGGCCGGAGCCGGGCCCGGCCGCCCACAGCTGCTCCAGCACCTGCCGCCCGAAGAGCAGGGGGAGGTTGACCACGTCGAAGACGGTGCCGCAGGGCAGGACGCTCGGCGCGGCCGGGCGGGCCGCCCACAGCGCCTGCACGCTGCGCGGGAAGGCGCTGGCGGAGGCGAGCCATGCGGCGCCCGCCGAGGTGACGTAGGAGGTGTGCTGCTGACGCTGGATCTCGTCCATGTCTCCACATCTACCGACGTCACGCCCGCACCCCGGCGGAATCAGGGGAACGCGGGACAGCGGTGACGGGTGGCGGGTACCGTGCCCCGGGCCAGGAGAGTACTGGGGATACGGTGCCCCGGCTACGGGGTGAGGCCGCCGCCCTTGATCAGGCTCTCGCCGTGCTCGACCATCTTCCGGGCGTAGTCCTCGGTCCACCCCGCCTGCTCGGCCAGGGTCGCCAGGGTCAGCCGGTCGAAGCGGCGCGGGTCCGCGAGTTGGGCGGCCGCCATCGCCTGGAAGTCGGTGGCCCGCTCGGCCGCGGCGCGGAACGCCACCGCCAGTTCGGTGGCGCGGACCAGCAGATCGCGGGGGTCCTCCATCGACTCCAGGTCGAAGAAGCGGTCGGACCCCTCCTCCACCACGGCCCCCGGTTCGAAGAGCAGCGGCGCGGGCCTCTTCGGCCGCTCCCCGCCCGGCCGACGCGCCTGCGGCGGCTGGCTCATCCCTACCTCCACCAGTCTCGACAACACCCCCCATTGTCCCGCACCCCGAAGCCGAAGGGGCGGGGGACCTGGGCGCCCTGCCACGACGGTGCCGCAGGCGGGACGGGGCGGCGGCGGGACGCGGGCCGTGCCTCAGGACGAGGCGAGCATCCAGTGGCTGAACGCCGCGTAGCGCTCCGCGAAGTCGGCTGCCCCGTCGGCGTGTTCGACGGCGCGGGAGTGCGCGCGGACCTGGTCGAAGCGGGCCCGGCGCTCACGCTCGTAGCGGGTGAAGGCGGTGGCGGCGTCGGGGCTGCTCGCGAGGTGGGTACGGAGGACACCGATGTCCTCGACGCCGAGGGTGCCGCCGGCGGCGATGTGCGGGGACAGCCCGTGGGCGGCGTCGCCGACGAGGGCGACGCGGCGGCCGGTCCAGCGCGGCAGCGGGGGCACCAGCGTGATCAGGTTCTCCAGGATGGCGTCCTCGGGGGTCGCGGCGATCATCTCCAGCAGGTCGGCGTGCCAGCCCTGCGCGGCGAGGTGCCGGGCCCGGGTGAGGGCGCGGTCCCGCTTGGTGCCGGTCAGCTCCCCCGCGTCGAACTGGTTGACCATCCACATGGTCCGGTCCGCGGAGACCCGCGCGTAGCCGCCGCGGGTGCGCTCGGCGCCGATGGTCAGGACGCTGCCCTCGGGCCGTTCGGCCCCCGCGGGCACCAGCGCGCGCCAGGCGTAGTGCCCTTCGTGCGGAACGGCGTCGCTGCCGGGCACGAGGCTCGCGCGGATGCGGGAGTGCACGCCGTCCGCGCCGATCAGCAGGTCGGCCCGCAGGTCCGTGCCGTCCGCGAGGTGGACGATGACCTCGGTGCCGGTCTCGGTGCAGCCGGTGGCCCGCGCGCCGAGGCGGATACGGTCCAGGCCGATCCGGTCGGCGAGCAGTTGGTTCAGCGCGGGCCGCGGCACCAGCAGGAACCGGTGGTCGTCGGGGCCGTAGCCGGCGGCGCGCTGGGGCCGGCCGGCCGGGTCGAAGAACCAGGTGTCGATCCAGGCGCCCAGGTCGCGGACGTCGGCGCCGACGCCGATGTGGTCGAACTCCCGCAGCGCGTTGGGCCACAGCCCGATGCCCGCACCCGCGGCCCGGATCTCCGGCGCCTGCTCCAGCACTGTGACCTCGTGGCCGATCGACTGCAGGGACGCCGCCGCGGTGAGTCCCACCAGGCCGCCTCCGGCGATCACTGTACGCATCACTGCCTCCTCGTTCTCCGGTCCGCGGTCACCGGTTCGCGTTCTCCGGTCCGCCCGTGCCCCGTTCGGGACTGGTCCCAGTGAACAAGCGCACTTGTATAACCTCAAATGCATAGATCTGATCGATAGCATTACCTCCATGCATATGGATCTGAACCTGCTCACCGCGCTGGACGCCCTCCTCGACGAACGCAGCGTGGGCGGCGCGGCCGACCGGCTGCACCTGTCGCAGCCCGCCATGAGCCGCACGCTCAGCCGGATCAGGCGGGCCACCGGCGACGAGATCCTGGTCCGCTCCGGCCGCGAGATGCTGCCGACCCCGTACGCCGAGCAGGTCCGCGAGGAGGTCCACCAGCTCGTCACCCGGGCGCAGGCCGTGCTCTCGCCGAACGCCGAGGTGGACCCGGCCGCGCTGGAGCGTACCTTCACCCTCCAGTGCAACGACGTCGTCGCCGGCGCCCTGCTGCCGCGCCTGGCCCCCGTCCTCGCCGGCACCGCCCCCGGGGTGTGCCTGCGGCTGCTCGGGGAGGGCGCCACCACCGCGGACGAACTGCGCCGCGGCCGCGTCGACCTCCAGATCAGCGACCGGGCGGCCGACCACGCCGACATCCGCAGCACCACCCTGTTCACCGACGAACTGGCCGCCGTGGGCCGCCGCGACCTGCCGTACGACCCGACCGGCTGGGACGGGTTCGCGGCCCTGCCGCACGTCGTCGTCTCCCGCCGGGGCCGCACCCGCGACCGCATCGACGACCTCCTCGACGAGCGGCGCCTGCGCCGCCACGTGGCGTTCACGGTGCCCACCCTGGTGCTGGCCCTCGGCGCCGTGGCCGCCCATCCGATGGTCACCGTCGCCCCGGCCGCCCTCACCGAGGGCCTGCTGCCCGCCGCCCTGCGCACCTACCCGCTGCCCGCCCCCACCCCGCCGGTGGCCGCCGTCCTCGCCTGGCACGCCCGCCACGACCGCGACGCTGCCCACCGCTGGCTCCGCACTCTGCTCACCACCACCCTCACCGGCTGACCACGTTCGACGGCTCGTCCAGCCACACCGCCTGGCGGTCCGCCGTGACCGTCAGCCCGAAGCGCCGGAACCCGGGCCGCCCCTGGTCCTGCCACCAGCGGAAGGCCGCCGACACCTCGTCCCACAGCCGCCGCTTCCCGGACTGGTGGACGGTGGCGGTGTCCTGGCCGTCGCGGAAGACGACCACGGCCCACGACCTGTCGGTCAGGCCGTAGAACCACACGGGCCGGCGCCCTGCCTGCTTGCGGTCGGGGACATGCGTGCAATGCGGCACCCGCAAGCCGATCGCGAACCCCGCCACGTCCAGGTCGCCGGTCAGGAACTCCGCTTCCGTGACGGTGGTCGTCGACCTCTCCGCGTCCCCCGTTGCCGCCGTCCCCGGCCACCACCAGCCGCGCCGTCGCCTCGGTATACGTGTAGTACGTGCCCCAGGGCGCGACGACCACGCCGCCCGGGGCGGTCTGCCGCACCCACGTGAACAGACCGGACCGCACCCCGCACGTGGCGATCACCCGGTCGTAGGGCGCGCCCGGCGGATGGCCGAGCAGACCGTCCCCCGTGACCACCCGCACCCCGCCGTATCCGGCCCGCCGCAGTGCCTGCCGTGCCGACTCGGCCACGGCCGGGTCCACCTCCACCGACACCACGTTTCCGGCGCCGGCCCGGTGCGCCAGGAGTGCGGCGTTCCACCCGGTGCCCGTGCCGATCTCCAGCACCCGCCGGCCGGGCCGTACATCGAGGTCCGTGAGCATCGAGGCCACCACGCTCGGCATGGACGACGAGGAGGTGAAGACGGTGCCCGGCGCCGTTCCGGTGTGCGCTCCGTCGTCCCACTGCGTGACGATCGGCACGTCGGCGTCCGCGTACCGGTGCCAGGCCTCCGGGTCCACCGCCCTGTCGACGGCGACCGCTCGGCCGCTCGCGGCGTCGTGCGGCCACATCAGGCCGGGCAGGAAGGCGGTACGGGGCACCGCGGCGAACGCCGGAGCCCAGTCGGCCGGCACGAACCCCGCCTCGGCAAGGGGGCGGCCCGACTCCGGCCGCCCACCGTCTCCGTCGGTCACCTGCGGTGCTTCCCGTCGCCGTATCCGCCGCTTCGGTGCGCGCCGCGTACCCCTTCGCGCGGCTTTGTGAGCGTAATGCCGTGCTTCCGGGCCGGGGCCGGAAAGGCCGTTGCTCAAAGGCGCGGGCAAGCGGGCGCCGCGTTCGGGTCGGGCGGGGTCAGGGCGTGGCGGGGGTGCGGGCGCGGTGGGCGCGGATCTCGTCGTGGTGGTCGGAGACCCAGGCGATCAGCGAGGTGACGATCGCGTGGACGCTGCGGCTGAGCGGGGTCAGGGCGTACTCGACGCGCGGCGGCACCTCGGCGTACGCGGTTCTCGACACCAGCCCGTCCTCCACCAGTTGGCGCAGGGTGAGGGTGAGCATGCGCTGGGAGATGCCGGGGACCTCGCGTTGCAGGTCGGTGTAGCGCAGCGGGCCGGCCTCCAGGACGGCGATCACCAGCATGCTCCACTTGTCCCCGATCCGGTCCAGCAACTGCCGGATGAAGACCATCTGTTCGGCCGGGATGCCGGCGCACGGCCCCCGGCCTGCGACGCCACCCGTCTGGGCGCTGACCTCCATGGCGCACATTCCTCTCCGGTACGGACACCGGTGTTCCTTTTGTACGGCCTCCCATACTGGTCCACCATGGCGTTACGCACAAGTTGTAGGAATTGGGTGGCGCCGCGCTCGTCGTCGGCCCATCCCGCCGTGTCCGCACGGCTTCCACCCACCTGAGAGGCCCCGCCATGTCCTATCTGCTGCACATCGACGCCTCGTCCCTGGGCGCCGGCTCCGTATCCCGCCAGGTCGCCGGGTCCTTCCGCGACGCGTGGCGGGGCGAGGTGGTGCACCGCGACCTCGCCCTCGCGCCGGTACCCCACATCACCGCGGAGGGCATCTCCGCCCGCACGACCGACCCCGCGCGGTACACCCCGGAAGAGGCGGCGGCCGCCCGGCTCCAGGACGAGCTGATCGAGGAGTTCCTCGGGGCCGGCGCTTACTTGTTCACGGTGCCCCTGTACAACCTGTCGATGCCGTCGGTGTTCAAGGCGTGGCTGGACCAGATCATGGTCATCGGCCGCACCCTGGGCTTCACCGGCACCGCGCCCTCCGCGGGGCGCCCGGCCGTCGTGATCTCCGCCCGCGGCGGCGGTTACAGCCCCGGCACCCCCAACGAGGGCCGCGACCACCTGCTGCCCACGCTGGAGACCATCCTGGGGTGGTCCCACACTCTCGGGCTCACCGTGACCTCGGTGACCCCCGAGCTGACCATGGCGCCCGACGTGCCGGCGATGTCCGACCTCGTCCCGCTCCACCGGGCGTCCTTGGCCCGCGCCCACGAAGAGGCCCGCCGGCTGGCCGAGACGATCGGACGCCGGCCCGCCGCCTGACCGTGTCCGCCGCGCACGCCGCGGCCGCCGGTCCGTGGTCGCTCCGCGCCTTTACGGCTGCCAGGCGGTGCGGTGTTCGGCGAGGTGCGCGAGCATGGCGTCTGGACGCTTACCGACCGGAACCGAAGCAGGCCCCGGAGCCTGCGGCGGAACCGAAGCGGTCGGGTCGCCCGCCGGTGTCCGCGGCTGAGCGGCCCGAACCGCTCGAAGAGAATCCGTTCCGCGCACTGCTCTCGCAAATGGGCGGCCTAGCAGACCCCCCGCATCCGAACTGCGGGGGTTTCTTGCTTCTCGGACACGGCGGGCGCACAGTGACGCGGTCAGGCGCTCACCTCGGAGCGCACCGGAACGGGCGGGCGCACTCCCGTGAGTGCCTCCGCTCGGGCAACCAGGTGGGGCGCAAGAGCGGGGTACCACCCACGGGCTACGGCTTGCAGCATCTCCGCCAGGGCCGCGAGTTCCCCGATTCGACCGGCCGGGGTGTCGAGGACCGGCGCGAACTCCTTGCGGATGCGGGCGGCTGCGTCGGGAACGAGGAGGCTATTGGCGTGGAGGAGTCCCGCGTCGTAACCGAACGGCACCCAGCCCCACCGCTCCCAGTCCAGAAGGCACAGGGGCGCGGCGGTGAGGTTGCCCCAGTGCAAGTCACCGTGACCGGTCACCCGCTCCACCTTGGCGGGGGCCGGAATGCCGAGGAACTGGGGGAAGGCCCGTTCGATCCACCCCTCCCGGACGGTCGTCTTCACGCCCTCCGCTTCGGCGAGCAGGGCAAGGGCTTGGCGAAGGTCCGCCCACCACTCGTCAGGCAACCCAGGGTCGTGGTCGATGTCGGCCCGGTCCGGGGACACCACGGGTTGCGTGAGGTAGTCCAGGACTTCTGCCTCGAAGGCCCACTCTCCGTCAGTCCAGTCGTGCACCCCGTGCAGGCGCGGACGCGGGACGCCGTCAGGCACCAGCTCCGAGGCGCCGACGATGCCCTGCCCCTCCTTCCTGCCCGCGTTGCGCTTCGCTGTCCGGCTGACCCGTAGCCACCGGTCCCCTGCCCGGCGTCCGAGAGTGACACCGAGGAAGCCCCACGCCGGCGGACCCGAGCACGTCAGCCCCAGAGCCCTGGCCGCCCGGTCGTGGGCGGCCTCCATCAGGGCCTGCACCTCCTTATTCAGAGGCGAGTTCATCCGTCACCCTCCTGAGTTCCTGGGCTGTTAGCGGCGTAGCCAGAGCCTTGGCCACATCGTCCCAGTGCTCGCGGGTGCTCGCGGAGGCGAAGACGACATCGAGGCAGGGGCATGAGCCAGCGGCCAGCAGGGCAGCGGCAGCGGCCGACAGGCCGGGGCGGATGAGGTTCATCAGCTCGGGTGTCATGGCATCGAGGAGTTCGCCCCCGTGCAGGGGCGCGGAGCCGAACGTGATCAGCCCGGCGTCCTTCGCCTGCGCCAGTGGTCCGCCGCCGTTCAGGGCCTGTGTGATCGGGGCATCCATGATCAGGCTGACGGGCATCTGCAAGCCTGTGAGGTGGTGCTCGGCGGAACCCGCCGCCTGCCGGGCGAGCGCAAGCAGCTCGGGAACGCTGAACGCTCCGGAGGTCAGGCCCGACCAGGTTGCGACGCCGTACCCGGCGATCCTGCCCGCATGGGCGAACTCTTCCAGTGCCGTGAAGGCTTCCCGTACATGCTCGTGCAGAGTGGCACGGTCAAAGCCGTGCCCGAGGTGCTCGGGGTTGTGCACGAACACCAGGTCCACCCGCCCGAGCGCGGCCAACGAGTGCTCCGTCTGCCAACGGACGAAGCCCCGTTCAAGGCTGTGCCTGCCGGTTTTCCCTTCCCGGGTGAGTACGCCCTCAGCTAGGGCGCTGCGGCCCTGTTCCTCGGTGAAGAACCCCGTCTTCGTAGCTACCCGAACGGTGGGGTAGTCCCCGAGTGCCGGGCGCAGCTCCTCATGCGCCTGACCACGACCGTAGTTGGGTGCCGTGTCCACCCAGGGGCTACCGGCTGCCAGGGCGGTGCGTGCCGCCTGACTGACGGCACGCACGCGGTATGTCCCCAGGCAGAGTGCGGCGGTCACAGCGCCGTACCCACGACTGCGACGGCATGGCCGTCGATGAGGACCGAGACCAGTTCGGCCACCTCCTTGACCTCCAGTCCAGCGGAGTCGGCCATCTCGCCCAGCGTGGTCGGCCGGTTGGTCAGCAGCGTGCCCAGCGCAGGCGCGGCGGACTCCGTGAAGTCCCAAGCGGTACCGGCCGCCGAGAAGGTGACCGTGCCCTGTGTCGGGTTCGCCGTCAGGCGGCCCCTCGGAGTAGTGAGCTTGACGGTGATCTCGCCCCGTGCCGGGAGTCCGTCAACGTACGGCAGGGACGGAATCGCGTGGCCCGGGTCGGTCGTGTCGATCGACTCCGCCCACCGCTCCACGAGGCGAGGGTCCGCCATCATGTCGGCCACCCCACCGCGTACAGCGTCGATGAAGTCCGACTGTTCCGCCCGCGAGTCGAAACGCGGTATGTCCCTGCGCAGTGCGAGGGACGACCGGAGCTGGTCGACGACCCACAGCATCAGATCAGCGCCCGTGTGCGGCACCATTCCGAACGTCAGGTGCAGGGATTCTGTCCCTTGGTCAGCGGTGACCGCGTGCCACCAGCCGCGCGGCAGGTAGAGCACATCACCCGGGGACAGAACCAGGTCCGCGATCGGGTCGCCCTCCGGCTCGTCCGGCGAGTCCACGTCCCGGAAGGTAGGCGCTTCACGGGTCATCCCCCACAGGCGCCACCGCTTCGATCCGTGCAGTTGGACCACGATCACGTCATGGTCGTCCCAGTGCCGGCCGAAGCCTTCCCGCTCGGTCCACGAGGCGTACACGTTGGCCTGTACGGAAGTCCCGAGGAAGCGTTCCAGTCCCTCCGCAGCTGCCTCCACGGTGGGGTGGATCTTCTCCACCGCGTCGAGGACCAGTGATGCCCCGTCCTTGAGTCGGGCGTGGAAGTCAGACGGCTGGATGCGTGACCAGGTGACCGCGCGGCGGTTCGTGGTCGGGATCGCATAGCGGTGGAGCGGGACCGTTTCGCCGTCGACCGACAGGCGCAGCCGGGGCGGCTCCAGCCGTTGCGTGGCGATGATCCGGTTCAGGTCGTCCCAGGAGAACAGGCCCGCCGTGTCGGCGGTGCCGGGGATGTGCGCGTAGGAGCGGTGGTACGTCTGGGCGAGGAACGTGTCCCCGCCCAGACGCCCCGCCCACGAGGCTGCGTCAAGCAACGTGGGCGCTCCCGTCAGTCGTTGCCGTCGGAACGGCCACTGCTGACGTCGGACTCCTGCTCGGCGCGGGTGCGCGCGGCCACGATCTTCCGCTTCGCGACGAGCAGGCCACCCCCCTCGGGGGCCACCGAAGTGGTGTTCTCTTCCACCATCGGACTACCTCTCTTCTTGGGAACTCCCACCAGGAATCCGGCGGGAAGCATCAGTGACAGCGGCCAATGCAGTTACCGAAGAGCCAGGGTCCCGGCGAGAACCAGGGCCACTCCGCCGAGGATCGTCGCCAGGTAGCGCGGACCCGCGTACCGGCCGAAGCGGCACAGCACCCACCGCCCTGAGCCGGACATCAGCCGACCCCACCGGCGACGGACGTCCCAGCCCCCGACCTACGCCGTGGCGCACCCGCTCTTCGTTTCGCTCGGTCGCTGTCATGGGGGAAATCATTGGCCCGGAAAGTGATGGCTGTGTAGTTCTTTCCCGTCATGGACTAAAGATCATGAACGGCAGGCGGCGGCCCACTCCGTCAACAAGGCTCGCGCTTCGGCCCCGAACAGCGCGTACCCCTCCAGTGTCGAGAACAGTTCCACATGCATTTCGATGTCGCGTGGATCTCTCAGGATCACAACACCGGTGGTGTTCTCCACAGTGGCCAGGGTGTTGTCGTAGACAGTGAAGGTGTCCATCGGAGCCATGGGCTTGTATCCCGCGATCGGGATGACACCTAGCTTCACATTCGGTAGGTGGGTCAGTGAGGCCAGCCGGTCAATCTGCATCGCCATTGCAGCCGGGGGCAGGAGTGGCCACCGCACAGCCTGCTCGGTCAAGATGAAGGTAAATCGCTTCTTCGTGTCGTAAAGAACCTCCTGCCGCTCCAGCTTCCTCGCGATCGTCTTGGTGACATCGGCCGGGGAATGGGCAAGGCTGGCCCGGATGTACTCGGGGGTGGACAGCAGTCCTGTAATCATCGAGAGCAGGAAGAATCGGAACTCCGTACCCGAGGATTCAAGGGCCGCAAGTTCGGTCTGCTTCTTCTCCAGGCCCCTGCGCCGCAGCGAGCGCAGGTCTTGCCATTCGGTGTTGGCCAGCCTCGCGAGAGCGATGACCTCCTCGATGACCTCAGGCGGAGCCACGACGGCCCGGAGGATTCTTTCCAGGTCGAGCAGACTCGGTTGGGCTTTCCCATTCTCGATCCGACTGATCTTCGATTGGGACATGTTGCAACGCCGAGCGAGCCGGTCCCCAGTGAGGCCGGCTCGCATGCGTAGTTCTTTGAGCAGGGCCGCCAGTTCCTGTTTCGGCTGCCCCAACTGCTCGGGGTCGAACGTCACCCGTTCACGTACTCCAGGAATGGAACCGACTCGGCAACGGCGATCCGCTTCCACTGTCGGTACGGCTCCGGGTCACCCTCGTGCAGTTCCCGGTTTATCTGCGTCCCGTCGGCCCGGTAGTTCATCAGGACCACCTTGGACTCATCGAACATCCAGAAATCCTGATCCGGAAGTCCCGGGTTCTCCCGGTCGGTGAGGTCGAGGATGCGGATGTCCTCGCCCGCCTTGACGTGATGCCGGTAGTAGTGCTCGAACTCGAACCGGAGATAGTCCGAGAGCGGGCGGGTCACGATATGCACCCTGCCGACCCTCTTTCCTTCCGAGGTCCATTGCCGGACCTCGTCCATCCAGCCCGAAGTGTAATCGTCGGGCGAATTTCCCCCGGCGAGAAAGCGCTTCAGTTTCTCCGCTTCCTGGGGCATGGTGTAGACGGGCAGCGTTTCCAGCCGCCACGCCTCCCGCTCCATGGAATCGAAGCAGTCATTCCACGCGTCACCATCCAAGTGCACGGAACGCCTCCCTGAGAACCGCCTCCGGGATTTCCACGAGCCCTTCACCAGTGGGCGGGCTGAAGGCGTCGGACACGTCGCCCTGCACCACGAACGACCCGGTCGCCGTGCGGTACACGTTCGGGCAGTCCTTCTCTCCGCACTCGCCGTTGCCGTTGCCCGTGAGCCGGGTGAGTGCCGAACGTTCGGACATGCCAAACCCCCCTGCTCTGGCCCCGTTTGGGCCGCCTGGCCAACGACAGTAGAAGGGGTGGCGCTACGCGTCTATGCGGGAACGCGACTATGCGTGTCCTTGCATAAAGTGGATCGGGCCACCACGTGACCAACGCGTCACCGCAGCTCACGGCTGCCAGGCGGTGCGGTGTTCGGCGAGGTGCGCGAGCATGGCGTGGTTGGCCTCCCAGCCGTCGGGGAACTTGACGGTGACGCCGAGGCGGACCGGCTCGGAGGACGGGTGCTCGTCGAGGAGGTCGGCGACCCCGGCGCGGCAGACGACGATGCAGGCGTGCCGGTGCCGGGAGGCGAGCACGCAAAGGCGCCCGGTCTCCAGGTGGAACGCGGTGGCGTCGGGGCGGCCGGACAGCGGGTGGAGCACCACGGTGACGTCGAACTCCCGCCCCTGGAGCCGGTTCGCGGTGTCCACGGCGACCCCGGCCACCCCGAGCGAGGCGAGCGCGGCGCGCACCGCTGCGGCCTGGTCGCGGTGCGCGGTGCCGACCGCGATCCGCTCGGCCGTCAGCGGCTTGGGGTCGGGGTCGGGCGCGGAATGGGTGAGCCCGCCGCGGTCGAGCAGGCGCCGTACGACCAGGGCGACGGCCCGGACCGCCTCCGGGTCGGTGCGCGGGGTGTGCCGGGCAGGCAACTCCAGCAGGCCCCAGCCGCTTACCGCCGCCTCGTCCAGGACGCGGTCCAGGCCCCCGCCGTCGCCGCGGACGCCGAACCCGAGCCGCCGGTCGCCCGGTCCGGTGCCGCTGCGGAACGGTGTGTACGGGTAGAACGCCCGCGACACCAGCGGCGCGGCGGACGCGGGCAGCCGCCAGGACACCGGCAACCGGTGCTGCGGCAGGCCCGGGTTGTGCGCGAGCAGCGTCACCACCGCGCTCGCCGAGGGGTCCCAGCTCAGCCCCGCCCACTGCTCCGCGCCCACCACGCTGAACGGGTCGAGCTGGCCGGGGTCGCCGACGAACAGCGCGCGTTCGAAGAGTCCGGCGACCTGGAGCAGCGCGTCCGAGCGCATCTGGTACGCCTCGTCCACGATGGCGTGCCGCCAGGGCTCGACGTCCTTGACGTACGCCCACTTCGCCGCGGTCGCGATCACCACCGCCCGGTCCCGCAGCTCCGCCACGGACGTGGACTTCGCGAGCGAGGGGTGGCGGTCGAGCGCGGGGTCCGGCGGCGAGTCGGTGCCGTGCAGCCGCCCGACCGGCAGGTCCGGGTCGGCGGTGGCCAGCCGGTCGGCGAGGTCGTCGACCTGCGCGTTGGTCTGCGCGACGATCATCAGCGACTCGCCGGCCGCGGCCAGTTCGCGGGCCGCGCGCACCACGAGCGTGGACTTGCCCGCGCCCGGGGGCGAGTCCACGACCACGCCGCGCTCGGTGCCGTACAGGGTGCTCGCCAGGATCGCGGCGGTCGCCTCGGCGGCGGCCCGGCCCGGATCGAACGGCTCGGCCTCGCCGCCCGGGGCAGCAGCCCCGGCGCCTGGCACGGGCACGGGCTCGGTCACAGGAAGTCCTCCGCGGTCACGGGGTCGGGGGCGGTCGGGGCGGGGTCGGCGCCGGGCGGCCCGCCGTGGGTCCACGGGGTCAGCTCGGCGTCGGGCAGGGCGGGGCCACTGCGCGGGTCGTGCTCGAACAGCGTGAAGGTGACGGTGTCGCCGGGTGCCGGGACCGAGCCCTCCCGCGGAGTGCGGCCGCTTCCCATGCCCCCGGTCAGCTTCACCCGCACGCACCACCGGAAGCCGGAGCCGGAGCCGGAGCCGTTGCCGCTGCCGGGCTCGGAGCCGCAGCCCGCCTCGTCACTGGACCCGGAACCGTTGCCGGCCCTGGCCTCATTGCCGGACCCGCCCACGGAACCGCCGCCGGCCTCGCGCACCTCCACCAGCTCCACCAGCTCCGCCGTCTGCGCCGACTTCGCGTCCGCCAGCGCCCGGTACGCCTTCGCGCCCGGCTCGGCCTGCGGCAGGTCCCCAGTGGTGAGGGTGAGCACCGGCCGGGGCATCGGGCGGCGGCCCTCGGACATGGTCATCTCGACCTCGACCACGGTCCCGGTGAACGCCTCCCCGGACAGCCGCCGCGCCGCCATGGCCAGCGGGTCGTCCAGCGCCTCCTGGGCGGAGAGCCGGGCCTGCGCGGTCTCCCGCCCGGCCAGCTTCTGCGCGGCGGTGATCGCGTCGTCGCGCTTGGGCTGGGGCGGCTCGCCCGCGCGGACCCGGTCGCGGTGCCCGGTGAAGGACCAGCGGTCCCGCTTCCACCGCTCCTCGACGTGGGCGGCCTCGGGCAGCGACCGCAGCAGGTCCAGGCCGCGCCACATGTCGTCCCAGGTGGGCCGCAGCTGGGAGGCGACCAGGTCCCTGATCGCCGTCTCCGCGGCCGCGCGCTCGGCGGCGCCGCGGGCCTTGTCGTACCGGGCCTGGGCCGGGGCGAGGACGCGGTTGTCGAAGACCGGGTCGGTGGCCGGGCCGGCCGGCGGGCTGAGCAGCAGGCCGTCGCGGGCCCGGCCGGTCTGGGCGCGGGCGGCGGCGGTGGGCCCGTCGGAGCCGGGCGGCGGGTCGATCCAGCCGAGCAGCGCGCCGAGGTGCTGGTCCTCCATGGCGCTCTGGCCGGTGGCCCAGTGCCGGGTGAGCAGGTCGGTCATGGCGAGCAGCAGCCCGCTGCCCGGGGTGCGGGAGCGTTCCGCGTAGTGCGTGAGCCAGCGGCCGAGCAGCGGCACCGGCACCGGCACCGGGTGCGGGGCGTCCGGGTCCTCGACGGTGCGCAGGAAGCGGGTGGAGCGGCCGACCAGCCGGACGTACTCCACGGCGGCGCTGTTGGGCACCACCATCTGGAGGGCGTCGGCGCACAGCTCGGTCTCCTCGCGGGTGCGGGTGGCCGGCTCGATCTCGACCTCGTCGGTGTACTGCTCCAGCGCGCGCAGCAGGACCGCGGCGAGCCCGGCGAAGAAACCGAACCGCAGTTCGCGGTCGAGGGGTTGGGGCACCACCAGCAGTTCGGGGGTGTCCCGGTCGGTGCCGATCATCGCGCCCAGCGGCGCGCCCGCCTCGCCCGCGGTGGTGAGCGGCACCAGCACCAGCGGCCGGTCGGCGAGGTGGCAGTGGCGTACGGTCGCGGCCGGGACCGCCCGGCGGGCGGCGACCGCCTCGGCGCGGGCGAGGGTGTGCAGCACGCTCACGCCGGGCCTCCGGCCGTACGGGTCGGGGCGCCGGTGCCGGTGCCGGTACGGGTAGGGCCGCCGGTACGGTCGCGCGCCGGCTTGTCGGAGTCCGGCCGGGCGTCCCGCAGATCCCCGGTCTCCGGGGCGGGCGGCCGCGCGGGAGCCGGGACGGCGGGAGCGGAAGCGGGGGCGGGGGCGGGGGCTCCGTCCGCCGCCGAAGGCGCGTCGGACCCCGCGGCCAGCGCCTCCGCGCGCAGCGCCGCGGCCCGGCGCAGCGCCGCGACCGCCGGGTCCCGCGGGTCGCCCGCGCGGCCGTGCGCGGCGGCGAGCACCGCCTCCACCGTGGTCAGGTCGCCGAGCTCGCCGCGCAGCGACCGGCCCAGCGCCTCGACCCGGCCCGCCGCCCGGGAGCGGTCGCGGCAGTGGAAGGCCAGCTCGCAGGTGGACAGGCACTCCGGGGCGTACGCGGCCGGGACGAGCTCCACGGCGGCGGCCAGCTCGGCCCGCGGCCGGGTCGGGGTGCGGCCGTCGGGGGTGTACGCCAGGTCGAAGGTGGTGTCCTCGGGCAGCAGGCCGGCGATGTCCGAGATCCGGGTCAGCCGGGTGAGCTGGCGGCGGGTGACGGCGAGCTGCTTGCGGATGTCGACCCGGTCGGCGGTGGGCAGGTTGGAGAAGTCCTTCGGGCAGACCAGCAGGATGTCGGCGCGGGTGCGGCCGGCGGCCACCGCGTCGAGCGCCAGGACGTAGACCGCGGACTGCCGGGCGGCGGCGCCGACCTTCATCGCGTCGGCGCCGCCGTCCAGGATCGGGAAGGACTTGATCTCGACGACGGTCCAGCTGCCGTCGGGCGCGACCGCCACCGCGTCGGGTTCGAGGTGGACCGTGGAGCCGGCGACGTCCAGCGCGAGCAGCGGGTGGTCGAGCAGGGTCCAGGCGCCGGGGGCGGCCTCGGCCAGCGCCATCCGGGTCCTCGCCACCCGGCCCTCGGGCCCGGGCGCGGCCAGGTCGGGCAGGGCCGCGCGGCCCTCGGCGCCGAGCAGCCGCAGCAGTTCGGCGCAGCCGTCGGCCTTGACCCGCGCCTCGAAGGCGTGGCCGCGGGAGAAGGCGAACCGGGACTGGCCGAACCGGGCGGGGGAGCCGAGCGCTTCGGCGACGGCGCCCTTGTCCACCCCGGCGGCGTCCATCACCGCGCGGCGCTTGCAGCCGGGGTTGGCGGCGAGTGCGGCCAGCGCCCGCGCGTCCATCGGGCGGGGAGTGGTGCCGGGGCCGCGCAGGACGGCCAGCCGCTCCCGCAGGGAGTGCGTAGTGCTCACCCGGGAAAGTGTGTCATCCGCCACGGACAACGGCCCCGAGGGCGCCCCGGCAACCGGTCGGGGCCCGCGGTCAGTTGTGGCCGGCGGGTTCGCCGGTCCGGTCGTCCTCGCCGGTCAGCTCGCCGCTGGCCTGCTCGGTCCCGCCGGCGGGGGCCGGAAGCTGGCGCGGCACGGACGGCTTGGCCGCCGGGGTCCGCCCGGCTCCCGGAGCCGGGGCGCCGCCGTGTGCGGCGGGGGCGGGGGCGTGGACCTCCGGGGCCGAAGCGGCCGGAGCGGCCGGAGCGGCCGAAGAGACTGAAGCGGCCGGGGCGGCGGCGGACCGGGTGAGGCCGATCCGCGCGTGCAGCCCGTCCACCATCCGCAGCGCCGGCCGGGCCAGCAGGAAGCCGACGCCCATCACCGCGACGCCCGCGGCGGCGTCCATCAGGTAGTGGTTGGCGGTGCCCATCACCACGAGCGCGGTCATCAGCGGGTAGAGCACGCCGAGGGTGCGCACCGTCCAGTGCCGCCCGTAGCGGAAGAGCATGATCCCGCACCACAGCGACCAGCCGACGTGCAGGCTCGGCATCGCCGCGTACTGGTTGGTGAGGTCGCCCATGCCGCGCGGCGCGCTTGCCTCGCCGCCCCACCAGCCGTAGGAGCCGTACTGGGCCATGGTGTCGATGAAGCCGTGGTGGCCGGTGAGCAGCCGCGGCGGGGCCGTGGGCAGCAGGGTGAAGCCGATCAGCCCGATCAGGGTGGACAGCATCAGCCAGGTGCGGGCCATCCGGTAGTGGGTGGGCCGGCGGCGCCACAGCCAGACCAGGACCGTGGGGGTCACGATGTAGTGCAGCGACGCGTACATGAAGTCGGCCGGCACACCGAGGAAGGCGTGGTCGGTGAAGAGCCGGTTGAACCAGTGCTCCGGGTCGAGGTGGACGATCTGCTCGAAGTGCAGGATGTCCGCGCCGTGCTGCACCGCGCTGCTCACGTCACCGCGGACCAGCAGCCGCGCCCCGGAGTAGAGCGCGTAGACCACGGCGATGAGCGGCAGTTCGGTCCACCAGCGCAGCCGGCCGCGGTAGGCAGCGGCGCGCGGCGCAGCGGCAGTGATCGTCATCCGGACGTCTCTCCAGGTTCTCCGTTGGCCGCGGGTCCGGCGGTCTGGTCGGTGGCGTACGCTCAACCGTACGCCGTACGGTAAGTGCGGCGCACATCGCCCCCGAAGTTTCGCAGATACCCCGAGTTCGTACGGTGTTCAGCCCGGACATGCCGGGCGGGCACGCTCCGAAGGACGCCCGGTACCGCTCCCGGGTTGCCGCACGAGGTACGAAGGAGACGAGAACAGAGATCCCGATGTCGGTGTCCCCGTCGGCCCGGCCGCTGCGCACCCCACGGCGCCGCGCCCCCCGCAACACGCTCAACCCGGATCGTATCCTCGATGCGGCGATCGCTCTGCTCGATCGCGACGGCGCCGAGGCTTTCACCATGCGTGCACTCGCCGAACAGCTGGGTGTCGCCCCGATGGCGATCTACTCGCACTTCCGCGGCAAGGACGAGATCAGCGACGCCGTCGCCCAGCGTCTGCTGGACACCGTGGAGCTGCCGGGCACCTGCGGCGCGCACCCGGACCGCGAGCTGCGCGAGGTCTGCCTCGGGGTCTACCGGCTCTTCACCGACCACCCCTCCGCGCTGCAACTGCTCACCACCCGCCCCACCCGCGGTGACGACGCGCTCGCGGTCATCGACCGGATGCTGGCCCTGCTGCGGGCGTGCGGGCTGTCCGGGCAGGACGCGGTCCGCGCGCACGTGGCGCTCATGCAGTACACCGTGGGCTCGGCGGTGTGGAGCATCCGCCGCACCCGCGCGAAGTGCGAGGAGGGGGCGCGGGAGCGGGCCCGGACCAAGCTGGACGCGCTCCAGCCCGAGCGCTACCCGGCGCTGGTCGCCCTCGTCCCCGAGCTGCTGTGCGCGCAGGACGACGCTGGGGGCCAGTACGAATGGGGCCTGGACCGGCTGCTGGGCGGGTTGCTCGCCGAGCGCTGAGCGGCCGGCGCGCAGGTGCCGGGCAGCCGGTGCTCAGGGCGGTGAAGGGCGCCCGCGGGCGGTGGGTGATGATGGAGGCGTTTTCGGCCGGTCCGCGAAAGGTCCTTCGGTATGGCAGTGCTGGCGCCGCGTGTCCTCCTGGTCCGGCACGGGCAGACGGAGTGGTCCCGCACCGGGCGGCACACCGGCCGTACCGACATCCCGCTGACCGACGAGGGACGGCGTACGGCGCGGCTGCTCGGCGAGCGGCTGGCCCGCGCCCCCTGGTACGGCCTGCCCGACGCCGAGGTGCGCACCTCGCCGCTGGTCCGCGCCTCCGCCACCGCGGAACTCGCCGGCTTCGGCCGGGCCAAGGAGTGGGACCCGCTCGTCGAGTGGGACTACGGCCGGTACGAGGGCCTGACGCCCGCGCAGCTCCAGGAGCGGCGGCCCGGCTTCCACATATGGCGGGACGGCGTGCCCGGCGGCGAGACGCTGGCGGCGGTCGCCGAGCGCGCCGACGAGGTGATCGGGTGGGCCCGGTCCGCGCCGCGCGACGTGGTGGTCTTCGCGCACGGCCACTTCCTGCGGGTGCTGGGGGCGCGCTGGCTCGGCCTCGACCCCGCCTTCGCGGCGGCGCTGCGCCTGGAGCCGGCGTCGCTGTCGGTGCTGGGGTGGGCCTACGGCGCGCCGGCGCTGGAGCGCTGGAACGACACCGCGCACCTGGAGTAGGGCCGGAATCCGGACTTCCGCACCTCCCGGAGTACGCCGGCCGGTGCGCCCGGGCGCACTCCCACCGCCCCCGCCACCCCTCCTTCACCCCCGAATAGGGGGTTCACGCCGTGATTCGCCAGGGAACGCCACCCCTGGCGCGGGCCCCGGACGGGTACGGACGCCGTTGTACGAAGTGGGAGCCGATCACCTCGGCCCCCTTCGGAGGGAGGTTGCCGTGGAGAAGAGAAATGCTGCGGGCCACAGCCCGGAAGTGGTCGTGCCGGCGGCGCGGGACGTGGTGACCGTGCCGTTCCGGCAGGGCCTGGAGGCCGTGGACCTGCTCCGGCTGAGCACCGGGGTGGGACCGGTCTTCCACGACCACGCGGCGGACAGCCTGGCGTTCCTGGTGCCGCTGGGCACCGCGGACGGCTGGGACCTGCCCGGCAGCCAGTGCCACCGCAGGGGCGGCGGTTCCACGCCCTGCGGCGGCGGCTGGCTGGTCCCGCCGCGGACCGACGGGGCGGTGACGGACCCGGCGCAGCTGCGGCAGGCGATGGGCGCGGCCGCGCGGACCATCGAGCTGGTCGACGGGTTCGCCCAGCCGCCGGCGGTGTCCTGATCAGCCGCGCGCAGGCGCGGGCGCCGGGGTGCGGGGGCACCGGCGCCGCCGGTCGATAATCGGACCATGGCACGTCAACGGCACAGCACTGCCGCTTCCCGCACCGTCCCCGTGGGCGGCGGCCTCGCCGAGCTGCGCCCGGACCGCGAACGGCCGCAGTCCTGGACCCTCCTGGTGGGCGGCGCCCCCCAGTCCCATGTCGACCTCGCCGACCCGGCCCGCCTCGACTTCGCCTACCAGCGCCGGCTGGGCCATGTCGTCGACCTCGCCGCGCCGCCCGGCCGCCCGCTGCGGGTGGTCCACCTCGGCGGCGGCGCCCTCACCCTCGCGCGCTACACCGCGCACACCCGGCCGCGCTCCACCCAGCAGGTCGTCGAGATCGACACCGCCCTGACCGAACTGGTCCGCACCGAACTGCCCTGGGACCGCACCTGGCGGATCAAGGTCCGCGGCGCCGACGCCCGCGAGGGCCTGGCGAAGGTCCCCGACGGCTGGGCCGACCTCGTCATCGCCGACGTCTTCGCCGCCGCCCGCACCCCCGCGCACCTGACCAGCGCCGAGTTCCTCGCCGACGTACTCCGTGCCCTCGACCCGGCCGGCATCTACGCCGCCAACCTCACCGACGGCGGCCCGCTCGCCTTCGTCCGCGGCCAGGTCGCCACCGCCCGGGCCGCCTTCACCGACACCGCCCTCGCCGCCGACCCCGCGGTACTGCGCGGCCGCCGCTTCGGCAACCTCCTGCTCGTCGCCGCCGCCCGCCCGCTCCCGCTCGCCGAACTCACCCGCCGCATCGCCACCGACCCGCACCCCGGCCGGCTCGAACACGGCCCGGCGCTCGCCGACTTCACCGCCGGCGCCCCCGTCGTCACCGACGCCACCGCCGACTCCTCCCCGCCCCCGCCCGCACACGTCTTCGACTGATCCGCCTGGGCAGGGCAGGATGGGGGCCGTGCGCAGGGCGGTGCTCCACCTCGGTGTCTGGGCAGTGGCGACCAGCATGGCGGTGGCCGTGTCCTGGTTCGGCGTGCGCTCCGTGCTGCGCAGCACCGCCTACGGTCCGCCGCGCGCGCTGCCCCTGCAACCCGCCGCCACCGGCTCGCCCCCGGGCATCTCCACCGCCGTCCACCGCCCCAAACCCTCCACCGCGCCCCCCACTTCCCCCACCACCCGCCCCCGCCCCACCCCCACCCGCTCCTCCACCCCGACCCCGACCCCCACGCCCACCCCCACCAACCCCGGCACCGTCCACAGCTACACCCTCTCCGGCGGCCAGGTCGTCCTCTCCCTCACCACCACCTCCGCCTCCCTCGTCTCCGCCACCCCCAACCCCACCTGGACCATGCAGCTCTGGACCGACCAACCCGGCTGGCTCCGCGTCACCTTCACCTCCGCCTCCGGCACCACCGCCGCCACCCTCCTCGCCACCTGGAACGCCCACCCCCCAACGGTCCAAACCTACGAGGACCACTAGCCGCACAACCCCCAAGCCCGCACAACCCCCAAGCCCGCACAACCCCTTGGCTCGCAACCCCTAAGCCCGCGCGGCGTTTGAGCGCAGACAAGCGGAGGCCCCGCACAAGCCCTCAAGCCCGCGCGGCGATTGAGCGCAGACCGGCCCACCCGGGCACACCACACACGGCTCCACCCGCGGAGCGATTAGGTTCGGGTCATGCCAACAGTCCTCGTCGTCGAAGACGACCACTTCGTGCGGTCCGCCCTCATCCGGCACCTCGCCGACGCCGGGCACACCGTACGCAGCGTCGGCACCGCGCTGGAAGCGCTCCGCGAGGTCGCCCAGTTCGGCTTCGACGTGGTCATCCTGGACCTGGGTCTGCCGGACCTGGACGGCTCCGAGGCGCTGAAGATGCTGCGCGGCCTGAGCGACGTCCCCGTGATCGTGGCGACCGCGCGCGACGACGAGACCGAGATCGTCCGGCTGCTGAACGCCGGCGCGGACGACTACCTGGTCAAGCCGTTCTCCGTCGAGCACCTGTCGGCGCGGCTGGCCGCGGTACTGCGCCGGGCCCGCGGCGGCGGCACCGGCGCGCCGCCCGCGGACGAACGCATCCGCGTCGGCGGCCTGGAGATCGACGCCCGCCGCCGCCTCGCCGTCCTCGACGGCCACCAACTCGACCTGACCCGCCGGGAGTTCGACCTGCTCGCCTTCCTCGCCGCCCGCCCGGGCGTGGTGGTGCCGCGCCGCGAACTGCTCGCCGAGGTCTGGCGCCAGTCCTACGGCGACGACCAGACCATCGACGTGCACCTGTCGTGGCTGCGCCGCAAACTCGGCGAGACCGCCGCCCGCCCCCGCTACCTGCACACGCTGCGCGGTGTCGGGGTCAAGCTGGAGCCCCCGGCGTGAGCGGCGCGCGGACGGCGGCCCGCCGATGAGATGGGCGCTGATACGGGTCTCGCTCGCCGTCACCGCGATGGTGGTGCTCGCCTTCGCGGTGCCGCTCGGCCTCGTGGTGAGGGAACTCGCCCGGGACCGCGCGCTGACCAACGCCGAACGCCAGGCCGCCGCGGTGGCCCCCGCGCTGGCCATCACCACCGACCGCGCCGAACTCGCCCGGGCCGTGGCCACCGCCCAGGCCGGCGGCGAGAACCGGATCGCGCTGCGCATCCCGGCCACCGCGCACACCGCGGCGGTGGACCTCGGCCGGCACCGAGCCTCGCGCGCCGCGCTGGCCGAGGCGTCGGCGCACGGCGCCGCCGCGACCGTACGGGTGCCCGGCGGGTACGCCCTGCTGCGGCCGACCGCGGTCTCCACCGGCACCATCGCGGTGGTCGAGGTGTTCGTGCCCGAGGCCGACGTCACCCGGGGCGTGGCCACCGCGTGGCTGGTGCTCGCGGGTGTCGGGGCGGTCCTGGTCGCGGGGTCCGCGGTGGTCGCCGACCGGCTCGGCAGCCGCACGATCCGGCCCGCGGTCCGGCTGGCCGGCGCCGCCCGCCGGCTCGGCGAGGGCGACCTCGCGGTGCGGGTGCCGGAGGCCGGCCCGGACGAACTGCGCGCCGCGGCAGCCGCGTTCAACGCGATGGCCGACCAGGTCGTCCAACTCCTGGCCAACGAAAGGGAACTCGCCGCCGACCTGTCGCACCGGCTGCGCACCCCGCTGACCGTGCTGCGGCTCAACACCGCCTCGCTGGGCGGCACTCCGGCCGCCGAGCACACCCGCGCGGCCGTCGCCCAACTCGAACGCGAGGTGGACCAGATCATCCGGGCCGCCCGCGGCCAGCGCACCGCACCCGCGGTGCCCGCCGGGTGCGACGCGGCCGAGGTGGTGCGCGAGCGGATGGCGTTCTGGTCGGCGCTCGCGGAGGACGAGAACCGCGAGGTGCGCACCGCGGGCGCCGACCGCCCGGTACGGGTGCCGGTCGCCCGCGCCGACCTCGCCGCCGCGCTCGACGCGATGCTCGGCAACGTCTTCCGGCACACCCCGGAGGGCACCGCCTTCGCCGTCGACGTCCACGAGTTCGACGGCGCCGTGATCCTGCTGGTCTCCGACGCCGGGCCGGGCGTCGCCGACCCCGACGCCGCGCTGCGCCGCGGCCACGGCGCGGGCGGGCCCGGCTCCACCGGCCTCGGCCTGGACATCGTGCGCCGCGTGGCGGAGTCCACCGGCGGGGACCTGGCCGTCGGCCGCAGCGTGCTCGGCGGCACCGAGGTCCGTATCCGCCTGGCCCGCACCCTGCCCGCCCCGGCGCCGCGCCCCACCCACCGCCGTACTTGAGCACCGCGCCCCCCACCGCCGTATCACCGTCGCCGTACGTCCGGCTTGGCGCGTCACCCCAGTGACGCCCCGTGAGTGGCGGGGCGCCTGGGCCGTCCCTAGCGTCGAAACGGCGGCCCGAGCCGCCGTTTTTCACGTCCATGCCCCCGGTGGGGGGCCGTAGGGAAGCGGGTCGGGCGATGGTGAAGCGTGTGATCGCGGGAGCGACGGTGACGGCCGCGGCGGTGGCCGCGATGGGCGCCGCGGGAGCGCCCGCGCGGGCGGCGGCGGTGCGGGTGGTGCACCCGGGGGAGTCCATCCAGGCGGCGGTGGACGCGGCCGCGCCGGGCGACACCGTGCTGGTGCTGCCGGGCACCTACCGCGGCAGCGTGCGGATCGGCACGCCGGACCTGACGCTGCGCGGCACCGGCGCGGGCAGCACCGTCCTGGCCCCGCCCACCGCGGGCACCGACCCGCACAGCGCGGCCGGCGCCGGCCGGCCGGCGACCGCGGGCGCCCAGACGGGCGCCGCCGCGTGCGCCGCGGCCGGCGACGGCCTGTGCGTCACCGGCGCGTCCGGTGTGCGGGTGGAGTCCCTGGCGGTCACCGGCTTCGCCAAGTACGGCCTGTGGGCCACCGCCGCCGACCGCCTCACCGTCGACCACGTCCGGGCCGACCGCAACGGCCAGTACGGCATCGGCCAGGAGAAGTCGGTCCGCTCGCGCTTCGCCGGCAACGAGGCGAGCGGCAACGGCGAGGCCGGCCTGTTCGTGGCGAACACGGTCTCCGAGGAGGGCGGCGCCACCGACACCCAGGGCACCGAGATCCGCGGCAACCGCCTCACCGGCAACCACATGGGCCTGGTCGTCCGCCGGCTGCGCGACGTCACCGTGGACGGCAACACCATGAACGGCAACTGCGCGGGCGTCTTCCTCGTCGGCGACGAGAACACCCCGCGCGCGGGCGAGATGACGCTCACCGGCAACACCGTGGACGCGAACAACGCCTACTGCCCGGCCACCGCCCGCCTGCCCTACGTCCAGGGCGCGGGCGTGGTGCTGACCGGCGTGGAGAACACGGTGCTCGACGGCAACGAGATCAACGGCAACGTCGGCGACTCGCCGCTGTCCGGGGGTGTCGTGCTCTTCCCGAGCTTCACCGGCAAACCCGACTCCGGCAACACGGTGCGGAACAACACGGTGCTGCGCAACGGCCCCGCCGACCTCGCCGACCGCGACCACGGCACCGGCAACACCTTCACCGCGAACACCTGCCAGGTCTCCCTGCCCGCCGGCCGCTGCTGACGGCACCCGCCGCACACCGGCGCTCCCCCCACCGCGCCCCACCGCTCCCCCCACCGCCATGACGCCATGAGAAAGGGCGGCACCATGACGACCACACCGGACACCGAGGCCCAACCCCCCCTGAACACCACCCCGTTCGGAAACGACACCCGAGCCGGCACCGCGACCGGCCCCGGCAAGGACGACGGCACCGACGACGGCGCCGCGGCGATGCGGCTGCGCGAGATCGTCTTCGGCGCCGCCTGCGCCGCCTCCGTACGCGCCGCCGCCCGCCTGGGACTTCCCGACGCGCTCGGCGAAACCCCCGCCACCGCCGAGGAGTTGGCCGAGCGCCTCGACGTGGCACCCGAACCGCTGCGCCGGCTGCTGCGCGCCCTCGCCTGCTACGGGGTCTTCGCCGAAGCCGCCGACGGCCGCTTCACGCACACCGGCATGTCCCGGCTGCTGCGCGAGGACACCCCCGGCAGCCTGCACCACATCGCGCTGTGGTGCACCGAGCCCTGGACCTGGGACGCTTGGCCGCGGCTGGACGAGGCCGTCCGCTCCGGCCGGGACGTCTTCGCCGACCTGTACGGCAAGAGCTTCTTCGAGTACCTGCACACCGACGCCGCCGACTCCGCCCGCGTCTTCGACCGCGCGATGACCTCCTCCAGCCGCCAGGCGGCCCGCGACCTGGCCGCGTACGTGGACCTGACCGGGGTCCGCTCCGTCGTCGACATCGGCGGCGGCCAGGGGCTGGCGCTCGCCGGGCTGCTGGAGAAGGCGCCCGGGCTGCACGGCACCCTGCTGGACCTGCCCGACGTCGTCGCCCACGCCGACCCGCGGCTGCGGGAAGGCGGCGCGCTCGCCGACCGGGTGCGGCTGGTCCCCGGCGACTGCCGCACCGCGATCCCGGTCCGCGCCGACCTGTACGTCCTGAAGAACATCCTCGAGTGGGACGACGCCAGCACCCGCGCCACCCTGCGCAACGTCGTCGCCGCCGCCGAACCCGGCGCCCGGGTGCTGGTGATCGAGAACCTCGTCGACGACAGCCCCTCCATGCGCTTCACCACCGCGATGGACCTGCTCCTGCTGCTCAACGTCGGCGGCGCCAAGCACACCCGGGCGAGCATGACCGCCCTGATGGAGGAGGCGGGGCTGCCGGTCGAGGCCGTCCGCCCGATCAACCCCCACCTGCACGCCTTCGAGTCGCGGGTGCCCTGACCCCAGGACGTCCCCTCAACCACGAAGCGGGTGGCCCCGTACCTTCCGGGACCACCCGCTTTCGCGGTGCCGTCACTGCCCGACGAGCGCCTACGCGCGGTCCCAGCGGTAGAACTCCTGGGCCATCGCGTCCTTGGGCTCGCGCCAGGTCACCGGGTCGTACGCCGAGACGTACGGCGCGAGGGCCTCGCTGATGCGGCGGAACTCCGGGTGCCGCGCGTGCTGGGCGACCTCCGGCCCCGGCGGCCGCTCGGCCTCGATCAGGTGCAGGTAGAGGTCGTCGTGGAAGCGGAACAGGCTGCGCCCGGTCACTCCGATCAGCCCGGGCAGCTCACCCCGGTCGGACGCGGCGAACTCCTCGGCGACGGCGGCCGCGGCGTCCGGCTTCATCCGGGCCACGATCAGGCTGCGGTGCATCGCCCTCACGCCCTTTCCGCGGTGCGCGGCGGCATCGCGGTCAGCCCGCGTTCGGCGGCCCGCTTCTCGACGCGCTCGCGGATGCGCTCCATCTGGATCACGGAGTTGCGGTTGATCCGGTCGGTCATCTCCGCGTCGTCGACCGGCGCGGTCGGCTTCATCGCGAAGTCCTGCACCCACCGCATCGAGGTGCCGCCGGGCACCTCGGCGTACTCCCAGCGGATGTCCATGTGCGCGAACGGGCCGGTCTCCACCCGCCGGGCGCGCACCGTCAGGTTGCGGCGGTCCATCACCCGCTCGGAGACCCAGCTCCACACGGTGCCGTTCTCGTCGGGGTGCATGGTGAGCCGGAAGGTGACCCGGTCGCCGTCGCGCTCCATGACCTCCACCGCGGCGTACTCGCTGAACAGCTGCGGCCAACTCTCCAGGTCGTTGGTGAGCTCCCAGGTGAGGTCCACCGGGGCGGCGATGGTGATGGAGTTCTCGGTGTGGCCTGCGGTCGGTGCTGCCATGAGCTGCGCTCCTTGTCTGGTGCGTGCGTGCGTACGGCGCGGGCGCCGGTGTTCCGGTGCGGCGCCCGCGTGCGCTGCGGCGGACGGGTGCGGGTCAGGCCGCGGCCGCCTTCAGCTGGGAGTTGACGGTGGCCAGGAACACGTGCGGGGTCTTGCACGTCTCGGCGTCGTCGCCGATCCGGCGCCCGTAGCGCTTCTCCAGCTCGGCGACGATGCCGAGCAGCCCGAGGGAGTCGAGGTTGAACTCCTCGAACGTCGTGGCCGGGTCGGCCGCCAACTGGTGCGGCTCGACCGCGAGCCCGGCCCGGTTTCTCATCAGGTCGGCCAGCTCGTCGAAGGTGACGGGGCCGTCCGCGGTCGTCTTCCGCCGCGGGTCCGTCTGCTGCTCGTCCATGGGGGTGCTCCTTCGGTGGGGGGATTCGGTGGGGATCGGGTTCAGGGGATCGGGTTCAGTGGGGGGAGCGGGCCGGATCGGGCGCGCGCAGCACCATCGCCGCGTTGCACCCCATCAGCCCGCGGCTGAGCACCAGGGCGGTGCGCAGCGGGATGACACGTGCCTCGCCGGTGACCACGTCGAGGTCGTGCCGCACCTCGGCCACGTTCGGGGTGGGGGGCACCACGCCGTGTTCGAGGGCGAGTACCGCCGCCGCGGCGTCCAGTGCCGAGGCGGCGGAGTAGGCGCGGCCGAAGCCGGTCTTGGGGGCGGTGACGGGCACGGTCGCCGCGCGCGGCCCGAGCGCGTCGGCGATGGCCAGCGCCTCGGCCTGGTCGGCCGCGGGCACGCCCAGCGCGTCGGCGAAGACCACGTCCACGTCCGCGGGGGCGCAGCCGGCCGACGCGAGGGCGCCGCGGGCGGCGCGCGCCAGTCCCTCCCGGGAGTCCCGCCAGGAGCGGGTGCCGGTGAAGGTCGCCGCGTGCCCGGCGACCACCGCCCGCACCCGCGCCCCGCGCCGCCGGGCCGCCGCCTCCTCCTCGACCACGAACATCGCGCCGCCCTCGGCGGGGGAGTAGCCGCGGGCGTCGTCGGTGAACGGCAGGTAGGCGCGGCGCGGGTCGCCGGCCAGGCTCAGCTCGCCGTAGCCGAGCTGGCACACCACGGAGTACGGCGCGAGCGGCGCCTCGGTGGCGCCGGTGACCATCGCGTCGGTGCCGCGCCGGATGGTCCGGGCCGCGTGCGCGAAGGCGTCCAGGCCGCCCGCCTCGTCGTCGGCGAGCACCCCGCACGGCCCGCGGAACCCGCCGCGGATCGAGATCTGGCCGGTGCTGGCCGCGTAGAACCAGGCGATGGACTGGTAGGGGCCGACGAACTGCGGTCCGCTGCCCCACAGTTGCTGCAACTCGCGCTGGCCGAACTCGCCGCCGCCGGAGCCGGCCGCGGTGACCACGCCGATCGCGTACGGGTCGTCCGGGTCGGCCGCCAGGTGCGCGTCGGCCAGGGCGAGTTCGGCGGCGGCCATGGCCAGGTGGCTGAACCGGTCGGTCTGCACGAGGAAGCGCTCCTCGACCAGCCCGCCCGGGTCGAAGCCGTCCGGGCCGCCCTGGACCTGCCCGGCGACCTTCAGCGGCAGCTGCTCGCAGCCCTCCCGGCGGACCGGGCCGAGCACCGAGGTGCCCTGCTGGACCGCCTTCCAGAACGCCTCGCTGCCGACGCCGTTCGGCGCGACCACGCCGAGCCCGGTGACCACCGCGGTCCGCTCTGCGCTGCCGGACCCGCTCATGACGCACTCCTCTCGGCGTGGGCGAGGACCACCGCGGACTGGAAGCCGCCGAAACCGCTGCCGACCGACAGCACGGACCTCAGCCGGACCTGCCGCGCGGTACACGGCACGTAGTCGAGGTCGCACTCCGGGTCGGGGGTCTCGTAGTTGGCGGTCGGTGGCACCACGTCGTGCTGCAACGCCAGTGCGCACGCGGCGAGTTCGATCGCGCCGATGGCGCCGAGCGAGTGCCCGACCATGGACTTGATCGAGCTCATCGGCACCGTGCGGGCGTGCTCGCCCAGCGAGCGCTTGACCGCGGCGGTCTCGTGCCGGTCGTTCTGCTTGGTGCCGGAGCCGTGCGCGTTGACGTAGTCCACCGCGGTGCGGTCGATCCGCGCGTCGGCCAGGGCCCGGTCGATGGCGTGGGACATCTCCCGGCCCTCGGTGGTCAGCCCGGTCATGTGGTAGGCGTTGCCGAACGTCGCGAAGCCGCGCAGCTCGCACAGCACCCGGGCGCCGCGCGCCCGCGCGTGCTCCCACTCCTCCAGCACCAGCACCGCCGAGCCCTCGCCGAGCACGAAGCCGTCCCGGTCGGCGTCGAACGGGCGGGAGGCGTGCGCCGGGTCGTCGTTGCGGGTCGAGGTGGCCTTGATCGCGTCGAAGCAGGCCACCGTGATGGGCGAGATCGGCGAGTCCGCCGCCCCGGCCACCACCACGTCGGCGCGGCCCTCCTGCACGGCGTGGAAGGCGTGGCCGACCGCGTCCAGGCCGGAGGTGCAGCCGGTGGAGACGGTGTGCACCGGGCCGTGCGCGCCGATGTCCTCGGCCACTTCCGAGGCGAGCGCGCTGGGCTGGAACGCCCGGTGCAGGTGCGCGCCGGCCGCCTCCGGGGAGACGTCCCAACGGCTGCCGGACGCACTGACCTTGACGTAGTCGCGCTCCAGCCGGGTGGTGCCGCCGACCGCGGAGCCCAGGCACACCCCGACCCGCCACGCGTCCTGCGCGGCGAGGTCGAGCCCGCTGTCGCCGATCGCCTCGCGCGCCGCGACCAGCGCGAACTGGGCGTAGCGGTCGGCGCGTTCGGCCTGCGCGGCACTGAGCCCGGCGGCGCGCGGGTCGAAGTCGCACTCGGCGGCGATCCGGGACCGGAAGCCGGCCGGGTCGAAGAGGCTGATGCCGCGGGTGGCCGTCCGGCCGGCGGTCAGCAGGTCCCAGAAGGCCGGTACGCCGATCCCGCCGGGGGCGACCACCCCGACGCCGGTGACGGCGACCCGCCGGCTCCCGTCCGGGCCGGGGCCTGGCCCGCCGGGGCGCTTCACGCCTGTGCCTTCGCCGGGTCGGGAGGCGCGAGGTCGACCTCTCCGGCCACCTCCGCCGCCGGCTCGCGGCCGGACTGCCCGGTGGACCCGTTCTCCTCGCCCTCCTCGGTGTCCACGTGGCCCAGCTCCGGGCGCGGCGCGAGCGGGCCGAGGTGGAAGACCATCCGGGCCTCGGTGTCGCCCACGTTGCGGAAGCGGTGCCGCATGTCGATCGGGATGAGCAGGCCCTGCTCCGGCCGCAGCGGGTGGCTCACGCCGTCCAGGTCCACTTCCAGCTGCCCGCTGAGCACGTAGACGAACTCCTCGGAGTACGGGTGGAAGTGCTCGCCGATCCGCTCGCCGGGCTGCATGATCGCCACGCCCATGAAGCCGCTGGTCGCGCCGCAGGAGGTGGGCGTGATCAGGGCCCGCAGGTCGCCGCCGCGCCGGCGGTTGGGGCTGGTGTCGTCCAGGTGCACGATGCGCACGTCGTTCGTCATGGCGGCTCCTCGATGTCCTTCGAAATCGCCCGGCCCTTCCTGGGGCCGGGGCTGTGGCTGGGGGGTGGTGCCGCACGCACCGCACGCGCCTCGCGTGCTCCGCGTGCTTCGGGTGCTGCGGTGCGCGGGGACCCGCGGGTCCCCGCGGCCGGTGTCAGTGCGAGGTCCGGTCCGTGACCGGCGTCATCGGGTGGCCGCCGAGGCCGAGCCCGGTGGGGTCGGCCGGGCCGCCCGGCACGAGCAGCTCGCGCAGCACAGCGGCGGGGTCGCCGTCGGCGGCGGGTGCGGCCGGGCCGTCGGAGGGCAGCCCGCGCACGTCGACCACCCGCACCACGGTGTCCTCGCGCCGGAAGACCGTGGCCGCGGCCAGCGGGTGCGCCGGGTCGGCGGCGGCCTCGGCGTCGAGGGCGCCCAGCAGCCGGGCGGCGTCGGCGCCGCGGCCGGGCCGTACGGGGTACAGGAACGCCAGGCGGGTCAGCGGCCCGCCCCCCTCGCCGGCCTCGCTGATCTCGCCGGCCTCGCCGCTGCCGGCGCCGGACGCCAGGGCCGGGTCCGTCTCGTGGCCGGTGGCAGGCAGGGCCGCCCGGGCGAAGAAGGCGCGCGCCGACGCGGGCGAGGTGAGGTCGCGCTCCTCCTCCAGGTAGGGGTTGATCGCCTGCTCCACGGCCCGGATCTCCGGCTGCGCGGCCACATGCCGCAGCGCGTTGCCGAGGTCGCCGGCCACCTCGACCGCGCGCACCACCCGGTTGCCGTACATGAACAGCGAGGTGCGCAACAACCGCGTGGTGTCGTCCACTTGGGGCTGCGGGGCGCGGTAGTCCGCCAGCAGCTTCGCCACCTCGGCCTCGCTGCCCGGCTTCACCGTGAAGGTGATCGCGTGCCGCACCACCCCGTTCGAGCACAGCGGCGGCGCGGGCAGCGGGTCGATCTCGTCGGCCGGCCTGCCCGAGCCCGTGTACGAGCGGGCGGCCGAACCGGCGGTCGGACCGGCGGCCGAACCGGTGACGGGGACGGCGCCCGGACCGGCGGACGCGGCGCCGCGCGGCTGTGCGGCACCCTGCTCCGGGGTCTCCCGGGCGACCAGGAACCGCAGGGACGTGGTGTCCCGCACGCACCCGTGCAGCGGCTCGACCATCGTGCGGTGCGCGGCGCTCTCCACCCACTCCAGGAACGGCTCGCTGCCCTCCCACTCGCTGGTGATCAGCCACTGCGAGGAGTTGCCGAGCGACTGGCACAGCTGGTCGCTGATGTGGCCGGGCACGGCCGCCACTTGGTGCCGTATCTGCTCGTACGCCGCCAGGAAGTTCTCCTGCCTGCCGTCGAGCACGTCCAGCAGCAGTACGACGCGCAGCCGGGCGGTGGGCGGGGCGGCGGCGGAAGGGGGCGGGGCGAGCCGGTCGTCCAGAGTCGTCACGGGAGTTCGTTCCTCTCGGGTGGGGCGGGTGCGCACGGCGGTGGGCCGGGCCCGGGCGGGGCGGCGGTGCCGGTGCCTCGGGGGGCGGTGGTGCCGTCGGATGTGCTGTTGGCGGGGCGCGGCCGAGGGCGCTGGGCGCGGTGGGCCGCCGCGGGCGGTGGTGCCTGCCGCATATGCGTTCTGCCGTATGCGCGGGGCCGGGCCGCCTGGTTCCGATGCTCACGCCCGGGCGGGAATCGTGCGCGGCACGTGAGGCGGCAGAGTGAAGCACGGCCCGGCCCGGCCCGCGGAGCGCCCCGGCAGGGAAGGGAACCACCGGGAAGCATCCCCTGGCCGCGGGCCCGGCCCCGCCGCCGCGTGCGCCCCCACCCCACCCCCCCACTCCGGGAGACCCCCATGACGAACGCCCCGCACCCCGCGCCGCCGCCCGGCCGCGACGGGCACACCGACGACCGCGTGCCCGTCCTGATCGCGGGCGGCTCCCTCGTCGGCCTGTCCGCGTCGCTCTTCCTCGGCCGCCTGGGCGTGCCGCACCTGCTCGTCGAACGGCATGCCCGCACCTCGCACCACCCGCGTGGCCGGGGCAACAATGTCCGCACCATGGAACTGCTGCGCGCCGCGGGCGTCGAGGACCGGGTGCGCGCGGCCGCGTCCGTGCTCGCCGACAACCACGGCATCCTCCAGGCCGACACCCTCACCGGCGCCGAGCAGGAGTGGCTGTTCCGCACGATCGACCCCGGCGGCGCGCTGTCCCGGATCAGCCCGAGCGGCTGGTGCCTGTGCAGCCAGAACGACCTGGAGCCCGTACTGCTCGCCGCCGCCCGCGAGTTGGGCGGCGACATCCGCTTCGGCACCGAGCTGGTGTCCTTCGCGCAGGACGCCGACGGCGTCACCGCCGAGATCACCGACCGCGCCTCCGGCACCTCGCGCACCGTCCGCGCGGACTACCTGATCGCCGCCGACGGGCCGCGCAGCCCGGTCCGCGAGCGCCTCGGCATCCAGATGACCGGGCCGGGCGACCTCTTCCACAACGTCAGCATCACCTTCCGCGCCAAGCGGCTGGCCGACGCGGTCGGCGACCGCCGCTTCATCGTCTGCTACCTCACCAACCCCGACAGCCCCGGTGCGCTGCTGCCCGTCGACAACGCCCAGGACTGGGTCTTCCACGCGCCCTGGCGGCCCGACGACGGCGAGACCCTCGACGACTTCACCGACGAGCGCTGCGCACACCTCATCCGCACCGCCGTCGGCGTGCCCGACCTGGAGGTCGAGATCACCGGGAAGGCACCCTGGCACGCCGCCGAACGCGTCGCCGAGCGGTACGGGCACGGCCGGGTGCTGCTCGCCGGGGACTCCGCGCACGAGATGTCGCCGACCGGCGCGTTCGGCTCCAACACCGGTATCCAGGACGCCCACAACCTCGCCTGGAAGCTCGCCGCGGTGCTCGCCGGGTGGGCCGGGCCGGGCCTGGTGGACAGCTACGACGCCGAGCGGCGCCCGGTCGCGCTGGCCACCGCCGCCCGCGCGTCGGCCCGCTCCGCCGAGCACAGCCACCCCGGGTACGACGCCGCGCCGGTCGCCGGCGGGCCGCGGTCCGGGATGATGCCGGCGGTGCTCGGCTACCGCTACCCGGGCGGCGCGGTGCTCGGCGCCGACCCCGGACAGCCCGCCGTACCGGACGAGTTCAGCCCCCGCGCGGTGCCCGGCGGCCGCGCACCCCACGTGTGGGTGCGGTGCGGCGGCGAGCGGATCTCCACGCTCGACCTCTACGAGCGCACGCCGGTGCTGCTCACCGGCCCGGCGGGCGGCGCCTGGTACGACGCGGCGCGGCTGGCCGCCGAACGGATCGGGGTGCCGCTGGCCTGCTACCGGCTCGGCCGCGAACTGAAGGTCCTGCCCCCGGCGGAACAGGCGGACTCGGCGGGACAGGCGGACTCGGCGGGACAGGCGGAACGGGCGGGACAGGCGGAACGGGCGGAGTCGGCGCGACCCGGGCCCGGGGGTCCGGCGCGACCCGCGCCCGACTTCTGCGGGCTGCACGGCATCGGGGAGGAGGGCGCGGTGCTGGTCCGCCCGGACGGCTTCGTCGCCTGGCGCTCCGAGGGCCCCCGCCCCGACCCCGAGTCCGTGCTGCGCACCGCCCTGACGGAGGCGTTCCGCCGCGCCTGACCTCGTGACGGCTGCCCCGTCCGCGGGCGGGCGGTCCCCGGACCGGTCGGACGGGGCAGCCGGGCGGGTCGGTCACCGCGTCACGCGGTACCTCCCCGCCATCCCGTGCATCATGTGGGCCGCCACATGGCAGTGGTAGAGCCAGTCGCCCGGGTTGTCCTCCAGGTACTCGGCCGTCAACGTGGTGGCGGGGCCGAGGAGTTGGGAGTCGGTCCAGCCGGCGGGGCTCAGCCAGCGGTGGCCGTGGACGTGGAAGACGTGGAAGGAGTTGCCGAGCGTGGCGACCCGCCACCGGACCCGTTCGCCCTCGCGCGCGGTGAACGTGGGGGCGTTGTCGACGAAGGCTCCTCCGTTGCACAGCGAGAGGTCCTGCTTCAGGCCGGTGGCGTCGTTCGCGGACAGGTCGTGGAAGAAGAGCACGAACTCCCGGTCGACGTCCGGCGTCTGCCGGTCGGTGACCGCGATCATCCCGAACAGCCCCAGCTCCGCGCCGATCTCCATGACCGGGCCGCTGCCGCCCAGCGCGCGGGAGTTCATCGAGTCGTGGGCCGGGGGCGGGGTGGTGCCGCCGGAGCCCCCGGCGGGCTGCGGCGGCGTCTGCGGCGCCGCGTGGTCGTGGTAGGGCCAACTCCCCACCGAACTGGGCACGCAGGTCCAGGTGTAGGTGTAACTCCCGCCGTAGGGCACGGCCGTTCCGGGAGAGTCGGGGTCATCCGCCATCCAGCCGCCGTCACTTGCCGGGGCGTACCGCACCCCGTGCGGGTGCATGCTGTGCGGCCACTTGTAGTGCGCGTCGTTGTTCCGGAAGTGCACCCGCAGCACGTCGCCGACCTCGGCGCGCAGCACCGGGCCGGGGATGCCGCTGTTCGGGCCGATGCCCTGCGGGCCCAGGTCGGCCGGCAGCGGCTCCGCCCAGTCGGGGGTGTAGGCGCGGTAGCCGATCGCCTGGTAGGTGGTGCGGTCCGCGGTGAAGGCCATCCCGGTCATGCCGTCGCGGCCGTTGGGCACGGCGTTGTGCGCGAAGGAGTCGGCCTGGACCCAGTACTCGCGGACCCGCCCGCCGCCGACCGCGCGGAACGCCTCCGCGGCGAACGGGTCGGCGCCGGCGCCGGGGGCCGTGCCGGAGCCGCCGAAGGCGGTGGCGGAGGTGGCGGCGGAGGCAGCGGCGGCCTCGGCGGGCGGGCCGGCCAGCGCCAGCGCGGCAGCCGCGCTGCCTCCGGTCAGCGCGCGCAGCAGGTTCCGGCGGTCGCTGCCTCGGCGCGGTTCGCGTACCGGCTCCGGTGACATGGGCGTCCTCTCGCTCGGGGGTGGGCGGCCGCCGCCCCGCGCTCCTGAGGCGCACTCAGGCGACCGCCGGGCGCGGCCCGCGGGCGTCGCCCGCCGCACGCCCACTGTGCGGGTCGAATCACCCGTCACGCGGGTGCCCCGCCCTGGAGAGTGACCGAACCAGGCAGGTGGCGGCGTCTGCCACCCGAAGAGCGGACCCGGTCACCCTGATGCGGCGATCTCCGGTGGCGGGCCCGCCGGGACTGGCTGACGGTGATCTTGTCGCCACTGCGCTTGTCGGGCTGACATGTTGTCAGCCGGCGTATGTCGGCGGCGGAAGGAATCGTCCCCATGCGTACTGCCCGCACCCTCGTGGCCGGAGCCGCGCTCACCGCCTGCCTCGCCCTCGCTGCTCCGGCCGCCCACGCCGCGGGTGCCGTCAACATCTACGACCCGAGCGGCCAGGGCTCGTCGTCGTCCTCTTCCTCGTCCTCCTCCTCTTCCTCCTCGTCGGACTCCGGTAAGTACTCGCACTCGTCCGGCAGCGACAGCTCGCAGGACGAGTCCGGCCAGGGCTCGGACGACAGCCAGTGGCACAAGCCGCACGGCGGCATGCACACCGGTGGCGGCGGCATGTCGGCGGCCGGCGGCAGCAGCCTCGCGGCCGGTTCGGTGCTGCTGCTCGGCGGCCTCGGCGCCGGTGCGTACGTCCTGCGCCGCCGTCGCGGTACGGCCGCGGCCGGCGCCCTGGCCTGACCGGTTCGCGCTCCGGTTCCCCCCTCCGGCTGCCCGGGCCGGGGGAAGAACCGCGGCTGAACCGGACCTGAGCCGGACCCGAGCCGGACCTGGCAGTGGCCGCCGTCGCGGTACGGCGGCGGCCGCGTCCCGGAACCCGGCCGGGACCTCCCACCGGCGGCCGGGCGCGTGCCGTCCCGCACCGCGCCCGGCCGCCCGGCTGCCCGGGACCGTCCCCCGTCCCGCCCGCGGCAGCCGCACCACCTCGTCCCTCCCGCGTACGCGCGGCACCCGTCATCCCGCGGACCGTCAGAAGGGCAGCACCGTATGAGCAGGCAGCAGCCGCAGCGCGAGCCACGGCCGGCGGACGCGCCGCCGGTGCGGGACCGCGGCACCCGGGTGATGCACTGGGCGATCGGGGCCACGCTGCTCGGCGCGTTCCTGGTGTTCCGCTCCTTCGGCTCCTCCGACACGGGCAGCGCCATCGGCGCGCCGATGCCCGCGCCCGCGGCGAGCGCCGCCTCGGGTTCCTCGCCCGACCCGACGGTGACGATGGGGGCCACCCCCGGCCCGTCGCTGCCGCGCTCCGTCCCGACGAAGATCTCCATCCCCACCATCGGGGTGAACGCCCCCTTCACCCCGCTGTCGATGGACGCCACCGGGGTGCTCCAGCCGCCGCCCGCCGCCGACCGCAACCTCGCCGGCTGGTACCAGGGCGGTGTCACCCCCGGCGAGCGCGGCAACGCGATCGTCGCCGGCCACGTGGACACCACGACCGGCCCCGCCGTCTTCTACCTGCTGTCCTACCTGCGCAAGGGCGACCCGGTCGACATCACCCGTACGGACGGCTCGGTCGCCGACTTCACCGTGGACGAGGTCGACACCTTCTCCAAGGACGACTTCCCCGACCAGCGCGTGTACGGCGACACCTCCGACGCGCAACTGCGGCTGATCACCTGCGGCGGCGTCTTCGACCACAAGACGCGCGACTACGAGTCGAACGTGGTCGTCTTCGCGCACCTGACCTCGTCGCGGAACTCCTGACCCGGCCGGGCCCGCGGCGCCCGGCCGCTCAGCGAGCGCCGAGTGCCCCCGGCACCGCTCGCCGAGCCGATCGTTAAGCCGTCCCTTCCGCTTCCTTAAGCCCGCCCTAAGAACCTGCCCGGCGGCCCTGAACTGGGCTTTTGTCCGTTCGGTGCCCGCTAGCGTGCTGCCCGCCCCCACCCTTCGAGTGCAAGGCAGGCAGCCATGGCACCCACCACCCACCGCCGCCGTCCCGGCCGCAGGACGCAGGTGCTCTGCGCGACCGTCGTGGCGGCGGCCGCCGCGGGCGGCGCGTTCGCCTTCGCCGGCTCCGCGAGCGCCGCCACCGTCGCGGCCGCGTACTCCACGACCAGCGACTGGACCACCGGCTACACCGGGCAGTACGAGATCAGCAACTCCAGCAGCAGCCCCCTGGACGGCTGGACGCTCACCTTCCGGCTGCCGTCCGGTACGACCATCGGCACGCTGTGGAACGGCCAGTACACCGTCTCCGGGCAGACCGTGACGGTCACCCCGGACAGCTGGAACCACACCGTCGCGCCCGGCGCGAAGGCCGAGGTCGGCTTCACCGCGAACGTCACCGGCGGCGGCACCTCCCCGGCCGCGGCCCCCGCGGACTGCACCATCAACGGCGCGAAGTGCTCGGTGGACGACGACCCCACCACCGCGCCCACCGGCCGCCCCACCGACACCGCCACCCCCACGGCGCAGCCCACCCAGACCCCCACCGCCACGCCCACCGCCACGCCCACTTCGAACTCCGGCCCGGGCGCCGGCTCGGCCGGCTCCGGCGGCTTCGCCCCCTACGTCGACACCTCGCTCTACCCCGCCTACGACCTGACGGGCGCGATGAAGGCGAACGGCGTCAAGCAGTTCAACCTCGCCTTCGTCGTCTCCGGCGGCGGCTGCACCCCGAAGTGGGGCGGCGTCACCGACCTCGACAGCGACGCGGTGGCCGCCCAGATCGGCGCGGTCCGCGCGGCGGGCGGCGACGTACGGGTCTCCTTCGGCGGCGCCAACGGCACCGAACTGGCCGGTGCCTGCTCCTCGGCCAGCGACCTCGCGGCGGCCTACGGCAAGGTCGTCGACACCTACCAGCTCACCAAGGTCGACTTCGACATCGAGGGCGGCGCGCTCACCGACACCGCCGCCGACACCCGCCGGGCGCAGGCGATCGCGCAGCTCCAGGCGAGCCACAGCGGCCTGGAGGTCTCCTACACGCTGCCCGCGATGCCCAGCGGCCTCACCCAGGACGGCATCGACGTGCTCTCCGACGCCAAGAGCAACGGCGTCGACGTGCACGCGGTCAACATCATGGCGATGGACTACGGCTCCTCGTACACCGGCGACATGGGGCAGTACGCCATCGACGGCGCCACCGCCACGCAGGCCCAGGTCAAGAGCGTGCTCGGGCTGTCCGACACCGACGCCTGGCACGCGGTCGCGGTCACCCCGATGATCGGCGTCAACGACGTGAGCAGCGAGACCTTCACCGTCGCCGACGCGGGCAAGCTCGCCGACTTCGCCACGTCCAAGGGCCTGGCCTGGCTGTCGATGTGGTCGGCCACCCGCGACAAGCAGTGCGCCGGCGGCGCCCAGAGATACGCCGACGCCACGTGCAGTTCCATCACCCAGTCCGACGGCGACTTCGCCAAGGCCCTCGGCTCCTACACCGGCTGACCCGGGCACCGGCAGCACCGGACGCCTTCCTGCCCTCCCCCCACGGGGCAGGACGGCAGCGGGCTCCGGCCGTCGCGCACCCTCGTTCGCGACGGCCGGAGCCCTTTCGCCCCCTCAGGCCCCGTCGGCCTCCTCCGACGGACCCCGAAGGGCGTTGGTGCGCGCCACCTCCGCGTACCAGTGGGCGCTCTGCTTGGGGACGCGGCGCTGGGTGCCGAAGTCGACGTACACCGCGCCGAAGCGCTTGCTGTAGCCGTAGGACCACTCGAAGTTGTCCAGCAGCGACCACAGGAAGTAGCCGCGGATGTCGGCGCCGTCGGCCAGCGCGCGGTGCACCGCGGACAGGTGGCCGCGCAGGTACGCGATCCGCCGCGGGTCGCTGACGGTGCCCTCGGGCGAGACGTAGTCGTCGTAGGCGGCGCCGTTCTCGGTGACCATCATCGGCAGGTCGGGGTGCTCGTGGTGCACGCGCATCAGCAGGTCGTACAGCGCGCTGGCGTCGACCGCCCAGTTCATCGCGGTGGTCTCGCCGGGCGAGAGGTGGAAGGCGACGTGCTCCGAGCCGGGCCAGGGTGAGTAGTCGCTCGCGCCGTGGCCGTCGTTGCGCGGCAGGTCGGTGCTCTCCCGGCCGTCGGAGACCAGCGTCGGCGTGTAGTAGTTGACGCCGAGCAGGTCGATCGGGCGGGCGATCTCCTCCAGGTCACCCGGGCGCACCAGCGCGTCCCAGTCGACGAGGTGGCCGGTGTCGGCGAGCAGGTCCGCCGGGTAGCCGTCGCCGAGGATCGGGCCGAGGAAGACCCGGTTGCCGACCGCGTCGATCCGGCGGGCCGCGTCCAGGTCGGCGGCCGACTGGCTGAAGGCCCGCACCTGGTGCAGGTTGAGGGTGATCGAGGTCTGCGCGGTGGCGGGGAGCACCGAGCGCAGCGCCCCGATCGCCCGGCCGTGCGCCAGGTTGAGGTGGTGCGCGGCCTTCAGCGCCGACTCCGGCTCGGTCCGGCCCGGCGCGTGCACGCCCGAGCCGTAGCCGAGGAACGCCGAGCACCACGGCTCGTTGAGCGTGGTCCAGTACGGCACCCGGTCGCCGAGTGCCCCGGCGACGATCTCGGCGTACTCCGCGAAGCGCTCGGGCGTCTGGCGGACCGTCCAGCCGCCGGCGTCCTCCAGCTCCTGCGGCAGGTCCCAGTGGTAGAGGGTCGCCACGGGGGTGATGCCCTTGGCCAGCAGCTCGTCGACGAGCCGGCGGTAGAAGTCCAGGCCGCGCTGGACGGCCGGGCCGCGGCCGGTGGGCTGCACCCGCGACCAGGAGATCGAGAAGCGGTAAGCGCCCAGGCCGAGGTCGCTCATGAGCGCCACGTCGTCCTGGTAGCGGTGGTAGTGGTCCGCCGCGATGTCCCCGGTGTCCCCGTTGAGGACCCGGCCGGGGGTGTGGCTGAAGGTGTCCCAGATCGACGGGGTGCGGCCGTCCTCGGCCGCGGCGCCCTCGATCTGGTAGGCGGCGGTGGCCGACCCCCAGACGAAACCGGGAGGGAAGTGGAGTGCGGCCGGGCTCGCCGCGGCCTCCGCACTGTGCGAGTGGACTGCTGTCATAGCGGGGGACTCCAGGGGAATCAGGGGTCGTCGGGGGAAGAGGGACCGCGGGGCGCCGCGGACGGAGTGGGTGCCGGGGAAGGGTGCGAACGGGCGCGCCGGCCGCGGCGGCGTCAGCTCTTGACCGCGCCGGCGGTGATCCCGCCGACGATCTGCCGGCCCAGCACCGCGAAGACCAGCAGCAGCGGCAGCGTCGCGACCAGCGCCCCGCACACCACCACGGCCTGGTTGATCGTGTGGTCACCGGAACCGAGCCCCTGCAGCGCGACCTGCACCGTCGGGTTCTGCTGGTTCAGCGCGATGAACGGCCAGAAGAAGTCGTTCCAGGACTGCACGAAGACGAGCATCCCGAGCACGGCCATCCCCGGCCGGGCGATCGGGAACACCACGTGCCAGATGATCCGCAGGCTGTGCGCCCCGTCCACCCGCGCCGCCTCGACCAGTTCGACCGGCAGCGCCTCGGAGAGGAACTGCCGCATGAAGAACACGCCGAACGCGGCCACCAGCGACGGCAGGATCACCGACTGGATGTGCCCGACCCAGCCCACCTTGGTGATGATCTGGTAGAGCGGGATCACGGTGAGCTGCGGCGGGATCGTCATGGTCGCCACCACGAGGGTCATCAGCGCGTTGCGGCCGCGGAACTCCAGCTTGGCGAAGGCGAATCCGGCCAGCGTCGCGAAGAGCACGGTGCTCACCGCCACGCAGCCCGCCACGATCGTGGAGTTGATCAGGGCCTTGGTCATGTCGACCTGGTCCCACACGATCTTCAGGTTGTCGACGAGGTGGCTGCCGGGCAGCAACGGCGTCGGCGGGGTGACCAGTTCGGTACCGGTGCGCGAGGCCGCCACCACGGTCCAGTACAGCGGGAACAGCGAGACCAGCGTGGCCAGGATCAGCAGCACGTACGCGATCGGGCCGGCCTTCTGCTGGCCGCCGGCGCTGCGGGCGCGCAGCCGGTGCCGCTTGCGCAGCTCGGGGGAGGAGTGCCGGGGCCCGGCTGACGGGATCGGCTGGGTGAGTTGTGCCATCGTCAGCTCCCAAGCTTCCGGCGGTTGCTGCGCATCACAAGGAGCTGGACCGCGCCGATGAGCAGCAGGATCAGCAGCATCACCCAGGCCACGGCGGACGCCTGGCCCAGCTCGCCGACCTGCCAGCCCTTGTCGTACATGTACAGGCTGAGGGTCTGGTACTGGTGGTTGGAGCCGCCGGAGACACCCACGTTGCCGCCGAACATCAGCGGCTCACCGAACAGCTGCGTGGCGCCGATGGTGGAGACGATGATCGTGAAGAAGATCGTCGGGCGGATCGACGGGACCGTGACGCTGATGAACTGCCGCCAGCGCGAGGCACCGTCGAGCGCGGCCGCCTCGTACAGGTCGGCGGAGACCGCCTGCATCGCGGCCAGGTAGATCAGCGCGTTGTAGCCGGTCCAGCGCCACGTCACGATCGAGGAGATCGCTATCTGCGCCGGCCACTTGGACGACGCCCACTGCACGTTCCCGATGCCGATGTGGCGGAAGACCTCGTTGATCAGGCCGTAGTCGGGGTTGAAGAGCTGGATGAAGACCAGCGTGGCGGCGGCGATCGACGTCGCGTACGGCGCGAGGATCGCGACCCGGAAGAAACCGCGGGCCCGCATCTGGTAGTTGAGCAGGTGGGCCAGGCCGATCGCCATCAGCAGCTGCGGCACCGTGGAGATCACCCCGAGGGTGAAGGTGTTGCGCAGCGCGGTCCAGAAGAAGCTGTTGTCCCACAGCGTCGTGTAGTTGTCGAAGCCGACCCAGGTGGCGTGCGTGCCCAACTGCACCTGGTGGAAGGAGAGCCAGCCGGTGTAGATCAGCGGGAACAGCCCGAAGGCGGCGAAGCAGAGGAAGAACGGGGCGATGTAGGCGTACGGCGAGGCCTTGGTGTCCAGCCGGAACGCCTTGGCGCGCCAGCCGCCGGGCGGGCCGGGGTCGCCGCTCTTGCGGTTCTTGCGGGCGTCGGTCCGGGACGACCGGGGGCTGCCGTCGGACGTCGCCCTGACGGAGGTGGCCACGAGTGGCGTCCTTCCGGTAGGGGATCAGCGGGTGTCGACGGATGTCGACCGGGGGCGGGGGAGAAGAGGGGCGCTGGGCCCCGGACACGGGCCGCCCGGCAGGTGGGAGTCACTGCCGGACGGCCCCGACGCCGGTCAGCCCGTGCTGACCTGGTCCTTCACCGTGGACTTGACCTTGTTCCAGGCCGTGTCCTTGCTGGTGCCGTGCTGCTCCATGTCGAGCAGCCCGTTCTTGGTGATGATGTCCTTCACGGTGCCGTCGTTCGGACCGATCGGGGCGGGCTGGATGTTGTGCGCGGTGTCCGAGAAGATCTTGCCGATCGGGGTGCCCGGGAAGTACGCGTTGGTGGTGTTCGCCACCGCCGGGTCGTCAAGGCCGCCCTTGGTCGACGGGATGTTGCCGAACTTCTGGAAGACCTTCACCTGCTGCGCCGGGGCGGTCAGCCACTGGGCCAGCGCCTCGGCCTCGGCGGCGTGCTTGCTCGCCTTCGTCACGGCGAGGAACGAACCGCCCCAGTTGCCGGCCTGCGGCGGTGCGGCGACGTCCCAGTTGCCCTTGTTGGCCGGACCGGAGTCCGAGGCGACCTGGCCGAGCATCCAGCTCGGGCACGCCACGGTGGCGAACTTGTTGGTCTTGAACGCCGAGGTCCAGCTGGTGTCGAACTGCTGGAGCTTGGCGGTCAGGCCGTCCTGCACCGCCTCCGCGGACAGGTTCCACGCGGTCTGCACGCCGGGGCTGCTGTCGTAGACCAGCTTCCCGCTCTGGTCGGAGTACTGCGTGGTCTGGCTGGAGAGCACCGCGTTGAACAGGCCGCCGGCGGAGTCGGTGAAGGACACGCCCTTGGCGGCCTTCGCCTGGAACTGCTTGCCGACGTTCACGAACTTCTGCCAGTCGCCCGCCCACAGCGCGGCGACCGCGTTGCGGTCGGTCGGCAGGCCGGCCGCCTTGAACATGTCCTTGCGGTAGCAGATCGCGGTCGGGCCGACGTCGGTGCCGACCCCGATGATCTTGCCGTCGGAGGTGGTGGCCTCCTTCTCCTTGTAGTCCAGCCAGTCACTGGCGTTGAAGCCCTTGACCGTCTTGAAGTCCACGAACTTGTTCGCGTACTGCGGCTGGACCGCGTTCGCCACGAAGCCGATCTCGATCGCCTGGATGTCGTCGAGGCCGCTGTTCTGGTTGAGGTGCAGCTTCAGCGAGTTCCAGTAGACGCCGCTGTCGGAGACGTTGTCTTCCTTGATGGTGATGTTCGGGTGCAGCTTGTGGTACTCGGCGAAGAGCTTCGCGCCCGTCTTGTCGTCGTAGCCGAAGGCGCCGTAGTCACCGATGCGCAGCGTGATCTTCTCGTTGGACGACCCCCCCTTGCTGTCGTTGTCGCTGTTGCTGCTGCAACCGGTGATCAGGGTCGCGCAGGCTGCGAGACCCGCGACCGCGATGACTGCGGTCCTGCGGGTTCTGCCGAAAGTGCGCATTCCACTCTCCTTGTCAGGGTGGGCCGTGCGGTGCGGTGGTGCGTGCGATGCGGTGGTGCGGTGGTGCGGTGGTGCGGTGTGGTGCTGGTGGAGCTGTCCCCGGGTGGTGACGACGCGGTGATCGTCGGATGCAATGCGTGGGAGCGCTCCCACTAGGCTTGCCGGAACACTCATGCCTGCGAGGGGTCAGTGTCAAGATGTGAAGTCGATTTCGTTGCCGGAACGTGTCCGGGACGGACGGATGGTCACTTCTTGAACGTAAGGAGTCGTACGGGCGGCACCTGGGCCCTGGCACGGGTACTTGTAACGTGGGAGCGCTCTCAGGAGCTTCGTCCCGGTGGAAGGACCTCGCGCTAAGGTGGCGCGCAGTGAGTACAGGAGGCTCCAGTGACCATGCACGGTCGGCGCAGCGGACGGCCCACCCTTGAGGAGGTCGCCGCGCGCGCGGGGGTGGGGCGCGGCACGGTGTCCCGGGTGATCAACGGCTCACCGCGGGTCAGCGAGCGGGCGAAGACGGCCGTGGAGGCGGCGATCGCCGAGCTGGGATACGTGCCGAACCGAGCCGCGCGGGCCCTGGCCGGCAACCGCACCGACGCGATCGCCCTGGTCATTCCCGAGCCGGAGACCAGGCTGTTCGCCGAGCCGTACTTCTCCGACATCATCCGCGGGATCGGCGCCGAACTCGCCGACACCGACATGCAGTTGCTGCTGACACTGATCAGGACGCCGAAGGAGCGGGCGCGCTTCGCGCAGTACCTCGAGGCGCACCGGGTGGATGGGGTGCTGCTGGTGTCGGTCCACGAGGACGACCCGCTGCCCGACCTGCTGGAACAGCTCGACATGCCCGCGGTGCTCAACGGGCGGCGCTCGGACCTGGAGTCGGTGTCCTACGTCGACGCCGACAACGTGGGCGGGGCGCGGGCGGCGGTCGCCCACCTCATCGAGCGCGGGCGGCGCCGGGTCGCCACGATCACCGGGCCCCCGGACATGTACGTGGCGCGCTCCCGGCTGGAGGGCTATCGGCAGGCGGTGGCCGCGGGCGGCGCCGGCTACGGGGAGCTGGCCGCCGCCGGGGACTTCACCGAGGAGGGCGGGCGCCGCGCGATGCGGGAGCTGCTGGCGCGCTGGCCCGACGTGGACGGGGTGTTCGCCGCGTCCGACGTGATGGCCGCCGGCGCCCGGGCGGTGCTGCGCGAGGAGGGCCGCAGCGTGCCGGGCGACGTGGCGCTGGTCGGCTTCGAGGACTCGGCGATCGCCCGGCACATGGACCCGGCGCTGACCTCGGTGCGGCAGCCGACGGAGGAGATGGGCCGGACCATGGCGCGGGTGCTGCTGGAGGAGATCGCCGAGCGGACGTCGGTGCGGCGGCATGTGGTGCTGGCGACGGAGCTGGTGCGGCGCGAGTCGGTGTGAGAACAACTCGTCTGTGTGGCACGGCGGTTGAGCCTCAGGGGATCAACCGGTCCAGTAGCTCGAAGGTGTCGTACGGCTGGTCGTAGTCCCCGAAGTGCCCGTCGTCGCGCACGATCTGGGTGCCGCCCAGCCGCTCGAACATCGCCCGCCCCTGGTGCTCGTCGCAACCGTAAGGGTCCTTGCGGGAGTTGATGAAGTACAAGTCCCGAACGTGCGACCTGATCGCCGCCCAGTCGTAGGTGTCCTGGAGCACCGGCTCCGCGGAGTCGTTCGGCCGCGTCGCGTACCCGGCGACGAGCACTGCCTGCGCCACCCGCACCTCGATGTGCTCCAGCACGGCCAGCAGCAGGGCGGCGCCGCCGGAGTGCCCGACCAGGACCGTGTCCTCGTCGAACCGCTGCGCCGCCAGTACCTTCGGGAGGAACGTGCCGATCGGCTCCACGTTCAGGTCCGGGTAGTGCGGCACGTCCACGGTGTAGCCGCGCGCGGCCAACCGCCCGGCCAGCCAGGGGTACCACGCCACCTCGGGGTTCGCCCCCGTGCCGTGGAAGACCACCGCGTTGCGCGCCATGCCGAACCTCTTCCTTCGGGCCGCCGGTCAGGCGACGGGGAACTCCCCTGCTTTCACGCTCGCTACGAACGAGGCGAACGCGTCCACCCGGAAGACCAGTGCGGGCCCACCCGGGTCCTTGCTGTCGCGTACGGGCACGACGCCGTGTACGTCAACGAGGTTGGCGGCAACCTCGACGCAGTTGCCGCCGTTGTTGCTGTGGGAGGACGTGAACCAACGGGGCGACTCGGTCGTCATGGGGTGTGTCATGGGGGCCCTTCGCGGTCGGCATGGCCTGCGCCGCCCTCCGTCAGCGGCGCAGGCCATGTCTACCCGTGTCAGACGGTGCCGAACTCTCCGGCCTTGACCCCGGCTACGAACGACGCGAACGCGTCGGTGGGGAAGACCAGTGCGGGCCCGTCCGGGTTCTTGCTGTCGCGTACGGGGACGACGCCCTGCACGTCAACGAGGTTGGCCGCGACCTCGACGCAGTCGCCGCCGTTGTTGCTGTAGGAGGACTTGAACCAACGGGGGGACTCGGTCGTCACGACATGCCCTTTCGTAGCTGGCGGATCATGGCCACGGACGCCGCCTGCGACAGCGCTTCGGCCTGGAGTTGATGGTAGGCCGTCAGCATGGGCACCACGGACACGTTCTCCCTGTCCAGGTGCCCCTGGGCCTGTGACTCGGCATAGCAGAGAACGGACCGGTCCGCCATGGTCAGCAGGTTGACCGGCAGGTCGAGCGTTCGGCGTTCGGCCATCTCGAACGGCGCGACCTGCAACAACGTGTTCGGCTGCTCGGCGAACTCGATCAACCGCGCCAGTTGAGCGTCCATGACGGCTGGGCCACCGATGGGCCGGAGAAGGCAGCTCTCGTCCATGGTCACGAACATCATCGGCGGCCGGGGCCGTATCAGGGCTGCCTGCCGTTCCGCCAGGAACGCGAGGCGTTCATCCGCTTGTGCGGGCGTGATGGCGCCCCGTTTTACCGCGCTGTCTACCAGCACCCGCGCGTACTCCGGTGTCTGCAACAGCCCGGGGATGATCCCGATGTTGTACAGCCGGATCTCGACCGCCCGGCCCTCGTAGCCGACGTAGTGCGGGAAGCCCTCCAGGAGGGAGCCGTGGCGGATCTGGCGCCACTCGCGCTCGAAGCTGTCCGTGCCGTCGCCGGTGCCGAAGGCTATGTCAACGCTGCGGGAGAATCGAAGAGTTGGAACCTTACGAGCAGTTTCGACGGCCGAAATATGCGTGCTGGCATATCCCGTCTCGGTCGCGAGGTCCTCCTGCTTCCAGCCGCGCGCTTCCCGCGTACTGCGGATTCGTGCCCCGTACGCGGCCTCGGGGCTGGCTTCGGGGTCCAACTCCTTGCGATTGACCACTCTTCAACAACCTTTCTTTCCTGTTTTGCAGGTTGATCGCGTTTTGACCCTAGAGGACAGTGGCGCCAAGCGGTAGTGGTCTCGCTACGGAGAGGAGTTGAGCATGCCCGGAAGTGCGCGTTCGCGCTGGTCAGGGACGGGTTTGCCCCGTTGAACCGCCGACCCGGCCGTACGAAATGAAGGATCGAGCGAAGAGGAGAGGGGAGCCGTATGTCCGACAGGGTCGGGGTCAACGAGGCAGTCATCGCCTCGGACCCGTATTCGGCGCGGGCGTTGTACGCACGTCAGCTCGGCGCGCTGCGCGAGAAGGCGGGGATGAGCTACATGCAGTTGGGCGCGTTGTGCATGTACGAGCAGTCGTACCTGCACCGGTTGGAGCGCGGGCAGCGCCTGGGCACGCTGGAGGTGGCCCGGATGCTGGACAAGGTGTACGGGACCGGGGACCTGCTGGAGCGGCTGTGGCGCCTGGCGAAGCGCGAGACGACGGACCAGCTCGTACGGAGTCCGGCGCCGTTCGAGGTGAACGCGGCCCGCATCCGTGAGTACGCCGGCCACGCGATTCCCGACCTGCTCCAGATCCGGGCGTATGCCCTGGAGCAGCTGGAGGGGGCGCAGTTGCCCGAGGAGCAGGTGGCGGCCGAAGTCGCGGAGCGGTTGGAGCGCCAATCCGCGTTGGCCGGCTCGGAGCCGGTGTATTACCGGGCGTTGATCGACGAGGCGGCGCTGCGGCGCAAGGCGCGGGACCCGCAGACGTGGACGGCCCAGCTGGAGCACCTGATCGAGGCCGCCCAGTGGCCGGGGATCGCGCTGCACGTCGTGCCGTTCGCGGCCGGACCGCACCACCTGCGCGGCTCGTTGGAGCTGATCTCCCTGCGCGACGGCTCCACCGTGGCCTACACCCAGGGCAGTTGGAGCGGCCACCTCACCGACGACCCGGAAGACGTCGAAGCCCTACGCGTCGCCTTCGACGCCCTGCGCGACACCGCCCTCCTCCCCGCCGAATCCCTCACCTTCCTCCGCACCCTCCTCGACACCCACTCCGCCCCCGACCCGCGGTGACCTCGGCGCCCCACCCCCGGCACGAGCGACCGGCCCGCTACCCGAGGTAGGGTGCAGCGCGATTCTCGAGGAAGTGGGTCAGCCGCAGGCGCTGGGTGTGATGCATCGGCAACGTCTCGATATCGCCGGGGGCGACGAAACGAAGTTCCGTCGATTCATCGGACATGGCCAGCGATCCGCCGGTCACCCGCGCCGTGAAGCACACATTGAACTGGCGGCGTACCTCCCCATCGCTGTACGCGATGATGTGGCGCGGATCGGTGTAGGTGCCGACCAGTCCTGTGATCTCCACGTCCAGCCCCGTTTCCTCCTTGACTTCTCGCACGGCGGTCCCGGGGAGCGAGTCGGCCATGTCCATTCCGCCGCCCGGAAGTGCCCACAGGCCGTTGTCCGTCCGGCGTTGCAGCAGGATACGGCCTTCGTCGTCCGTGACGACGGCCGATGCCGCGACCACAAGGCTGTTCGGCTTCGGTGCTTCCGGGTCGTCGTAATACTCGGTTCGCGCCATCCTCAGACTTCCTGTACGGGTCGGCCCAACGCGGGCTGCATCCGGCACGCTGCGAACAAGGTCGGGCCGACTCTGCCCGTGCGCCTTCGCGGCGAACCCGACGAGCGCCGCGCGCCCGCGGCCGCCCGGAACTGACGAGCGGACCACCAGCAGTTCCGTCCGGATGCCGGGCCGGCGGGCCGGTCAGTCGAGGCAGAACTCGTTGCCCTCGATGTCCTGCATGGTGATGCAGGACTCGTTCTCCTCGTCCGCCACCTGCTCCAGTACGAGGGTTGCGCCGAGCGCGAGCAGGCGGTCGCACTCGGCGCGGAGCACGGCCAGCCGTTCGTCGCCGACGAGCCCGGTGCCGACTCGGACGTCCAGGTGGACCCGGTTCTTGACGACCTTGCCCTCGGGGACGCGTTGGAAGTACAGCCGCGGGCCCACGCCGGAGGGGTCCACGCAGGCGAAGCTCGCGCCCTGCTGCTCGGCGGGCAGCGAGCGGTCGTAGGCCGCCCAGTCGGCGAACCCCTGAGGCGGGGGCGGCACCACATAGCCCAGCACCTCGCACCAGAAGCGGGCGACGCGCTCGGGCTGCGCGCAGTCGAAGGTGACCTGGAACTGCCTGATCGTCGTTGCCATCGGCGCACCCTAGCAAGGACGGACGGCGCCGCGGCACGGAACCGCGCACCGCCACCCGGTCGTCGTCCCCTGCGTACGGTGACACGTCGGAACAGCATCCGGGAGGCACCCATGGACGGCGGGGGCGCGCACGGCGGCGACGCCGGGCACAGCGGGGGACATGACGGCGGACACAGCGGGCACGCGGCCGACGCGGGCCTTGGCGCGGCGCTCGGCGCTGGCATGGACGCCCACGGCGGTCGCCACGGCTGGCACCACGGCCACCCCAGTGAGTACGGCGGCGGCCCCGACGGCCCCGTCGACCTGGGGAGTTCGGGCGGGACCGGGCAGTCGCGCCCCGGCAGCCGCCCCGGCAGCCCGAGCCCGGGCGGTCCCAGTCCCGCGCTGGTGGCCACCCTCGGCGTCGTGGCCCTCGGGTTGCTGATGTTCTTCCTCGTCGTGCGCTGAGACGGAACCGCCGCGGCAGGGGGTTAACCTGCCCCCATGGGTACGGGTGAGGGGGCCGAGGACATCGGCGCCGATCGTGGCGGTCGGGGGTGGGGCGCCACGCGCTCCTGGGTGGAGAAGGGGCTGCCCGAAGGGGAGCGCATCGAGGAGGTGGTGCGGCTGCGCGGCGGCTGGACGTCGGAGATGCGCCGCCTGGACCTCAGCGGCCCTGATGGGCGGCGCTCACTTGTCCTGCGGTCCTTCGTCACGCCTTTCTTCGTCCGGCACGCGGAGGGCCTGCTGACCCGCGAGGCGGATGTCCTGCGCCTGCTCGGCGACACGGACGTGCCCGCGGCCACACTCGCGGCGGTGGATGCGACGGCGCGGTACTGCGATCACCCCTCCTTGCTGATGTCCCTGCTGCCGGGGAGCGTGCGCCTGGACGACGCGGGTGCTGACGACCGCGCCGAACTGCTGGCCCGACAGCTGGTGCGTATCCACCGGTTGCCGGTGACCGCGCGGCAGCGGCCTCGCGCGTACCAGGCATGGACCTCTCCCGAGCGGGTGACGGTGCCCGCGGCCACCGAGCGGCCCGAACTCTGGCAGCGGGCCGTCGACGTCATCCGCCGAGAGCCCCCGGCTCATCAGGGGTGCTTCCTGCACCGGGACTTCCACCCCGGCAACGTCCTTTTCTCAGGCGCCGACGATGACCTCCGGATCAGCGGGGTCGTCGACTGGGTGGAGACCTCGTGGGGGCCGGCCGACCTGGACGTGGCCCACTGCTCGACCGCCCTCGCCCTGCTCCACGGGGTTCCCGCCGGCATGGCTTTCGCCGACCGCTACGTCGCCGCGGGAGGGACCCTGGCCGAACCCGGCACCGTCCATCTCTACTGGCGGCTGCTGGATGCGCTGGCTTTCGCCCCGGACGCGGAGAAGGTCGCTGTCCCCTGGCGTGAACTGGGCCGTACCGACCTGACGGCCAGTGTCCTGACCCGCAGGCTGGAGGGATACCTGGAAGCCCTCATCGACCGCTACGCCTGAACTGCGAGGACACGGTCCGGGAGCTCGGTTCCGGCGTCCCTCACCTTCGGCGAGGTGAGGGACGCGCCGGCGGGGGCGGTGCACGGCACACGTGGCGTCGTGTGCCGCACCCGCCCCCGCCGGCTCCTGTGGGGGGATCGCGGGAAACGGTTCTCGGGGGCCGTCAGTGGCCGTCGGGCGCCGTCGGGCGTTCAGAAGCCGACGGCGACCTCCATCCACTGCGGGTCCTGCATCGAGGTGTAGGCCGCCTGGCCGCCCACGTCGTCGTACGGGAAGCCGTACGCAAGCCCGTTGATCGCGTGGTCGTGCCAGAACTTGGCGTACCAGTTGGCCGGGTCCCCGGAGTAGAAGCGCGCCGGGTCCTGCTGCTCGTCGGCCGGGAGAGTGGCGGTGTGCCGGTTCAGCGCCGCGCACGTGGTGGGGTCGCCGGCCAGCGTGCCCGCGCAGCCGAAGATGTCCGAGGTCGCCGCGTTCACGCCGACCGACTGGGCATAGGAGGTGAAGTAGTCGGCGTTCGCGCCGCCGGCCCGGAAGCTCGGGTCGCTGCCCGGGGCGATGATCCGGTACGGCGCCTGGGTCTGCGCCAGCACCTTGAACTGCTGCGGCACCGCGTCCTGGAACTCCTGGAACACCTGGTCCCGGCTGGTGGTGAACAGGTCCTGGGTGTCGCCGAGTTGGACGTCCTGGCCGCTGTGCGAGTGCAGCCGGATCGCCAGCGGCAGTGCCCACGCGTCGACGCGGGTGGTGTTGCCGTTGAAGACGTCCGGGCCGATGGTGAACTCGATGAAGTCGTTGTACTGGCTGTTCGGCGAGCCGACGTAGAAGTACATCCGGCCCGCGGAGTTGGCCGGCATGTCGAAGTACGGCTGCTCGGCGATGGAGTGCTCCTGCCCGTCGAAGCTCCAGTAGACCTGGCTGTCGGGGTAGGCGCCGTTCGTCCGGTTGAGGATCGCCACCTCCATCACGTTGTTCGCGGCCGGGATCTGGCTGGTGTCGCCCCAGAAGGAGTCGTCACCGCCGGTCGGCGGGGGCGTGGTGGCGTCCGAGGTCAGGTGCACCGAGAACTCCCACAGCGACACGCCGTACCCGGTGGCGCGCGCGGTGGTGTAGACGCGCACGTAGCGGCCGGTGCCGGTGACGTCGAGGTTCTGGATGCCGCCGGTCGCGGTGGTCGTGGAGTAGACCGTGGTCCAGTTCGTCGCGTCGTCGGAGACCTGGATCTGGTACGCGCTGGCGTACGCCGTCTCCCAGTTGAGGCCGACGCTGCACAGCGGCTGCGAACTGCCCAGGTCCACCCGCAGCCACTGCGGGTCGGACGCGGCGCTGGACCACCGGGTGCCGGTGTCCCCGTCGACGGCGGCGGAGGCGGGGGTGCCCGCGTTCTCGGTCGAGGACGCCGCGGCCGGCCGCCCCTGCGCGGCGTTGCCGGCGGCGCACGCGGACGGGCTGCCGGTGCCGGCGCCGTAGACCTGGAACTCCCAGAGCGAGTAGCCGTACTGCGTGGCGCGCTGGCTGCCGTACATCCGGACGTACCGCCCGGAACCGTTTACGGTGACCGTCTGGTCGCCACCGGTACCGGTGGTGGTGGAGTAGACGTCGGTCCAGTTCGTGCCGTCCGCGGACGTCTGGATCTTGAACGCCTTCGCGTACGCCGTCTCCCAGTCGAGGGTCACCTGGCTGATCGACTGGTCGCTGCCCAGGTCGACCTGGAGCCACTGCGGGTCGGCGGCGGCGCTGGACCACCGGGTGCCGGTGTTCCCGTCGACCGCGGCGGACGCGGGGGTGCCGGCGTTCTCGGTGGAGGAGGCGGTGGCGGGCCGCCCCTGGGACAGCAGCGAACCGGCCGCGCGGGCCGGCGACTGCGTGGTGACGGCGAGCGCGAGGCCCGCGGTCAGCGAGAGCAGGAGGGCGAGCACGAGACAGGGCCGGGACCTGTCGCGTGGGGTACGCCGTGGCCGCACCGACGGCGGCGCGCTGGTTGGCATCTGGTGTCTCCTCATCCGGGTGGGGGTCCGCGAGGGACGCGGGAGCGCGGGGTGAGAGCGCTCTCCGGTGAGGTGATGTCTACAAGGCCGGTCCTTCGGCGTCAATGAGTTGTTCCATAATCGCCCGCGCGGCCCGCCGTCTTTTCGAGTTCCGAAGGGGGGCCCGGCCGGGGCCCGGCGGTCACGGCCGGGGTTGGAGTGCCTTGCGGCCGGCGGGCCGGAGCGGGGCCGTCACAGCCAGCGGGGCGGAGGGACCGCCGGGTCCGGGCCGCCCGCGCCACGCCGCCGATGGTGGCGCACCAGCAGCCGGGTGGTCGAGTACGCCGTCGCCGCGGACGGGAACAGAAGGCCAGCGCGACGGCTGCGATTCCGATTCCGGCGGCGGCTTTGAAACGCATGGGAGTACGTCCTTCTTTTCTGGTGATTCTCGTGGCGGGGGTGGTGGCAGCGGGGATCGGAGATTTCCGACCCGGCCGCCGGGAAACGAGGAAAGCATTCGCGCGGCGCCGCCCGCGAAGTTCTTTCAGCTCTGTAAGAACCGCGGGCACCCTGCGGCCGATAGGTAGCGTGCGGGGCATGGAGAACACACCGCGGGTGATGATCGTCGAGGACGACGCGACGGTGCGGACGGTCCTCGGCGACTATCTGCGGGCCAGCGGGTGGTCGATGTCCCAGTACGGCGACGGGCACGCCGCCCGCCAGGCACTCGCGGACGGACTGCCCGACATCCTGGTCGTGGACCGGATGCTGCCCGGGGCCAGCGGCGACGAACTGTGCCGCCAGGCCCGGGCGACCTCGGACATCCCGATCATCATGCTCACCGCGCTGGGCGCCGTCGACCAGCGCATCAGCGGGCTGGAGCACGGCGCCGACGACTACGTGGTCAAGCCGTTCGCGATGAAGGAACTCCCCCTGCGGATGCAGGCCCAACTACGCCGCCACGCGCCCTCGAGCCCCGCCGCGCCCTTCACCGCGGGCGCGTTCCGGATCGACCCCGCCCGCCGGCGCGCGTGGCTCGGCACGAACGAGATCGCCCTGACCACCCGCGAATACGAACTGCTGCTGTATGGCGTCCAGCACCCCGGACAGGTACTCACCCGGGACGACATTCTCGGCGAGGTGTGGGGATGGAACTTCGGGGACGCCGCGACCGTGACCGTCCATGTGCGCAGGCTGCGCGAGAAGATCGAATCCGAACCGCGCCATCCGGTCTACCTGCGCACCCAATGGGGCGCCGGATACCGGTTCACCCCGCACGGAACGGAGTAGCCGCGCATGCTCGCCCTGCCCGACATCGGCCTCATCGTCATGACCACGGTGATCTGCACCGCGGCCGTCACCCTGCTCACCGGCCCGGCGTTGCACGCGAACCGCAGGGGGCCGGTCGCCTCGCAGTTCGCGATCGTGGTGGCCGGGGCGGTCACCTCGATCGTGTCGTCGATCCTCGCGGTCATGGTCGAGATGTTCATCTCCACGCACGACCTGACGGTGCTGGTGTGGGTGATCGCGATCTCCACGGTCATCAGCCTCGCCACGACCTGGCTGACCATCTCCCGCGCGGTGCGGCGGTCGGTCGGACGACTGTCCGCGTCGGCGCGGCACCTGGCCGCCGGGGCGGTGCTGGAACCGGCCGAGCCCGGCTGGCGGGAGTTCAACGACCTGCACGCCCGGCTCGCCGACACCTCGGTGCAGCTCGCACAGGCCCGTGCGGAGGTGGAGAAGCTCGACGCGGCCAGGCGGCAGTTCTTCGCGTGGATCTCGCACGACCTGCGCACCCCACTGGCCGGCATCCGCGCGATGACCGAGGCGATCGACGACGGGTTCGCGCCCGACCCGGCCGACTACGTCCGCACCATCCGCGCGCGGGTGGACACCGTGACCGGCATGGTCGACGACCTCTTCGCGCTCTCCACCCTCCAGAGCGGCACCCTGCACCTGCAACGCGAACTCGTGCCGTTGCTCGACATCGTCTCCGACGCCGTCGTCGACGTGCGGGCCGCGGCGAGCGCGCGCGGCATCCGCGTCGTCCACTGCGACGTGGCGGGCCACATGCTGTGGGCCGACCCGCGCGAACTCACCCGCGCCATCGGCAACCTGCTGGCCAACGGTGTCCGGCACGCCCCCGAGCACAGCGACATCCTCGTCACCGCCCACCACCGCGACGACGACCACCTCATCATCAGCGTCCTCGACCACGGCCCCGGCGTCGCCAGCGAGGACCTGGGCCACATCTTCGAGGGCTTCCAGCTCTCCATCACCCTCCCGGCGACCCCGGCGGTGTGAGGGGGCTCAGTGGGGCTCAGGGGAGCTCAGGGGGGGGCTCAGCTCAAGGGGACGGCGAGGAGGCGGGTGCGGAGGGGCTCGGCGGTGATCTGGTCGGCGAACTGCCAGGAGTAGTCGAGGACTTCTTCGGTCTGGAGCTCGGCCACGTCGGCTGCCGTCCGGAAAAGGTACCGGATGTCGAAGTGCTGGTGGTCGGGTTCGTCCTTGGCGGGGTTGGCCGGGATGGGGTGGATGTCGATGTGCAGGGGCAACGGGCTGTCGGGGGTGACCTGTTCGGGGTCGATGCCGGTCTCCTCGGCCAACTCCCGCAGGGCGGCGCCCATGAGGGTCGTGTCGGTGTCCTCCAGGTGCCCGCCGGGAAAGAGCCACTTCCCCAGTGCCTTGTGCTCCACGAGCAGGACACGTCCGTCCGGGCGCAGGAGCAGGGCTCCGGCGGTGACGTGCCCGCGGAACTCCTTGCGCGAGGCGATGGTGTCGGGGTGGACCTCCAGTGCGGCGGTGAGGGCCGCGAGGCCGTCCTTGTCCTCGGGGTGCCGGCTCAGGTAGGTGGTGAGGGTGGCGTGGAGGTGCTGGGGGGTGATGGGCATGGGGGCGGGTCCTCAGCGGTTGAAGTAGGTCAGCCAGGTGTCGGCGATCACGGCCCGGTCGGCGGCGGTGACCTCGTGGATGCCGCGGGCGAGCCCGCCGCGGGTGAGCATGCGGACGGCGGCCAGTATCTCCGCCTGCACGAGGTGAATGAACGGCCCCACACTGGCGCCGTGCAGGAAGTTGACGGCGTTGCCGCCGTTGAGCAGGTAGAAGTAGTGCCCGGTGGTCTGGTACCGCGTGACGTGTTCACCGTCCCGGGTGCGCTGGTAGACAGCCGGCAGCCCGACGAGGTCGAGTTCGTCCTCGGATGCCGACAGCGTCGCCACGCACATGAAGGTGTGGCGCACCCTGCGGGAGTCCGCCGTGTACGGCGCCGCCGCCCAGCGCGTGATCGGGGCCGCCCGGCAGGCGCTCCGCGGCGCCTGACCGCTTCGACCGTTTCGACCGTTCCGGCCGCTCCCGACCGCCCCTCCGCCCCGGCCGCCGCCGCGCAAAAAGGCGCCCGGCCGCGTTTCCGCGGCCGGGCGCCCTGTGAAGCTGGGGTGAGTGACGGGACTCGAACCCGCGACATCCTGGACCACAACCAGGTGCTCTACCATCTGAGCTACACCCACCATGAGCGGCGCTTTTCCCTGTCGGGGCGGCGCCGCTTGGAAAAGTGTACAGGGTGGCGGGGGGTGGTCGCGCCCGCTTATGCGGCCGGGTACGCGCCCGTCAGTGGGCGGCGTGCGGGGCCGGCGGCAGGACGTGCTTGGCCGCGATCGCGCGGGCGGTGTCCGTGTCCGGGCCGGGGGCCGGTACGAAGACCGCCTCGCGGTAGTAGCGCAGCTCGGCGATGGACTCGCGGATGTCGGCGAGCGCGCGGTGGTTGCCGTTCTTCTCCGGGCTGTTGTAGTACGCCCGCGGGTACCAGCGGCGCGACAGCTCCTTGATCGAGGAGACGTCCACAATGCGGTAGTGCAGGTGCTGCTCCAGCGCCGGCATGTCCCGGGCGAGGAAGCCGCGGTCGGTGGAGACGGAGTTGCCGCACAGCGGCGCCTTGCGCGGCTCGGCGACATGGGCGCGGATGTAGTCCAGCACCGTCTGCTCCGCCTCGGCCATGTCGACCCCGCCGGGCAACTCCTCCAGCAGCCCGGAGGCGGTGTGCATCTGCCGGACGATCTCCGGCATCGTCTCCAGCGCCTCGGCGGGCGGGCGGATCACGATGTCCACCCCCTCGCCGAGGATGTTCAGCTCGGAGTCGGTGACGAGCGCGGCCACCTCGATCAGCGCGTCGTGCGCCAGCGAGAGGCCGGTCATCTCACAGTCGATCCACACCATCCGGTCGTTCATGTGTCTCACCCTACGGGCGATCACGTGGTCCCGGGAGGGCGGCTCCCAGACCGCGCCCGGCCCGCAGCCGCCCGCGGGTGGCCGCCTCGGCCGGATCGGGCCGCCCGGACTGCTCCGGGACGCGGGCGGAGGCGGTGTACGCGTCCGGGTCGCCCTTGAGCGGTGCGGCCAGCACCTGCGGACCGCCGCTGGGGCCGCCGCCCGGGCCGCCGCCCTGAGCGATGCCCGTACCGCTGCCCGGCCCGACCCCCGTCCCGGCCCCGGCACCGGCACCGTGACCGCCGCCGTGGCCGCCCGCGCCGCCGTGACCGTTTCCGTGCGCGTGCACAGAGCCGTGACCGGCACCGTTCCCGGGCCCACCCGGCCCACCCGGCCCACCCGGCCCGCCCGGACCACTCGCCCCGCCCCGGCGCGCGGCCGGCACCTCGGGCGCCGAACCGGCCCGGTCACCGTCGTCCTGCGGCCTGCGGGCCCGGTACGCGGCCCGGTACGACGCGGGCGAGGAGCCGAGCTGCCGGCGGAAGTGCCCGCGCAGCGCCACCGGCGAGCGGAAGCCGCAGCGCCCGGCCACCTCGTCGACGGAGTAGTCCGACGTCTCCAGCAGCCGCTGCGCCTGGAGCACCCGCTGGGTGATCAGCCACTGAAGCGGCGCGCTGCCGGTCAGCGAGCGGAACCGGCGGTCGAAGGTGCGCCGGCTCATGTACGCGCGCGCGGCCAGCGCCTCGACGTCGAACTGCTCGTGGAGGTGCTCCAGCGCCCACGCGACGACCTCGGCCAGCGGGTCCGCGCCGATCTCCTCCGGTAAAGAGCGGTCCATGTGCCGCTGCCCGGTCTGCCAGTCCGCCCGGCGCGGCGGCACGACCAGCCGGCGGGCGAGCGCCGCGGCCGCGTCCGTACCGTGGTCGGTGCGCACCACGTGCAGGCACAGGTCAATACCGGCCGCTGTTCCGGCGGAGGTGAGCACGTCGCCGTCGTCCACGAAGAGCTCGCGGGGGTCGACGTGCACCGACGGGTAGCGCTTGGCGAGCGTCGGGGCGTACATCCAGTGCGTGGTGGCCGGCCGGCCGTCCAGCAGACCGGCGGCGGCGAGTACGAACGCGCCGGTGCACAGCCCGATGATGCGCGCGCCCTCCTCGTGTGCGCGACGGATCGCCTCCAAGGCCTCCGGCGGCGGTGCTTGGGATATCGAGCGCCAGGTGGGCACCACCACGGTGCCGGCCCGGGCGAGCGCCTCAAGGCCGTAGGGCGCGGTGAGTTCGAGCCCGCCGGTGGTGCGCAGCGCGCCCTCCTCGCCGGCGCAGACCAGCAGCCGGTAGCGGGGGACGCCCGCGTCCTGCCGGTCGATGCCGAAGACGGACAGGGGTATGGAACTCTCGAAGATCGGACCACCGCTGAAGAGCAGCACCGCGACGACCTCCGGACGGCGGCGCGCGGAGAGCTTGCGGATGGCGCGAGGCGATGCCGATGGTGCTTGCGACGGAGTGTCCGCCGCCGTACCGGAACTGGACTCCTGGCTCATGGAGCTCAAGCCCCCCTCGTATCGACGCGTCGTCCCCTCGGTCCTGCACGTAATCCCCCGCTGTCCAGCGCAGTTACCCATGATCAAATCTACTGTGTCAGGTGGGGCGTTAGTGACAAGTTCACCATCTGACGCTAAGTCGACAAGGCAACGTGGCGTGAAGCATTCGATCACGAAGCGTTTCACCCTGGCGGCTTGCTGGGAAGTACGCCTCGTGCCGTTGCGACTGCGGACCGCACTGTCCGCGTCCTGCCGCATCGTAGAACCGCTGGTGGCGCAGGTGTTAGTGCGCGCGGCCGCCAACGAATGCGCAACGGTGCCAAGTTGGCCGAAAATCGCTGCTCCGGCGCTGAATGGGCGTAGAGCGGTACGGGATATTCCGGAGTGAACTTGCACATGCGCGGCCGCCGTCGGGCTGGTGCGGGCGGTGCTGGTCGGGTCGGGGCGGCGGGCGGTGACGGGAGGTGCCGGGGAGGTGTCGGCGGTGCGCCCCCGCGATGCGCCCGTGCGCCGAAGCGTGTCGCCGGTTGGCGTGATGACGTTGCCCTCACAGGCGCGGTGCCGTTGCGCTCTTGGGCTCCCTCCGGCATTCTCCTGGGAACTCCGGGTACGCAAGACATACGGAAGAGCCTGTGAAGGGCCCGTCGGCCCTGTGCAGGCGCTTGCGCCGGCCGTACTGTGGAGGGAGTGGGACGGGAAGTGGTGAACTGGCCGAAACCGGCCGCTGCGGCGGCCCGCCCCGCGAGAAACGTCTTGTCCGCTGCTCGGCGCGTCAGCGCCGCCCTCGCCGAGAATCCCCATCATGGCCGGTCATGACATTCCCGAGCCTGCCGAGGGCAGGCCGCTTGCCGACGAGGCAGCGCTCCCCGAGCTGGCCACCGCGCGGCACCACGCCTGTGATCCGGCCTTCCGGCACGGCGTGGTCGTCGGTTTCGACGGCTCCGTCTCCAGTGAGCGCGCGCTGTCCTACGCGATCGGGATGGCCCGCAGAACGCACTCCGCGCTGATCATCGTGCATGTCGCCAACCGGCTGCCGGCCACCGTGTGGGCCGGCTGCGAGCCGCCGGTCTTCGTGGACGTGCCCGACCACCGCACCGAGGTGCTGGGCCTGGAGCTGGCCTGCGCCGACCATCTCGCCGAGATCTCCTGGGTGTTGGTGGAGCGCGGCGGCGACATCTGCCACGAGCTGGAGGAGGTCGGCAAGGAGTACGAAGCCGACGCCATCGTGGTCGGCGGGACCCACGGGATGGTCGGGCGGATCTTCGGGTCGGTGGCCGGGCGGCTGGCGCGGCGGGCGCAGCGGCCGGTGGTGGTCATTCCATGAGGTTGTGAGGCGTGAGGTGGCCCTGGCGCGGGCCGGGGAGCCGGCCCGCGCCAGGGCGTAGCGCGGTCACTCCACGGTGACGGACTTCGCGAGGTTCCTCGGCTTGTCGATGTCCCGGCCGAGCGCCAGCGCGGTGTGGTAGGCGAAGAGCTGGAGCGGGATGCCCATCAGGATCGGGTCGAGCTCGTCCTCGTTCTTCGGGACGATGATCGTGTGGTCGGCCTTTTCCTGCTCCTGGTGGGCCACGGCGAGGATGCGGCCGCTGCGGGCCTTGATCTCCTCCAGCGCGGCCCGGTTCTTCTCCAGCAGGTCGTCGTCCGGCACGATCGCCACCGTGGGCATCGCCGGCTCCACCAGCGCCAGCGGCCCGTGCTTCAGCTCCGAGGCCGGGTACGCCTCGGCGTGGATGTAGCTGACCTCCTTCAGCTTCAGCGACGCCTCCCTGGCCACCGGGTACCCGCGCACCCGGCCGATGAACAGCATCGACTTCGCGTCCGCGAAGTGCAGCGCCAGCCGCTTGATCTCCGGCTCGGCCTTGAGGATCTCGTCGATCTGGCCGGGCAGCCGCCGCAGCCCCTCGATGATCCGGCGGCCGTCGGCGACCGACAGGTCCCTGATCCGGCCCAGGTGCAGCGCGAGCAGCGCGAAGGCCACCACCGTGTTGGTGAAGCACTTCGTGGACACCACGCAGACCTCGGGCCCGGCGTGCACATAGGTCCCGCCGTCCGCCTCCCGGGCGATCGCCGAACCCACCACGTTGACCACGCCGAGCACCCGCGCGCCCTTGCGCTTGAGCTCCTGTACGGCCGCCAGCACGTCGTACGTCTCGCCGGACTGCGACACCGCGACGTACAGCGTGTCCGGGTCGACCACCGGGTTGCGGTAGCGGAACTCCGAGGCCGGCTCCGCGTCGGCGGGGATACGGGCCAGCTCCTCGATGAGCTGCGCGCCGATCTGACCGGCGTGGTAGCTGGTGCCGCAGCCGAGGATCTTGATCCGGCGCACCCCGCGGGCCTCGCGCGGGTCGAGGTTGAGCCCGCCGAGGTGGACGGTGGCGAACTTGTCGTCGATCCGCCCGCGCAGCACCCGGTCCACCGCCTCGGCCTGCTCGGCGATCTCCTTGTGCATGTACGTGTCGTGGCCGCCCATGTCGTACGACTCGGCCTCCCACTCCACGGTGGTCGGCGTGGCGGTGGTCCGCGAGCCCTCGGTGGTGTAGGTGCGGAAGTCGTCGGCCTTCAGGGTGGCCATCTCGCCGTCCGCGAGCGTGACGACCTGGCGGGTGTGGGCGACGAGCGCGGCCACGTCGGAGGCGACGAACATCTCCTTCTCGCCGATGCCGAGCACCACCGGCGAGCCGTTGCGGGCCACCACGATCCGGTCCGGGAAGTCGCGGTGCAGTACCGCGAGGCCGTAGGTGCCCTCGACCGAGCGCAGCGCCTCGCTCACCCGCTGCTCCAGCGTGTCGGCCTGCGAGCGGGCGATCAGGTGGGCGAGCACCTCGGTGTCGGTCTCGGAGGTGAAGGCGGTGCCCTCGGCGGTGAGCCGGGCGCGCAGCTCGGAGGCGTTGTCGATGATGCCGTTGTGCACGACGGCGACCGCGCTGTCCGCGTCCAGGTGCGGGTGGGCGTTGGCGTCGCTGGGCGCGCCGTGGGTGGCCCAGCGGGTATGTGCGATGCCGGTGGTGCCGGCGAAGCGCTTGGGGACGCGGGCCTCCAGGTCGCGCACCCGGCCCTTGGCCTTGACGGTCCGCAGTTCACCCGATCGGCCGGTGATCGCGATGCCGGCCGAGTCGTAGCCCCGGTACTCCAGCCGCTGCAGGCCCTCCAGCAGCAGTGGTGCCACGTCGCGCCTGCCGATGTAGCCGACAATTCCGCACATATGCCGTCCCTCTCGGTCGTACCTGTCGGGTGCCCGGCGCCCCTGAGCGCCTGGTGGGGGTGGGTGAAGCTGGGGGGTGGGTGGAGCCGGTGGGGGTGTGGGTGTGGGGCGGAGTGCCTCGGTCAGCCGTAGACGATCCGGCGCAGCTGGCGCTGGGACAGCGCGGCCGGGGCGACCGCGCGGTGCGGCAGCTCCTCGCTGATCCGCTCGAAGATCTCCGTGTTGACCAGGCCCTTCGCCTGGAGCTCGCGGTGCCTGCGGCGGACGTACTCCTCGGTCGTCTCGTCGAAGTACGCCAGGACGTCCATGACCACCCGGGCCGCCTCGCCGCGGTGCAGCGACGTGGTGCGGACCAGGTGGTCGATGAGGTCGTCATAGGACGTCCGGTGTTCAGGCACCCGTTGATACTCATCAGATCATCGCCGCTTTGCAAGAATCCTGCCCGCTTTCGGGCACCCCAGTGCGGTTGGAGAGGGCCGAACGGGTGAGTGGCGATCGTTAAACGGTGAGTGGCAGGCCTTGAACGGAGGAGCGGCAGGCGTTCACCGGATGAGCGGCAGGCGCTCTCCGGATCTGCCGGCGTTATCGGGTCACTCGGCCAGCCCCAGCTCCCTCGCGATCAGCATCCGCTGCACCTCGCTGGTGCCCTCGCCGATCTCCAGGATCTTCGAGTCCCGCCACATCCGGGCCACCGGGTACTCGTTCATGAAGCCGTACCCCCCGTGCACCTGGGTCGCCTCGCGGGCGTTGGTCACCGCGATCTCCGAGGTGTAGAGCTTCGCCAGCGCCGCCTCCTTCTTGAACTCCTCCCCGCGCACCAGCCGCGACGCCGCGTCCCGCCAGGCCAGCCGGGCGGTGTGGGCGCGCATCTCCATGTCGGCCAGCTTGAACTGGATCGCCTGGTTCGCGCCGATCGGCCGCCCGAACGCCTCCCGCTGCCGCGCATACGCCAGCGACTCGTCCAGGCAGCCCTGGGCCAGCCCGGTGGCCAGCGCGGAGATCGCGATCCGGCCCTCGTCCAGAATCCGCAGGAACTGGGCGTACCCCCGGCCCTCCGCGCCCAGCAGGTTCGCCGCCGGCACCCGGCAGTCCGTGAACGACAGCTCCCGGGTGTCCGAGGCGTTCCACCCGACCTTGCTGTACTTCTTCGACACCGTGAAGCCCGGCGTCCCGGACGGCACGATGATCGAGGAGATCCGCGGCCGGCCGTCCTCCTTGCGCCCGGTCACCGCGGTCACCGTGACCAGGCCGGTGATGTCGGTGCCGGAGTTGGTGATGAAGCACTTCGTGCCGTTGATCACCCACTCGCCGGTCGCCTCGTCCAGCCGCGCGGTGGTCCTGGTGCCGCCCGCGTCGGAGCCGCACTCCGGCTCGGTCAGGCCGAAGGCGCCCAGCATCTCGCCCGAGCACAGCCGCGGCAGCCAGGTCCGCTTCTGCTCCTCGGTGCCGAACCGGAACACCGGCATCGCACCCAGCGACACCCCCGCCTCCAGGGTGATCGCCACCGAGGAGTCCACCCGGGCCAGCTCCTCCAGCGCCAGCCCCAGGGCGAAGTAGTCCCCGCCCATCCCGCCGTACTCCTCCGGGAACGGCAGCCCGAACAGGCCCATCCGCCCCATCTCCCGCACGATCTCGTACGGGAACTCCTCCCGCTCGTAGAAGTCGCCGATCTTCGGTGCGATCACGTCATGGGCGAACTCGGCCACGGTCGCCCGCAGCGACTCGTGCTCCTCGGACAGGCGGTGGTCGATGGACATGGCTACGGCTCCCGGTGGGTGAGGGCGCGGACGGTACGGGACGGGCTGGGCCGTCCCAACTGCTCCGCCATCCAGACGCTTGTGGCGCTGAGGCGGTCGAGGTCGACCCCGGTCCTGATGCCGAGCCCGTGCAGCATCCAGACGAGGTCTTCGGTGGCGAGGTTCCCGGTGGCGCTCTTGGCGTACGGGCAGCCGCCCAGGCCACCCGCCGAGGCATCGACGACAGCCACCCCGCGTCGAAGCGCGGCCAGGGTGTTCGCCAGCGCCTGGCCGTACGTGTCGTGGAAGTGCACCGCGAGGTGTCCGATCGGGACCCCGGCGGCGGTCAACTCGTCCAGCAGCGCCACCACATGGCCGGGCGTCGCCACCCCGATGGTGTCGCCGAGACTCAACTCGGCGCAGCCCAGCTCGTACAGCCTGCGGGCCACCTCTGCGACCTGGGCGATCGGGACCGGGCCCTCCCAGGGGTCGCCGAAGCACATCGACAGATAGCCGCGCACCCGCAGCCCGGCGTCCCTGGCGCGGGCCACCACCGGCTCGAACATCGCCAGCGACTCGGCCACCGTGCGGTTCAGGTTCGCCCGGGCGAAGGACTCGGTGGCGCTGCCGAACACCGCGATCTCCCGCACCCCCAGTTCGAGGGCGCGCTCCAGTCCCCGGGCGTTCGGCACCAGGACCGGCAGGCGCAGCTCCGGCCGCCCGGCCAGGTCCGCCAGGAGCGGCATCAGCTCGGCCGCGTCCGCCAGTTGGGGCACCCACTTGGGGTGCACGAAGCTGGTCGCCTCGATCGTCGTCAGCCCCGCGTCCGCCAGGCGGTGCACGAACTCCGCCTTCACCTGGGTCGGCACCGTCGACTTCTCGTTCTGCAGGCCGTCGCGGGCACCGACCTCATGGATGCGGACGTATTCCGGCAGGCCGGGTGCCGGAACCGCCATCGGCAGGCCCGCGGGCAGCCCCGCACCGGTGTCCTGCGAGCCGTTGGTGTCGGTCATGACGCCTCCCTCGCGCTGTCCGGGGTGGCATCGGCGCCGCCCTCCGGGGGGTTCGGAGTGCTCGGGGCGTCCGGGGAGTTCGGGGAGTTCGGGGCGTCCGGGAGATTCGGGGTGACCACCGCCAGCACCTGGTCCATCGCCACCGCCGTGCCCGCGGCGACATCGATCTCGGCCACCGTGCCGTCGTACGGCGCGGCGATCACGTGCTCCATCTTCATCGCCTCCACCACCAGCAGGCCCTGCCCGGCCACCACCTGCTCGCCCTTGGCCACCTTCACCACCGTGACCGTGCCGGGCATCGGCGCCGTCAGCGCGCCGTCCCCCGCACCGGCCGCCAGCCCGCGCAGCGCCGCGGCCACCGGGTCGTACGACTGCACATGCCAGCTGTCGCCCTCCCGGCCGAGCCACTCGCCCGCCGTGTCGAAGCCGCACGCCCTGCCCTCGCGGTACAGCGTCACCCGGGAGCCGGCCACCTCGATCCGCGCCTGCACCGGGGGGCCGTCGCCGATCCTGACCCGGCCGGCGCGGATTCCGACCCGCACCGGCTCCCGGCCCGGCACCCGCAGATGGTGCACCGTCCACGCCGGCTCCCCGCCCAGCCGCCACCCGCTCGGCACCGAGAACGGGTCGACCCACCCGCCGCCCTCCGTCTCCGCGCCCAACGCACGCTGCCGCAGCAGCGCCGCCGTCTCGTACACCTCGTCCGGCACCCCCGCCGGCACCAGCAGCGCCGCGTCCCGGTCGATCAGCCCGGTGTCCAACTCGCCCGCGACCACCGCCGGATGGGCCAGCAGCCGCCGCAGGAACCCGGTGTTCGTCTCCACGCCCAGCACCACGGTGCCGGCCAGCGCCGCCCGCAGCCGGCGCAGCGCCGTCGCCCGGTCCGGCCCGTACCCGATCACCTTGGCGAGCATCGGATCGTAGGCGGTGCCGACCTCGGTGCCCGCCGCCAGGCCGGAGTCCACCCGCACCCCGGGGCCGTCCGGGTCCCGCACCTCCAGCACGGTGCCGGCCGACGGCAGGAAGTCCACCCCGCCGTCGCCCGGCCGGGCCGTCTCCGCGCAGATCCGCGCCTCGACCGCGTGCCCGGTCAGCGCCACGTCCTGCTGGCCGAAGTCCAATGGCTCCCCGCACGCCACCCGCAGCTGCCACGCCACCAGGTCCAGCCCGGTCACCAGCTCCGTGACCGGGTGCTCCACCTGGAGCCGGGTGTTCATCTCCATGAAGTAGTACGCGGACGGGTCCGCGCCCGGCACGATGAACTCCACCGTGCCCGCACCGGTGTACCCGCAGGACCGCGCCGCCTGCACCGCCGCCTCACCCATGGCGGCCCGGGTCGCCGGGTCCAGCAGCACCGAGGGCGCCTCCTCGATCACCTTCTGGTGGCGGCGCTGGAGCGAGCACTCCCGCTCGCCCAGGTGCACCACATGGCCGTGCGCGTCGGCCAGCACCTGGATCTCGATGTGCCGGGGCCGATCCACCCAGCGCTCCACCAGCAGTGTGTCGTCACCGAAAGAACCGCGCGCCTCCCGGCGGGCCGCCGCGATCTCCTCGGGCAGCTGCGCCGCGTCCCGGACCAGCCGCATGCCCTTGCCGCCGCCGCCCGCCGACGGCTTGAGGAGCACCGGCATGCCGATCTCCCGTGCCGCCTCCGCCAGTTCCTCGTCGGTCAGCCCGCTGCCGCTGCTGCCCGGCACCACCGGCACCCCGGCGGCCCGCACCGTCTGCTTGGCCCGGATCTTGTCGCCCATCAGCTCGATCGCGTCGGCCGGCGGGCCGATGAAGACCAGGCCGGCCTCGGCGCAGGCCCGGGCGAAGCCCGCGTTCTCGGCGAGGAAGCCGTAGCCGGGGTGGACCGCCTGGGCGCCCGCCTCACCGGCCGCCCGGACCAGTTCGGCCGCCGACAGGTAACTGTCCACCCGTACCGCGCAGTCGGCCTCCCGCACATGCCGGGCCCCGGCGTCCGCCTCGGTGAACACCGCCGCCGACCGCACCCCCGACGCGCGCAGGGTGCGCATCACCCGCACCGCGATCTCGCCCCGGTTGGCGACCAGTACGGTGTCGAACATCTCCGACCGGCTCGGTGTGGTCACACTGCTCATCTCGGCCCTCACATCCGGAAGACGCCGTAGCCCGGCGCGGTCGGATCGGCCGCCGGCAGCGGCGCGTTGGCACAGGCGGTCAGCGCCAGCCCCAGCACGGTGCGGGTCTCCACCGGGTCGATCACCCCGTCGTCCCACAGCCGGGCCGTCGCGTAGTAGGCGTTGCCCTGGGTCTCGTACTGCTCGCGGATCGGCGCCTTGAACTCCTCCTCCGCCTGCTCGCTCCACTTCTCACCGGCGGCCGCCAACTGGTCCCGCTTCACCGTCGCCAGCACCGAGGCGGCCTGCTCACCGCCCATCACCGAGATCTTGGCGTTGGGCCACATCCACAGGAAGCGGGGGCTGTAGGCCCGGCCGCACATCGAGTAGTTGCCCGCGCCGTAGGAGCCGCCGATCACCACGGTCAGCTTCGGCACCCGCGCGCACGCCACCGCCGTCACCATCTTCGCGCCGTGCTTGGCGATGCCCCCCGCTTCGTACTGCCGGCCCACCATGAACCCGGAGATGTTCTGGAGGAAGAGCAGCGGGATGCCGCGCTGGTCGCACAGCTCGATGAAGTGCGCACCCTTGAGGGCGGACTCGGCGAACAGGATGCCGTTGTTGGCCACGATGCCGACCGGGTGGCCCTGGACGTGGGCGAATCCGGTGACCAGCGTGGTGCCGTACTCCGCCTTGAACTCCGCGAAGCGGCTGCCGTCCACCAGCCGGGCGATCACCTCCCGGACGTCGTACGGGGTGCGGGAGTCCGCGGGCACCGCTCCGTAGAGCCCCGCGGGGTCCACCGCGGGTGGCTGCGCGGGCTGCACCGTCCACGGCGGGGCGCCCCGGGCGGGGAGCGTGGCCACGATGTCGCGGACGATGCTCAGCGCGTGCGCGTCGTCCTCGGCGAGGTGGTCGGTGACGCCGGAGGTCCGGGAGTGCACCTCGCCACCGCCGAGTTCCTCGGCGGTGACCACCTCGCCGGTTGCGGCCTTCACCAGCGGCGGGCCGCCGAGGAAGATCGTGCCCTGGTTCCGCACGATCACCGCCTCGTCGCTCATCGCCGGCACGTAGGCGCCTCCGGCGGTGCACGAACCCATCACCGCGGCGATCTGCGGGATGCCGCGGGCGGACATGGTGGCCTGGTTGAAGAAGATCCGGCCGAAGTGGTCGCGGTCGGGGAAGACCTCGTCCTGCCGGGGGAGGAAGGCGCCGCCGGAGTCCACCAGATAGACGCACGGCAGCCGGTTGTCGAGCGCGACTTCCTGGGCCCGCAGGTGCTTCTTCACCGTCATCGGGTAGTAGGTGCCGCCCTTGACGGTGGCGTCATTGGCCACGACCACGACCTCGCGGCCCGAGACCCGGCCGATCCCGGCGATCACCCCCGCGGCGGGCGCCTGCCCGTCGTACATCCCGTCGGCCGCGAGCGGTGCCAGCTCGAGGAAGGGGGAAGCAGGGTCGAGCAGCCCGTCGACCCGGTCCCTGGGCAGCAGCTTCCCCCGCGCGGTGTGCCGTGCGCGCGCCTTCTCCCCGCCGCCGAGTCGGGCGGCCGCCAGCTTGTCACGCAGCGTGGCCGTGAGCTCGGCGTGAGCCCGCGCGTTGGCGCGGAATGTCTCCGATGTCGGATCTGCGGCACTGGTCAAGGTGGGTGCTGCCATGGGTCGGCCCCCGGATGGTGTTAGCGAGCGTTAACCGATGACTCCACGTTAACGCCCGCTAACGGGATTGTCTAGACTCGATTTCATGAGTCCGACGAAAGCTGTGGAAAACCGGCGCGAGCAGATCCTCAGAGAGGCCGCGCGGCTCTTCGCCGAGCGCGGGTTCCACGGGGTCGGCGTCGACGAGATAGGGGCCGCGGTCGGCATCAGCGGCCCCGGCCTGTACCGGCACTTCGCCGGGAAGGACGCGATGCTCGCCGAGCTGCTGGTCGGGATCAGCGGGCGGCTGCTGGCGGCGGGCCGGATGCGGGTCGCCGAGAGTGGCGAGCCGGCTGAGGCGCTGGACGCGCTGATCCGCGGCCACATCGACTTCGCGATCGACGACCGGCCGCTGATCACCCTGCACGACCGCGAGCTGGACCGGCTGCGCGACTCGGACCGCAAGCTCGTCCGCCAGCTCCAGCGGCAGTACGTGGAGGAGTGGGTGGGCGTGGTCCGCCGCGTCTATCCCGACGCCAGCGAACTGGAGGCCCGTGCCGCGGTGCACGCGGTGTTCGGCCTGCTCAACTCCACCCCCCACCTCGGCGCCCAGTCCGGACTGCCCGACCGCGCCGGAATGGCCGCCCTCCTGCACCGGCTCGCGCTGAGCGCGCTGGACGCCCTCGACAGCACCTCCGGCCTGGACAGCGACGACGACCGGCGGGTAACTTTCTGAGCGCTTGCTTATTCTCGGACGGGAGGCGCGCTGTGCGTCGTACGGTGTTCAACGAAGACCACGAAGCGTTTCGCGCGACGATCCGCGCCTTCATCGAGGCCGAGGTCGTCCCCGTCTACGACGAGTGGCTGGCGGCCGGACAGGTGCCGCGGGAGTTCTACTACAAGCTCGGCGAGCTGGGCGTCTTCGGCATCGAGGTGCCGGAGGAGTTCGGCGGCGCGGGCGAGACCAGCTTCAAGTTCCAGGCCGTGATCAGCGAGGAGCTGTCCCGCGCCGGAGTCAGCTTCGGCGGCAGCAGCGTGCACGTCGGCCTGTGTCTGCCGTACGTGATGGCGTACGGCACGCAGGAGCAGAAGAAGCGCTGGCTGCCCGGCTTCGTCAGCGGCGCCACGATGTTCGCCATCGCGATGACCGAGCCCGGCACCGGCTCCGACCTGGCCGGCATGAAGACCACCGCCAAGCTCGCCGAGGACGGCAGCCACTACGTCCTCAACGGGGCGAAGACCTTCATCACCGGCGGCGTCCACGCCGACCGCGTGATCGTCTGCGCCCGCACCGCCCCGCCCACCCCCGAGGACCGCCGCGCGGGCATCTCGCTGTTCGTCGTCGACACCAAGTCCGAGGGCTACGCGGTCGGCCGGAAGCTCGACAAGCTCGGCCTGAAGACCTCCGACACCGCGGAGCTGTCCTTCTCCGACGTGCGCGTGCCGGTCGAGGACCTGCTCGGCGAGGAGGGCAAGGGCTTCTCCTACCTCGGTCAGAACCTCCCGCAGGAGCGGCTGGCCATCGCCGCCGGCGCCTACGCCCAGGCCGCGGCCGCCGTCCGCTTCGCCCAGGCCTACGTCCAGGACCGCACCGTTTTCGGCAAGACCGTCGCGTCCTTCCAGAACACCAAGTTCGAGCTGGCCGCGTGCAAGGCCGAGGTCGACGCCGCCGAGGCCGTGGTGGACCGCGCGCTGGAGGCCCACGACCGGCGCGAGCTGTCCGCCGCCGACGCCGCCTCCGCCAAGCTGTTCTGTACCGAGGTCGCCGCTCGCGTGATCGACCGCTGCCTCCAGCTGCACGGCGGATACGGTTACATGAACGAGTACCCGATCGCCCGCCTCTACGCGGACAACCGGGTCAACCGGATCTACGGCGGGACCAGTGAGGTCATGAAGACGATCATCGCCAAATCGATGGGCCTGTGAACGACAACCCGACGCCCCTGCAGTCCCTGCTCGCCCTCCTCGACCTGGAGCGGATCGAGGAGGACATCTTCCGCGGCTACAGCCGCTCGGCCGTGGTGCCGCGCGTCTTCGGCGGCCAGGTCGCCGCGCAGGCCCTGGTCGCGGCCGGCCGCACCGTGCCCGAGGAGCGCGCCGCGCACTCCCTGCACGCGTACTTCCTGCGGCCCGGCGACCCGGGTGCGCCGATCGTCTACCAGGTGGACCGGATTCGCGACGGCCGCTCCTTCACCACGCGCCGGGTCGTCGCGATCCAGCACGGCCAGCCGATCTTCCACCTCTCGGCGTCCTTCCAGGTGCACGAGGACGGCCTGGAGCACCAGGAGGCCATGCCGGCGGCGCCGGACCCCGAGACCCTTCCGTGCGCCGACGAACTGCTGCCGGCCCACGCCGACAAGTTCCCCGACCCGACCGTGGTCGACCGGCTGCGCGAGGCGCGTGCCGCCGTGGACCTGCGCTATGTCGAGGACCCGCCCTTCCTCACCGCCGGGGTGCGCCGCGAGCCGCGCTCCCAGGTGTGGTTCCGCACCCGCGGCAAAGTCGTCGACGACCCCCTGCTCCACGTCTGCCTCGCCACCTATGTGTCGGACATGACGCTGCTCGACTCCGTGCTCCTGGCGCACGGGCGCGGCGGCTGGGCGGTCGGCGACGTGGTGGGCGCGAGCCTGGACCACGCGATGTGGTTCCACCGCCCCTTCCGCGCGGACGAGTGGCTGCTGTACGACCAGGAGAGTCCGTCCGCCTCGGGTGGCCGCGGACTGGGGACCGCCCGCATCTACACGCAGGACGGCGCGCTGGCCGTGTCGGTGATCCAGGAGGGCCTGGTCCGGGTGCCGCGCGCCTGAGACGGAAGCCGTCCCGGTCAGGGCCCGGCCGTGTCCGGCCGGTCCCGGGTCGTGCGGGTCAGTCCCGGGTCTTGCGGGTCCTGGCCCGCCGGGCCCGCGGGTCCGGGCGGTGCCGCCCGCCGCCGTTCGGGCGGGGCGCCGGACGGTGCCGCAGGTCGGCCGCGTCCAGCAGATAGGACGCCATGGGCGCGTAGAAGTGCGGCTGCACGTTGTCGTCCAGCGGCACCGTCACCAGGACCGTGCCCTCGGACTCGCCCACGAACAGGGCCGGGTCGTTGGAGTCCGCGAAGCCGACGGTCTCGATGCCGCGCGACCCCGCGCAACCGGCCCACCCGTGGTCGGCCACCACCAGGTCGGGCAGCCCGCGCCCGTCGCGCTCCAGGGCGTTGAGCACCTCGGCCATCGGCTCGGGGGAGTGCGTGTGCACCAGGCTGCCGCCCCGGTGCAGCATGAAGACGCCGCCCAGGTAGCGGATCTCGCCGCCGTCCGCGTAGAGGTTCTCCGCCGGTCCGACCACATGGCAGCCGACCGTGCGCAGCGCCTTGGCGAGCACGTTGTGCACGGCGAACAGCCCCGCCGGGTGCCCACTCGCCAGCAGGACCGTGGACCGGTTCTCCACCGCCTTCTTCAGGACCGCTGCCATCCGGTCCAGCCCGTCCACGGTCAGTTCCGGGTCGATGGTGTCCTGCCCGCGGACGTGTTCGGGATCGGCGACGACCCCGCACCGCTCGGCCATCAGCTCGAGCACCGCGGCCTCGTCACTCCACCGGTCGCCGAGGTCCAGCCCGAACCAGAAGTAGCGGTTGCCCTCGGCGAGCTCGCGGTAGTGGTCGAGGTTGTTCTCGCGCGGAGTCGCGACGTCACCGGCGATCCGGGTGCGTATCAGGTGCGAGACGAGGGCCTGGCGAGTGGGGGTGGCAGGCAGCGGGTCCATGGGCATGAGCACATTCTCCCGCCCCTGCGTCCTGGTATGCGACGTGCCCTGGATCGACGCCGAGGCGTAATCACCGCCGCCGATTGGAGGAAACGTACATTTCGGGGAGGGGTAGGGGTCCGTAGGGTCGCGGAGACCGGCGGACCCGCCGGCACGAGCGCCCACTGCGGACCCGGCACCGTCCGTGGCGGTAGCTGCCGCGCACGCAGCGGCAGCACTTTGCTTTACAGCCGTGAGCTCACAGCCGTGAAGGACCGACCGCGCCCATAAAGCCGGTCGTCCTGCCGGTCGTACTGGACGACGGTCGCACCGATGACCGCCACACCGAGAAGAGGCAGCCCTATGAGCAGCGCACAGCCGCGCGGCCCCGTCGACTCCTCGCAGGTCCCGCGCTACGCGGGCCCCGCGACCTTCGCCCGGCTGCCCCGGCTCGACGAGGTGGGCGCCGCCGACGTCGCGGTCGTCGGCGTGCCCTTCGACACCGGCGTGTCCTACCGCCCCGGCGCGCGGTTCGGCGGCAACGCCATCCGCGAGGCGTCCCGGCTGCTGCGCCCGTACAACCCGGCGCAGGACGCCTCCCCCTTCGAACTGGCCCAGGTCGCCGACGCGGGCGACATCGCCGCCAACCCGTTCGACATCGGCGAGGCGGTGGAGTCCGTCCAGGCCGCCGCCGACGGCCTGCTGGCGACCGGGGCCCGGCTCATGACGCTCGGCGGCGACCACACGATCGCCCTGCCGCTGCTGCGCGCGGTCGCCCGCCGGCACGGGCCGGTGGCCCTGCTCCACTTCGACGCCCACCTCGACACCTGGGACACGTACTTCGGCGCCGCCTACACGCACGGCACGCCCTTCCGGCGCGCGGTCGAGGAGGGCATCCTCGACACCTCCGCGCTCTCCCACGTCGGAACCCGCGGCCCGCTCTACGGCCGGAAGGACCTCGACGACGACGCGAAGATGGGCTTCGGCATCGTCACCTCCGCCGACGTCATGCGCCGCGGCGTCGACGAGGTCGTCCAGCAGCTGCGCGAACGGATCGGCGACCGCCCGCTGTACATCTCGGTCGACATCGACGTCCTGGACCCCGCCCACGCACCCGGCACGGGGACTCCCGAGGCCGGCGGCCTCACCTCCCGCGAACTCCTGGAGATCCTGCGCGGCCTGGCCGGCTGCCACCTGGTCTCCGCCGACGTGGTGGAGGTCGCCCCGGCGTACGACCACGCGGAGATCACTGCCGTCGCCGCCTCCCACACCGCCTACGAGCTGACGACGATCATGGCGCGGCAGATCTCCGCCACCCGCTGAGACCGCCCCTGTCCCTTTTTCGCCCCGCAGCGGATCACTCGAAGTGATGAGGACCAAAGTCGTACTCATGTGCGACTTTGGTCGTTGGATTTGTTGCGGGAGGATGAAACGCGCGGTCAGGCGCGTTGGGCCTCAGCGGGTGAGGCGGTCGCGGACCGCGGGGACGAACGTGGTGGAGGACAGCGTGGCGAAGGCGAAACCGGGGGAGCCGGCCGAGGACGGCTCCGGGCAGGGCTGGCTTCGAAGGCTCAGCGGCTATGCGTGGCGCTACAAGCGGAGCGTGCTGCTGTCGTTCGGGGCGTCCCTGGCGGGCATGGGCGTCACCGCCCTGGTGCCGCTGGTGCCCAAGCTGATCATCGACGACGTCATCGTCAAGCACGACCGGCAGCTCATGCCGTGGGCGATCGCCCTGGTGGCAGCCGCTGCCGTCGTCTACGTCCTCACGTACATGCGCCGCTTCTACGGCGGGCGGCTGGCGCTCGACGTCCAGCACGACCTGCGTGACGAGATGTTCCGGTCGATCATGCGGCTCGACGGCCGCCGCCAGGACGAACTGAGCACCGGGCAGGTCGTCGGCCGCGCCACCAGCGACCTCCAGCTGATCCAGGGGCTGCTGTTCATGCTGCCCGTCATGATCGGCAACCTGCTGCTCTTCCTGCTCTCCCTCGTCGTGATGCTGCTGCTCTCCCCGGTGCTGACGCTGGTGGCGCTCGCCGTCGCCCCCGCGCTGTGGTTCATCGCCGACCGCTCCCGCAAGCGGCTCTTCCCCGCGACCTGGTACGCCCAGGGCCAGGCCGCCGCGGTCGCCGGGATCGTCGACGGGTCGGTCACCGGCGTCCGCGTGGTCAAGGGGTTCGGCCAGGAGCAGCAGGAGATGGACAAGCTGCGGACGGTGGGCCGCCGCCTGTTCGCCGGGCGGCTGCGTACCGTCCGGCTCAGCGCCCGCTACACACCGGCGCTCCAGGCTGTCCCCTCGCTCGGCCAGATCGGCATGCTCGCCCTGGGCGGCTGGATGGCCGCCCGCGGCCAGATCACCCTGGGCACCTTCGTGGCGTTCTCCACCTACCTCGCGCAGCTCACCGGCCCGGTCCGGATGCTGACGATGATGCTCACCGTCGGCCAGCAGGCACGCGCCGGAGTCGAGCGCGTCCTCGAACTCATCGACACCCGCCCGACCCTCGACGAAGGCACCAGGGCCCTCCCGCCGAGCGCCCCCGCCACCGTCGACTTCGACCACGTCACCTTCGGCTACAGCGCCGAGCGCCCGGTCCTGGACGGCTTCGACCTGAGCATCGAACCCGGCGAGACCGTCGCCGTGGTCGGCGCGTCCGGCTCCGGCAAGTCCACCGTCTCCCTGCTGCTGCCCCGGATGTACGACGTGACCGGCGGCGCCGTGCGGATCGGCGGGGTGGACGTCCGCGAGCTGACCTTCGCCTCGCTGCGCTCCGCGATCGGCCTGGTACCCGAGGACAGCTTCCTGTTCTCCGACACGGTCCGCGCCAACATCGCCTACGGAAAGCCCGACGCCACCGACGAGGAAGTCCTGGCCGCGACCCGCGCCTCCCAGGCGCACGACTTCATCAGCGCCCTGCCGGACGGCTACGACACGGTCGTCGGCGAGCAGGGGCTGACGTTGTCCGGCGGCCAGCGGCAGCGCGTCGCCCTGGCCCGCGCGATCCTCACCGACCCCCGGCTGCTGCTCCTGGACGACGCCACCTCCGCGGTGGACGCCCGGGTCGAGGCGGAGATCTTCGACGCCCTGCGCCAGGTGATGCGCGGCCGCACGACGCTGCTGATCGCCCACCGCCGCTCCACTCTCGCGCTCGCGGACCGGATCGCCGTCCTAGACGCGGGACGCCTGGCCGACGTGGGCACCCACGAGGAACTCCAGGCGCGCAGCCCGCTCTACCGTGCGCTGCTCACCGACCCCGAGGCGCTCGGCGCGGACGTCATGGAACGCGACCCGGCCGGCGCCGCCGCGGAGCCGGGCACGCGGACGGCCGCCCTTGCGGGCGACGCTCCCGTCACCCCTGATCTGTGGCCGGAGCGGCTGCGAACGACCGACCAGGCCGGTGACACTGCCGGTCGGGGTGGGACCGCGGTGGGAGGCAGAGGTCCCGGCGGTCCCGGCGGTCCGGGCGGGGGGATGGCCGGCGCGCTCGCCGGCATGCCCGCCACCCCGGAACTCCTCGCCAAGGTCGCGGCCCTGCCGCCCGCGCTCGACACCCCGGACATCGACGAGGAGCAGGCAAGCGCCGCCGACCAGCGGTTCGGCCTGGGCAGCATGCTCCGCGGCTTCCGCACTCCGCTGCTGCTCAGCCTGCTGCTGGTCGCGGTCGACGCCGTCGCCGGGCTGCTGCTGCCGGTCCTGATCCGCCACGGCATCGACGCTGGCGTACGGCGGCACGCGCTGCACGCGGTCTGGATCGCCTCCCTGGTCGGCCTGGGCCTGGTCCTGCTCCAGTGGGCGGTCGAATGGGGCTCCACCCTGCTCACCGGCCGCACCGGCGAACGCGTCCTGTACACGCTGCGCGTGAAGATCTTCGCCCACCTGCACCGGCTCGGGCTGGACTTCTACGAACGGGAGCTGTCCGGCCGCATCATGACCCGGATGACCACGGACGTGGACGCCCTGTCCACCTTCCTTCAGACCGGCCTGGTCACCGCGCTGGTCAGCCTGCTGACCTTCGTCGGCATCCTGGTCGCCCTGCTCGCCATCGACGTCCAGCTCGCCCTGATGGTCTTCGCGACCCTGCCCCTGCTGGTCCTCGCCACCTGGGTCTTCCGCCGCAAGTCGGTGCGCGCGTACGAGTCCGCGCGCGAACGGGTCGCGGTCGTCAACGCCGACCTGCAAGAACACGTCGCGGGCCTGCGCGTGGTGCAGGCGTTCCGCGGCGAGGAACTCGGCGCGCAGCGCTTCCTGAACCGCAGCGACGAGTACCGCACGGCCCGGGTCCGCGGCCAGTTCCTGATCTCGGTGTACTTCCCGTTCGTCCAACTGCTGTCCAGCGTGGCGGCGGCACTGGTGCTGATCGTGGGCGCCCACCGGGTCAACGCCGGCACCCTCACCGCCGGCGCCCTCGTCGCCTACCTGCTCTACATCGACCTGTTCTTCTCCCCGGTCCAGCAACTCTCCCAGGTCTTCGACGGCTTCCAGCAGGCCACGGTCTCGCTCGGCCGCATCCGCGAGCTGCTGCGCCAGCCCACCACCACCCCGCAGGCCGCCGACCCGCGGACGGTCTACCGCCTGCGCGGCGAGATCACCTTCGAGGATGTCGACTTCCGCTACGGCAGCGCCGACGCCGACACCCCCGACGCCCTGGCCGGCATCCAACTGCATGTACCGGCCGGCCAGACCGTCGCCTTCGTCGGCGAGACCGGTGCGGGCAAGTCCACCCTGGTCAAGCTCGTCGCCCGCTACTACGACCCGACCGGCGGTGCCGTCCTCGTCGACGGCACCGACATCCGCGCCCTCGACCTGACCGGCTACCGGCAGCAACTCGGTGTCGTCCCCCAGGAGCCCTACCTGTTCGCAGGCACCGTGCGCGACGCCATCGCATACGGCCGGATGGACGCCACCGACGCCGAAGTGGAGGCCGCCGCCCGCGCGGTGGGCGCCGACGGGATGATCGCCACCCTCGAAGGCGGCTACCTCCACCAGGTCACCGAACGCGGCCGCAACCTGTCCGCCGGACAGCGCCAGCTCATCGCCCTGGCCCGCGCCGAACTCGTCGACCCCGCCATCCTGCTCCTCGACGAGGCCACCGCGGCACTCGACCTCGCCACCGAAGCCCTGGTCAACCAAGCCGCCGACCGCCTCGCCGTCCGCCGCACCACCCTGGTGGTCGCGCACCGGCTCAGCACCGCCGCCCGAGCCGACCGGGTCGTGGTCCTCGACCACGGCCGCATCGTCGAGGACGGCACCCACGACGAACTCCTCGCCCAGGACGGCCGCTACGCCGAACTGTGGCGCACGTTCACCGGCGAAGTCCGCTCCGCCGCCTGACACCCACCACCGCCCACCTCATCCGAACCCCGCTGCCCCGGCAGCGGGGTTCGCTCACTGCACGTCCCTCCAGTGCGTCCGCAAGGCCTCGACCGCGGCCATGATCGACGGCCGCCGCGCGGCCCCCTTCCGCCACAGCGCGTACAACCGCCTCACCGGTGCGGGCTCCAACCGCACCACCCGCACCCCCGCGGGCAGCGGACCCCGGCCCAGCCGCGGCACCAGCGCGATACCCAACCCCGCCGCCACCAGGGCGACCTGCGTCCCGTACTCACCGACCTGGTACGCCATGTCCGGCTCGGTGCCCGCCTCCCGCAGCGTCCGCACCAGCCAGTCATGGCAGACCGAACCCGGCGGCTGGCAGATCCACCGCTCCCGCGCTATGTCCGTGCGCAGCACCGACTCCCGCGCGGCCAGCGGATGCCCGGCGGGCACCAGCACGTCGCACCGGTCGTCACCGATGACCGCCCGCCCCAACCCCTCCGGCACGGGCAGCGGCGCGATGTCCCAGTCGTGCGCCACCGCCAGGTCCACCCCGCCCCGCACCACCAGGTCGACCGACAGGTGCGCGTCGACCTCGACCAGCCGGAGGTCCAGTGCCGGGTACGCGTCCGCCAACCCGGCCAGCACCGGCGGCAGCAACCCGCAGGCCGCAGTGGGGAACGCCGCAACCGTCAACCGCCCGCCCGGACGGCCGCGCTGCTCCTCCAGCGCCACCTCGGCCGACTCCACCACCCGCATCAGCTCCTGCGCCGCGGTCACCAGGAGCTGCGCGGCATCCGTCAGCACCACGCCGCGGCCCTGCCGCTCCAGCAGCACCGAGCCGGCTTCCCGCTCCAGCTTGGCGATCTGCTGGGACACCGCGGACGACGTGTATCCCAGCGCCGCGGCCGCCGCACCGATCGACCCATGCGTGTGCACCGCGTGCAGCGCCCTCAACCGGCCCAGATCGAGCACACCCGCACGCTCCCTTCCCACTCCCACGGGCCGGAGCCCGGTCGACTTCCCAGGGCTCGGCCCCCGGCCCCGCTGCCTCGCCCGATAAGCCAGGTCAGGCCGATTCGGACAGCAGCCGGACCAGGTGCTCCCGCCCGGCGCCCAACATGCCCGGCAGATCCTCCGCCTGCGGATTCCACCGCTTCTCGTACTCCCAGCACAGCCAGCCGTCCCACTGGGCCCTGCTGAGCACCTCGATGGTCTCCGCCAGGGGCAGCACGCCCTTACCGAGCGCCAGCGGCGTCCTATCCTCCGCCGAAGCGATGTCCTTCACCTGCACATAGCCCAGGTACGGGGCCAGCACGGGATACGTCGAGGACGGCTGCTCCCCGGCCAGCCAGGTGTGCATCACGTCCCAGATCGTGCCCACCGAGTGGTGCCCGACGGCGCCCAACACCCGAGCCACATCGGCGCCGGCCCGGTGCGAGTCGTGCGTCTCCAGCAGTACCCGGACCCCGCGGTCGGCCGCATACGGTGCCACCGCGGCCAGCCGCCGTTCGGCCAGCGCGTCCGCCTCGGCGGCCGGAAGGTCCCCGCCGCCCGGGAACACCCGCACGTAGGACGCGCCCAGGTCAGCGGCCAGGTCGACCGCGGCCTCGGTCTCGGCCAGCACCGGGCCGTCCTCGCCACGCGCGGCCACCCGCGCATAGGCGGCCACGGTGAGGATCTCGATCCCGGCTGCCGCGAACTGCTCGACCACCCGGGCCCGTTCATCCGCGGCGAGCCCAGGGTGCACAGGTTCCTCGTCGCTCGCGCGCAGCTCGACGCCGTGGTAGCCGTTTTCTGCCGCGAGGCGCACCACCTGGTCGATGGGCAACGTGGGAAGTCCGAGGGTGGAGAAGGCGAGTCTCATTTGCCGGACACTAGGCACGGCTCCCGCACGGGGTCAACCGGTGCCACGCGTCCCCGCTCCGGCGTGTCGCCCCCGCATCCCTGCAACCCAGCCTCCTTTCGATGACGGGAACTTCACCCTCGGACCCCACTGGAGCGCCACGGGTACGGGCGCATCAGCGGTCCCACCTTCACATCCAGCTCCGGGCTCCGGCTCCGGGTCTGGCGTCGGCGTCGGCTCCGGGTCCGCTCGCAGGGCAGCCCGTCACAGGGCCAGCCGCCAGTCCTGGCCCACCAGGTCCTGACCGAAGCTGTGATGAGGTTTCTGCGCCACCAGTTCGAACCCGGCCCGCTGGTAGATCCTGCGGGCACCCGCCAGTACGTCATTGGTCCACAGGACCATGTCGCGGTAACCGGCCTGGCGGGCGAAGGATATGCACGCGTCCACCAACCGCCCCCCTATCCCGTGCCCGCGGGCAGCCGGGTCGACCAGCAGCAGGCGCAACCGCGCCGTGTCGGGCGCGTCGTCCCGCACGCAGAAGACGCACCCCGCCCGTTCCCCGTCCAGCTCGGCCACCCACATCCCCTCGCGCTCCGGGTCATGGTCGGCCGCGTAGTCCGCAACGATGCGCGCGACCAGCGCTTCGTACCCCTCGTCCCAGCCGTACTCCGCCGCGTACACCGAGGCGTTGCGCTCGATCGCCCATCCCAGGTCGCCGGGGCGCGGAACGCGCAGGATCACGCGCGGACCGGTGGTGACGCGGTGGTCGTCGTGCAGGATCTCGCGGACCGTGCGCATCGCGGCGGTGAGCCGTGGCCGGTCCTCCGGCGTTATCCGGCCGACCAGCGAACCCACGGCCTCCTGGGCGCGCTCCTCCAGCAGTGACGCGGCTTCCTTCCCCTGCTTGGTCAGTTCGATCCGCTGTCTTCGCGCGTCCTCCTCGGAAGGCCTGCGGGTGACGAGTTGCCGCTCCTCGAACTTCGACAGCATCCGGCTGAGATGGCCGGCGTCCAGCGACAACTCCACGCGCAGGTCGGCCGCGTCCGTGCGTCGCGCGTGCGCGAGTTCGTACAGCACACGCGCCTCCGTGAGCGTGAACGGCGTGTGGAGGTGGCGGCTGTAGTCGAGCGCGCCGATGAGGTTGGTGTAGAAGCGGTTGAACTCGCGGATCTCCTGGACTGCCATGACGACTCCGGCCTTTCCGTTTTTCTTTGCCTGAGTCAAAGGTATGCCCGTGGCGGAGCCGAGCGAAAGCCCCGATTTCCGGTCTGTGGATAACCCCCGGCGGGCTCAGCGGGCGGCGTGCGCCGGTGGCGCCGTGGAGTCCCGGACCATCAGTTCCGTGGTCACCGTGGCGACCGAACCCGGCGGTGGAGCCGACCGGCCCAGTACCAGTCGGCCCGCGCGTGCGCCGGCCTCCTGGAGTGGGATGCGGACCGTGGTCAGCGCCGGTGAGGCGTCCACACTGAAGGGAAGGTCGTCGAACCCGGCCACGGAGATGTCCCCGGGGACGCTGAGCCCGCGGTCGCGGAGGGCGGCGCACACGCCGAGCGCGGCCGCGTCGTTGGCCGCGACGATCGCGGTCACGGAGGGGTCCTTGCGGAGCAGTTCCAGCGCGCCGTCGTAGCCGGACGCGCGGTCGTACCCGCCGTGCACGACGGGCTGGCCCGGCAGATCGGCGAGGTCCGCGCCGTCGTCGGGCCGCGGGGCGAGCCCGCGTGCGGCGAGCGCCGCGAAGTGGCCTTCGAGGCGGTGCCGCGTCGTGCTGCGTTCGATCGGGCCGGCCACGCAGCCGATCCGCCGGTGGCCGAGCGAGAGCAGGTGCTCGGTCAGTCGCCGTGCCCCGCCGTGGTTGTCGAAGGTGAGGGTGGTGATGCCCGGCGCCGGGCCGGGCAGCGGTGGCCGCCCGCACAGCACGATCCGTGTGCCGGACGACGCCAGCCGGGTCAGCCGGGCGGACATGGTGGCCGTGTGCGGGCCGTCCTCGACCGCTCCTCCGGTCAGCACCACGCCGGCCGCGCGCTGGCGTTCGAGCAGGGTCAGATAGGTGAGTTCGGACTCGGGGGAGCCGCCGGTGTTGCAGACCACCGCGAGTTTCCCGCCGCTGTTCGCGTTGCCGGACCCGCCGGCGATCTCGCGTTGGAGTGCACTGGCGATCAGGCCGAAGAAGGGGTCGGCCACGTCGTTGACCAGCACGCCGACGAGATCTGAGCTCGCCGCGGCGAGTGCTCGCGCCTGCCCGTTGACGACGTAGTCCAGCTCCGCCACGGCCCGCTGCACCCGCTCCCGGGTGCTGCCGGCCACGGGATAGTTGCCGTTGAGCACGCGGGAGACCGTTGCCGACGACACTCCCGCGCGCGCCGCGACGTCGGCCAGTGTCACTGCCATGTCGCTCCTGACCTCCTCGTGCGGCGACCGGACGTTCGACCGCCCTGACCGGCGCCCTACCGGCGCTCGGCCGTCGCGGCACATGCTCTCACTTCGCCGCCGTGCGCGGCAGCGGCAGTGCCGTTCCGCAGGCCACCCTCTCAGCAAGCGCTTACTTTCGCATCCTGGAGAGTCTTGTCGACCGCCACTCATGCAAGCTAGCGTGATGCGGAAGAAAGCGCTTGCTATGGTGCGAGCGCATCGTAGTCGGCCTTCGTGCCCACCCCCGACCGCTCAGGAGAGGCCCATGACACGCAAGACCGTGAGGATCGCCATGAACGGCGTCACCGGACGAATGGGCTATCGACAGCACCTGGTGCGGTCGATCCTCAGCCTGCGCGAACAGGGCGGCCTCGACCTCGGCGACGGCACCGTGCTGTGGCCGGAGCCCGTCCTGGTCGGCCGCCGCGAGCACGCGCTGCGCGCGATCGCCGAGCAGCACGGCCTGGAGCACTGGAGCACGGACCTGGACGCGGTCCTGGCCGACCCGTCGATCGAGATCTACTTCGACTCCCAGTTGACCTCCGCCCGTGAGGAAGCCGTCAAGCAGGCCATCGCGGCAGGCAAGCACATCTACTGCGAGAAGCCCACCAGCACCTCGGTGGCCGGCGCGGTGGAGCTGGCGCGGCTGGCCACCGAGGCCGGCGTCAAGCACGGCGTGGTGCAGGACAAGCTGTTCCTGCCCGGTCTGCAGAAGCTCCGACGCCTGGTCGAGGGCGGCTTCTTCGGCCAGATCCTCTCCGTGCGCGGCGAGTTCGGCTACTGGGTCTTCGAGGGCGACTGGCAGAGCGCGCAGCGCCCGTCCTGGAACTACCGTGCCGAGGACGGCGGCGGCATCGTGGCGGACATGTTCCCGCACTGGGACTACGTGCTGCATGAGCTGTTCGGCCGGGTGCGCAGCGTGCAGGCGCTCACCGCGACCCACATCCCGCAGCGCTGGGACGAGCAGGGCAAGCCGTACGACGCCACGGCGGACGACGCGGCCTACGGCATCTTCGAACTGGAGGGCGGCGCCGTCGCGCAGATCAACTCCTCCTGGGCCGTGCGCGTCAACCGCGACGAACTCGTCGAGTTCCAGGTGGACGGCACTCACGGCTCCGCCGTCGCAGGGCTGCGCAAGTGCCGTGTCCAGCACCGCTCGGCGACTCCCAAGCCGGTCTGGAACCCTGACCTGCCGGCCACCGAGACCTTCCGCGACCAGTGGCAGGAAGTCCCGGACAACGCCGACTTCGACAACGGCTTCAAGGCGCAGTGGGAGCTCTTCCTGCGGCACGTGGTGCTCGACGAGCCCTGGCAGTGGGACCTGCTGGCCGGGGCCCGGGGCGTCCAGCTCGCCGAACTGGGCCTGAAGTCCTCCGCGGAAGGCCGCCGCTTCGACGTCCCGGAGCTTTCGCTGTGACCATCCTGCTGCCGGACACGTCCGGCACGACCCGTGCCTACGAACCCCGGTCGGAGCCGATGCACCACAAGGCGGGCCTGCCCCTGCGCAGCAGGGTGGTGTATTCGGCCGCTCATGTCGTCGCCGACCCCTTCCACACCGCCGCCGACGCCCCCGCGGCCGTCGACTGGGACGCGACCCTCGCCTTCCGCCGCCACCTGTGGAGCCAGGGTCTCGGAGTGGCCGAGGCCATGGACACCGCGCAGCGCGGCATGGGCCTGGACTGGCCGGTCGCGGCCGAGCTGATCCGCAGGTCCTCCGCCGAGGCACGGACGACGGGCGGCCGCATCGCGTGCGGTGTCGGCACGGACCAACTCGTCGGCCCCGCCGCCGCACAGGCCACCCTCGCCGAGGTCGTCGCCGCCTACGAGGAGCAGTTGGCCGTGGTGGAAGGGGCCGGCTCGCAGGCCATCATCATGGCCTCGCGCGCCCTGGCCGCGGTCGCCAAGGGGCCGGACGACTACCTGGAGGTGTACGGGCACCTGCTGCGGCAGTCCGCGGACCCGGTGATCCTGCACTGGCTCGGCCCGATGTTCGATCCCGCACTCGCCGGCTACTGGGGCAGCGGCGATCTCGACATCGCGACCGAAACGTTCCTCGAGGTGATCGCCGCCCACCCGGACAAGGTCGACGGCATCAAGATCTCGCTGCTCGACGCGGGCCGCGAGGTCGCGCTGCGCCGCCGCCTGCCCGAAGGGGTGCGCTGCTACACCGGCGACGACTTCAACTACCCGGAGCTGATCGAGGGTGACGACGAAGGCTTCAGCCACGCCCTGCTCGGCATCTTCGACCCGCTGGCTCCGCTGGCCTCTGCCGCGGTCAGCGCCCTGGACACCGGGGACGCCGCGGGCTTCCGGGCACTGCTGGACCCCACGGTCGGCCTGTCGAGGCACCTCTTCGAGGCGCCGACCCGCTTCTACAAGACCGGTGTGGTCCTGCTCGCCTGGCTGGCCGGATACCAGGACCACTTCACGATGGTCGGCGGACTCCAGTCGGCCCGCTCGCTGCCGCATCTCGCGCGGGCCTACGAACTCGCCGACCAGGTGGGGATCTTCGCCGACCCCGCACTCGCCGAGGCCCGGATGCGCGGGCTGCTGGCCGTATACGGAGTGGACGCATGACCGGAGACCTGGGCGCCGTGACGGACCTCGCGCGCCTGAGCATCAACCAGGAGACCATCAAGCAGTGGTCGCTGCCCGAACTGGCCGCGGGCTGCACGGAGGTCGGCATCACGTCGGTCGCCCTGTGGCGCGCGCCGGTCCAGGAGTACGGCGTGTCGGAGGCGGCCGCGCTGATGCGCGACCACGGGATCACTGTCACCTCCTTGTGCCGCGGCGGCTTCTTCACCGCCTCCGACCCGGCGCAGCGGGCGGAGGCACTGGCCGACAACCGTGCGGCGATCGACGAGGCCGCGACCCTGGGCACCGGCACCCTGGTGCTGGTCTCCGGCGGCCTGCCCGAGGGCGAACGCGACATCGCGGCCGCCCGGGAACGGGTCGCGGAAGCGATCGGCTCGCTCGTGCCGTACGCCGCGGAGCACGGCGTGCGGCTGGCGATCGAGCCACTGCACCCGATGTACGCCTCGGACCGCTGTGTGATCTCGACGTTGGAACAGGCCCTGGACATCGCGGAGCGCTTCGCGCCCGAACACGTCGGCGTCGTGGTGGACACCTACCACCTGTGGTGGGATGACCGTGCGCCGGCCGGGATCGCGCGTGCCGGCGAGGGCGGCCGGATCGCCTGCTTCCAGGTGGCCGACTGGGTGACGCCGCTGCCCGAGGGCGTACTGCTCGGGCGCGGTCAACTCGGTGACGGCTGCGTCGACCTCAGGGGATTCCGCGTCCTTGCCGACAAGGCCGGCTATCAGGGCCAGGTGGAGGTGGAGATCTTCAACCCCGGCCTGTGGGCGAGGGACGGGGCCGAGGTGCTCGCCGAAGTCGCCGACAGGTACCGGAGGCACGTGCTCTGACGTGCCCTGACGGGGCCGGAAAAAAATCTTCGAATTTTGCCGTTCCGCGGTGCAACCCTTTCGGGCCGTGGTGTGTCGTACATGGCATCGGGGCTCCCGGAGGGGGTTCAGGGAGCCCGGCTGGTACGCCCGAGGGGGGTTTCGGGGGTACAGGGGGAGGGATGAAGAGGGGCCCGGCTTCGGCCGGGCCCCTCTCGCTTTCCGCCCGCCGGCTTCGGAGTTGTCCACAGCCGGGCGGGTGACCGCCGCCGCGCTGTCGGCCGCTGCCGGTACCTTCGGAGCAGATCACCGACCGGCCCGAAGGGAGCTCGCAGATGGGTGAGGCACCGCACCTTTCGGTCCTGGAGGGCGTCCTCGAACGGATCACGTACGCCAACGAGGACAACGGCTACACGGTCGCGCGGGTGGACACCGGACGCGGTTCCGGCGACCTGCTCACGGTGGTGGGCGCCTTGCTGGGCGCGCAGCCCGGCGAGTCCCTGCGGATGAACGGCCGCTGGGGCTCCCACCCGCAGTACGGCAAGCAGTTCACCGTCGAGAACTACACGACGGTCCTGCCGGCCACGGTCCAGGGCATCCGGCGCTACCTCGGCTCCGGGCTGATCAAGGGCATCGGGCCGCGCATCGCCGAGCGCATCGTGGACCACTTCGGCACCGACACGCTGGACGTCATCGAGACCGAGGCCACCCGCCTCGTCGAGGTACCGGGCCTCGGGCCCAAGCGGACGAAGCTGATCGCGGCCGCCTGGGAGGAGCAGAAGGCGATCAAGGAAGTGATGGTCTTCCTCCAGGGCGTCGGGGTGTCCACCTCCATCGCCGTGCGCATCTACAAGACGTACGGCGACGCCTCGATCTCCGTGGTGAAGAACCAGCCGTACCGGCTCGCCGCCGAGGTGTGGGGCATCGGGTTCCTGACCGCCGACCGGCTCGCACAGGCGGTGGGAATTCCGCACGACAGCCCCGAGCGGGTCAAGGCCGGCCTGCAATACGCCCTTTCGCAGGCCACGGACAACGGCAACTGCTTCCTGCCGGAGGAGCGGCTGATAGCCGACGCGGTGAAGCTGCTGCAGGTGGACACGGGCCTGGTGATCGAGTGCCTGGGGGAGTTGGCCGACGAGGAGGGCGTGGTGCGTGAGAGCGTCCCGTCGCCCGACGGGGACGGCGAACCGATCAAGGCGGTGTACCTCGTGCCATTCCACCGGGCGGAGATCGCGCTCGCCGCCCAGGTTCTGCGGCTGCTGCGCGGACCTGAGGACCGTATGCCCGGCTTCCAGGACGTCGACTGGGACAAGGCGCTGGCCTGGCTCGCCGAGCAGACCGGCGCGGACCTCGCCCCCGAGCAGCAGGACGCCGTGCGCTTGGCGCTCACACAGAAGGTCGCGGTACTCACCGGCGGCCCGGGCTGCGGCAAGTCGTTCACGGTGCGCTCGGTGGTCGCCCTGGCGGTTGCCAAGAAGGCCAAGGTGGTGCTGGCCGCGCCGACCGGCCGGGCTGCCAAGCGGCTCGCCGAACTGACCGGGGCCGCCGCCTCGACGGTGCACCGCCTGCTGGAGCTCAAGCCGGGCGGGGACGCGGCCTACGACCGGGACCGGCCGCTCGACGCGGACCTGGTGGTCGTCGACGAGGCGTCCATGCTGGACCTGCTGCTGGCGAACAAACTGGTGAAGGCGGTGCCACCCGGAGCGCACCTGCTGTTCGTCGGCGATGTCGACCAGCTGCCGAGCGTGGGAGCGGGCGAGGTGCTGCGGGATCTGCTCACCCCGAGCGGCCCGGTGCCGGCGGTGCGGCTGACCCGCATCTTCCGTCAGGCCCAGCAGTCCGGTGTGGTGACGAACGCGCACCGGATCAACTCGGGCACCCCGCCGGTCACTCAGGGACTGGCCGATTTCTTCCTCTTCGCCGAGGAGGACTCGGAGGCGGCGGCCCGGCTGACAGTCGACGTCGTGGCCCGTCGAATTCCGGCCAGGTTCGGTCTCGACCCGCGCCGCGACGTCCAGGTGCTCACCCCGATGCACCGCGGGCCGGCCGGCGCGGGCGTGCTCAACGGGCTGCTCCAGCAGGCTGTCACCCCGGCCCGCCCGGACGTCGCCGAGCGCCGCTTCGGCGGGCGCACCTTCCGGGTCGGCGACAAGGTCACGCAGGTCAGGAACAACTACGAGAAGGGTGCCAACGGCGTCTTCAACGGCACCGTGGGCGTGGTCACCGCCCTCGACACGGTGGAGCAGAAGCTGACGGTGCGGACCGACGAGGACGAAGAGGTCGGATACGACTTCGACGAACTGGACGAGTTGACCCACGCCTATGCCGTCACGATTCACAGGTCGCAGGGCAGCGAGTACCCCGCGGTGGTGATCCCCGTCACTACCGGCGCTTGGATGATGCTCCAACGGAACCTGCTTTACACCGCGGTCACACGGGCGAAACGCCTGGTCGTGCTGGTGGGGTCCCGCCGGGCGATCGGCCAGGCGGTGCGCACGGTCTCGGCGGGTCGGCGCTTCACCGCTCTCGACCATCGGCTTGATCTGGGCGCAAAATAGGCACTCCGTGCCACTTTTCGGCCCGATGGCCGACCCCGAGTGCACACCCCAGTGCCAAATGGGGGACAGTGGACGTAGTCAGGGCACCTCGAAGAAGAGGCAAAACCGTCGGTGAGGGAATGACGTGAGCGACAACTCTGTAGTACTGCGGTACGGGGACGGCGAGTACAGCTACCCCGTTGTGGACAGCACCGTCGGTGACAACGGCTTCGACATCGGCAAGCTGCGTGCCGATACCGGGCTGGTCACCCTGGACAGCGGCTACGGCAACACCGCGGCGTACAAGTCCGCGATCACCTTCCTCGACGGTGAGCAGGGCATCCTGCGCTACCGCGGGTACCCGATCGAGCAGATCGCCGAGCGCGGCTCCTTCCTGGAGACCGCGTACCTGCTGATCAACGGCGAGCTGCCGACCGTCGACCAGCTCTCCTCGTTCCAGGGGCAGATCACGCAGCACACGCTGCTGCACGAGGACGTCAAACGGTTCTACGACGGCTTCCCGAAGGACGCCCACCCGATGGCGATGCTGTCCTCCGTGGTCAGCGCGCTGTCGACGTTCTACCAGGACAGCCACAACCCGTTCGACCCCGAGCAGCGCGACCTGTCCACGATCCGGCTGCTCGCCAAGCTGCCGACGATCGCGGCGTACGCGTACAAGAAGTCCGTCGGCCAGCCGGTGGTCTACCCGCGCAACGACCTCGGCTACGTCGAGAACTTCCTGCGGATGACCTTCTCGGTCCCGGCCGAGGAGTACGAGCTCGACCCGGTCGTGGTCAACGCGCTGGACAAGCTGCTGATCCTGCACGCCGACCACGAGCAGAACTGCTCGACGTCCACGGTCCGGCTGGTCGGCTCCTCGCAGGCCAACCTGTTCGCGTCGATCTCCGCCGGCATCAGCGCGCTGTGGGGGCCGCTGCACGGCGGTGCCAACCAGTCCGTGCTGGAGATGCTGGAGCGCATCAAGGCCGAGGGCGGCGACGTCGACTCCTTCATCCGCCGGGTGAAGAACAAGGAAGACGGCGTGAAGCTCATGGGCTTCGGGCACCGCGTCTACAAGAACTTCGACCCGCGGGCGAAGATCATCAAGGCGGCGGCGCACGATGTCCTCTCGGCGCTCGGCAAGTCCGACGAGCTGCTCGACATCGCGCTCAAGCTGGAGGAGCACGCGCTCAGCGACGACTACTTCGTCTCGCGCAAGCTCTACCCCAACGTGGACTTCTACACCGGCCTGATCTACCGCGCGATGGGCTTCCCGACCAGCATGTTCACCGTGCTGTTCGCGCTGGGCCGGCTGCCCGGCTGGATCGCCCAGTGGCACGAGATGATCAAGGAGCCCGGCTCCCGCATCGGTCGGCCGCGGCAGATCTACACCGGCGTCGTCACCCGCGACTACGTCCCGGTCGAGGCCCGCTGACCTGGGCCCACGGGTAAAGAGAGCGCCCCGCGACGGATCCCCCCACGGGTCCGGCACGGGGCGCTCCCGTTTCCCGGAGCGGATCCCCCCACGGGTCCGTACCGGGCGTTTTCGGCGGCCGCGCCAAGCCGGGACGAAGCGGCCGGGAGGGCCGCTCAAGCTCCCCGGAGATCGCCCCGGCGACGCAACTCGATCCATCCCCCAAGATGGACCGTACCTCAACTCTCTACACCGGCTCCGCCGGGGGCCGGTGTTCAAGACATAAGACCCACGAGACGCCGTATTGGTTACGCTCTTGGCGATGTGATCTACGTCTCTTCGCTGTGGGTGTTTGTGCTGGCTACCCCGCTCGCGGCCGGTCCGGCGTGATCCCGTAGCGTGCTGTTTCTCCTCGAGGGGCGGAGCACATGGCAGAGAACGCGACAACGGTCCGGAACATCGTCGTGACCGGCGGAGGCACAGGGATCGGCCTGGCCATCGCGATCCGGTTCGCGGAGGACGGCCACCGCGTCACGATCGTCGGCCGCCGCCGCGAGGTCCTGCACGCCGCCGCGGACGAGCTGCACACCGAGCGCGGACTGGACGTCACTCCGGCCGTCTGCGATCTGGCCGATCCCGACGACGTCGAGAGGGTCCTGGCACAACTGCCCGAGCGGGTCGACGTTCTGGTCAACAGCGCGGGCAGCCGCGAGCTGGCCGTGGGGGCCGGGCCGCACGGTCTGCTGGCGCGCTGGCGCGGTGACTTCGAACGGAACGTCCTGACGGCGGTGCTGCTCACCGAGTCGCTGCGGGACCGCTTCTCCGACGCCGGCCGGGTGGTCACCGTCACCTCGGTCGCCGCGCTGCGCGGCGGTGGCTCCTACGGGGCCTCCAAGGCCGCCCTGCACGCCTGGAACCACTCCCTGGCCGCCCAGCTGGGTCCGCAGGGCGTCACGTGCAACATCGTGGCTCCCGGGACCGTGGCGGGCACCGAGTTCTTCGGGTCGCGGCTCAATGACGCGGAGCTGACCCGGCGCGCGGGACGCACGCTGGTGGGCCGGGTCGGCAGGCCGGCGGACGTGGCGGCGGCCGTGCTCTTCCTGGCCTCCCCGGAGGCCGGCTTCATCACCGGCGAGATCCTGCAGTGCAACGGCGGCGAGCTGCTCGGGCGTTGACGGCGACCAGTGGTTTCCGGGCCTCCACCCACGGGAGTAGGCCCGCTGCATCCCGAGGATGAGATTTCCGGGGAATCGGCGGAGAAGTACCCCTACACCGCCAAACCCGCTTGCCGAGCCGAGGGAACCGCTGGGAGCGTTGATCCCAGGGGGTGGGAAGAGGGGCGGTGGTATGGACGTTGCACTGAGCGTGTCGTCGATCGACTTCACCTCCGGTCTCGCCGAGCACCTGCGGGGTGGCAACGTCTTCTGGGCGTACGCGCTGCTGGCCGCGACGACGGCCCCGCCGCTCGTACCCAACGCCGTCCTGCTCGTCACGGGCGGTGTGATGGCCGCTGAGGGCCGTCTCAGCATCGCCCTCGTGCTGCTGGTGGTGGCGGGCAGCGCCGTTGTCGGTGACATGCTGCTGCACCGCGCCGGGCGGGCACTGAGCGGCCGTGTGCTGCACCGCATGCGCCGCCGGCCCCGCCAGGCGGCACTGCTCAAATGGGCCGCCCTGCGCATCCAGCGTCATGGTGTGCCCTTCGTCATAGGCGTCCGCTTCCTGCCCAGCGGCCGGGTGATCGGCGGGCTGGCCGCGGGCGTCGTGCGGTACCCGGCACGGCGGTATGCCGTCGGCGCGGGTGTCGCGGAGGCGGTGTGGGCGTCGTATTCGGTCGGTGCCGGATACATCAGCGGCCGGGCAGCCTCGAACTCCTTCTACGCACTGTCCCTCGGGCTCGGCATATCCCTGCTGGTCGCCGGGGTCGGCACGGTGGCGCAGTGGGTCTCACGCGGGCGGGACCGACGGCATGGCGACGGGGGCAGTCCCCCGTCCGTCGTGGTCGCGTCCGCCGCCGGGGGGTGTGAAGGGCCGGCCGGACCGACTGCGGCGGGTGTCGAGGGTGGCACCTCGGCGGCGTCCGCCCCGCAGTCGTCCGCAGCCACGAGTGCCGTGATCGTCCCGCCGCCTGCCGCGTCCGAGCGTCCTCCGCCGGTCTCGGTGCCCGAGGACGGCCGGGAGATCCTGCCGTCTCCCGTGCCGCCGCCGGACAACGATGCGGGCGACAGTTCGCGTCCGCTGACCGGGCGCGGCACTTAGCGGTGAGCTGCGCCGCGGCGCCGGGTCAGCCGGGGTCCCGGCGCCCCCTGTTGCCCGGGCGCCGGGCGCTCCACGCCCGGATCGTGTCCGCGTACCAGAACGGTTTCCCGCGTTCGACGACGTCGGGGTCCGGCAGGTGGCCGTGCTTCCGGTAGGAACGCACGGTGTCCACCTGGACGCGGATGTGGGCTGCGATGTCCGCGTACGACCACAGGGTCCGATCGGTCATGAAGCACCTCCATGCGACGGCGATATCGATCAGCACCTTCGTCCGGACAACGACGGGGCGCGACGCGCGCATGCGGTTGTTGATCTTCTGTGACACGGAACCCGCGTAACGGTGACAAACCGCAGGTCACGGCCAGTATTACCGAAGTATTGATCACATCGAAGCGCGCTCGATCACTCGTTCGAGTTGCCTTTCGGTGGAGATCGTTTCGGACCGGCCGGACTGCGGCAGAATTACCGTGCGTGACAATCCCGCTTCGGGTCTCAGCCTTCTTGCTCGGGCGCGCCGGCCACCACTCGCAGCAGGTGGGCGGCGGTAGCGGTCATCGCGTCGCGACCAGGGCGGAGGTAGCGGCGCGGGTCGACGGCTGTGGGGTCCGAGGCGAGGTAGTCGCGTACGGCGGTGGTGAAGGCGATGTTGAGCGCCGTCCCGATGTTGATCTTCGCCATGCCTGCGGTGACCGCCTGCCGCAGTTCGCCGTCGGACACGCCGGACGAGCCGTGCAGGACCAGCGGCACGCCCACGGACTCGCGCAGCCGGCCGATGAGTTCGTGGTCGAGCCGGGCGGTGCGCTCGGTCATCGCGTGCGAACTGCCGACCGCGACGGCCAGCGAGTCCACACCGGTGGCAGCGGTGAAAGCCGCGGCCTCCGCCGGGTCGGTGCGCACACCCGGGGCGTGCGCACCGTCCTTGCCGCCGACCTCGCCGAGTTCGGCCTCCACCCACACCCCGTGGGTGTGGGCCCACTCGGTGATCCGGGCAGTGGCGCTGACGTTCTCCTCGTAGGGCAGGACCGATGCGTCGAACATCACCGAGGTCACGCCGGCGGCGACCCCGGCGCGAAGGAGTGCCTCGTCCTCCACGTGGTCCAGGTGGAGGGAGACGGGTACGGCGGCCGCTTCGGCGGCGGCCGCCGCGCCCGCGAGCACACCATCGAGGCGGCCGCCGTGGAACTTCACGGCGTTCTCGCTGATCTGGAGGATGACGGGCAGACCGGTCTGCTCGGCGGCGGCAGTGATCGCTTCGGCGTGCTCCAGGGTGATCACGTTGAAGGCGGCCACGCCACCGCCGGACGCGTGTGCGGCGAGGACGAGTTCGGCGGTGGCGGCGGTCGGCATGCGGCTTCCTCGGGTCCGGGTCCCCGGGGTCGTTCGGGGACCGGTGGGCCGGCACGCGGCGTGCCGACGGTGCAGGTGGGTCGGTCCGCCGTGGCAGCGGCGGACGGATGTGGAGCGGGTACCGACGGATGCGGAAGCGCCGTCAGCGGGAGAAGGGGAGAAGGGAGGTGGATGGAGATGGGGTCAGCCGAGGATGACCGATCGGGTCAGGTTGCGCGGACGGTCCGGGTTGTAGCCCTTGGCCTCGGCGATCGCGACGGCGAGGCGCTGGGCGCGGACGAGGTCGGCGAGCGGGTCGACGGTGGGCCGGTGCTCCAGGTGCCCGCCGACGGCGGCGACATTGTCGGCCAGCCCCTCGGGCAGCGGGCCGAAGGACCAGGCGACGCGGCCGGGGCCCGTGATGCTGATCGGGCCGTGGCGGTACTCCATGGCCGGATATGCCTCGGTCCAGGCGCCGGCGGCCTCCCGCATCTTGAGCGCGGCCTCCTGCGCCAGCCCGTAGGTCCAGCCGGTGCCGAGGAAGGTGACCTGCTCGGCGGCCAGTGCCTCGGGTGACAGATCGTCGCTCACAGCGGTGCGCGCGTCGGCGATCGCGGTGGTGAGGTCCTCGCCGAGGTGGGCACGGAGTAGCGCCAGCGCGGTGGTGGCGAAGCGGGTCTGCACCACGGACTGCTCGTCGGCGAAGTCCAGGACGACGATCTCGTCCGCGGCCTGCATGACCGGGGTCTTCGGGTCGGCGGTGATGGCGGTGACCGGGGTGGAGCCGAGCAGCTGCTCGCAGGCCCTGAGCACCTCGGTGGTCGTGCCGGAGCGGGTGATCGCCAGCACACGGTCGTAGCTGCGGCCGAGCGGGAACTCGGAGGCGGCGAAGGCGTCCGTCTCACCCTGACCGGTGCTCTCGCGCAGGGTGGCGTAGGACTGCGCCATGAACCAGGAGGTGCCGCAGCCGATGACCGCGACCCGCTCACCACGGGCGGGCAGCTTCCCGGACTGTTCCGGAGCGAGCTCGACCGCGCGCTGCCAGCAGTCGGGCTGGGTGGTGATCTCGGTGGTGGTCAGTGACGGGGCGGCCATAAGGGCTCCTCGGGCAGGCGGCGCGCGGGGCTGCGCGGTCGGGTGTCGTGCGCGTACTTCGGTCAGTGTAGATGATTGATTCTGCTTGAAGTGAGGGGGTAATGAACAGGAGTGCGCAGTTCGGTTGCTCCATCGGGTGGGCGGGCGCCGCCGTGGGGGCGGGAAGCACAAAGCCCGGCCCCTGCGCCTGGGGTGGTGGAGTTGCTGGCGCAGGGGGCCGGGCCGGTGTGGAGGCGGGGGGATCAGCTCTTGGTGAGTTCGTCGGTGGCGGTCCGTCCCGCCTCGGTGCTGCGCTGCAGGAAGTCGGCGATGGTGGTCAGTGCGTCATCGTCGTAATCGGCGCACACGCCGTCCATGGCATGGCTGAGGCCGGAGAGGAGATAGCCGATCTCGGCTTCCTTCTCCTTGATCACCTGGACGAGGATCGCTCGGCGGTCGCTGGGGTTGGGGGTGCGGACCACCCAGCCGCCTCGTTCCAGCCGGTCCAGCACGCCCGTGAGGGTGGCGGGGTGCAGGCCCGCGCGCCGCGCCAGTGCTGTCGGGCCCATCGGGCCGTGTCGGCTGATCAGGTCCAGGCACTCCAGATCGGCGTCCCGAAGGTCGAGGTGCGCACCTATCTGGTGGTTGAGAAGCGTGAGTTGGGCATGGAGGTCCCGCACATGCTCCTTGATGTGGTTCGTCAGCCGTCTGCGGCGTCGGGCTGTCGAAGTCGCCCCGGACAGGGTGGAGTCCATACGCAACGATCCCTCGCATCGTTTGCCTGATCGCCGGGGTGGCCCATAGCTGCCAGCGCGCTCGCCCCCGGCGGCGAGCGCGGTACCGGCAGGTGCTCGAAGCCTGCTGGGGACAGCTCAGGCGCACACTTTCTCACACCGTCTGTTCACCCTCGTAGCCCTTTCTGGCAAAAGCATGCCTGGTCCTGGGCAGGGGAGTTCGGGCCGCCGGGAGGGAGGATGCGCTGGTGGAGAGCAGGGGCCAGGGAGGCGGCAGGGGCGGTGCCGGGCGCGGTCAGGCAGCGCGTCTGTGCGGTGCGGCGGCGTTCGGAGCCGGTGTGTGATCACGGCGGTGCAGGGTTTGCTGCGAGGCGGCCTCGGGGGCGCCGCGTTCGAGGGCGTCCACTGCGTGTTCGGCGCCGACGACCTCCTCTCGGATCGCCGAGCAGGACCGGGCGATCAGGCGGGATACGTGCATCTGCGAGATGCCGAGCCGGTCGGCGATCATGCTCTGCGTCATTCCGTGGAAGAAGCGCAGGTAGAGGATCTGGCGTTCGCGCTCGGGAAGGCGGCACAGTTGCGGTTTGACCGCTTCGCGGTCGAGTACGACGTCGAGCGCGGGGTCGGGGGCACCCAGAGTGTCGGCCAGGGACATGGGCCCGGAGTCCAGGGGTTGCCGGCACTGGGCGTCCAGCGACAGGGAGCTGAAGCTCTCCAGGGCTTCCAGGCCGGCGGCGGCTTCCTCCTCGGTGAGGCCGGCGTGCTCGGCGATCTCCCGGGCGGTGGGTTCGCGTCCCGGCCGGGTCTGGGTCAGCTCCTGGTGTGCGGCGCGGACGCGGGCTCGTAGGGCCTGGACACGGCGCGGTACGTGCACCGACCACATGCAGTCGCGGAAGTGCCGTTTGATCTCGCCGTCTATGGTCGGCACCGCGTAGCTCTCGAAGGCGGTGCCGCGGTCGGGGTCGTACCGGCTCACGGCTTTGACCAGGCCGAGGGCGGCCACTTGGCGCAAGTCGTCCAGGGACTCGCCGCGGTTGCGGTAGCGCCCGGCCAGGCGGTGAGCCATCGGCAGCCACTCCGTGGCGATCTGCTGCCGAAGATGTTCCTTGGAGGCGCCGTCCGGCAGCCGGGCGAGCAGGCGGAACGCCTCGGCCGTGTCGGGGGCGTCGTCGTGCGGGTGCCGGCCCCGGGGGGAGGCGTGTGCGGATGTGTGACTGGAAGCGGGGACGGAAGAGGCCATCAATCACCAGCTCCTCGCGCTGCGACCCCTCAGGGATACGGTCGGTCACGGCCGGGGGAGGGGCCGAAGGTGGTGTGCCCGGTGAGATGTGGGACAAACCACCGTAAAAGGATCAAATAGTCAAAAGGGCGACCATCTGCGTGTGGCGCCCCTGGTCGGGCTGCGTGTGCGGCGCGGCCGCGCGCCGGGGTTCGTGTGCCGTAGTGCTGCGGGTGCGGGGCGTATGCGGAGAGCTCCGGGTGGGGCGCCAACACTCCTGTGTGCGGGGGGAGTTCGTCGCAGACTGGTGATGGCGGTACGCATCCGGGTCCGGTTGGACGCGGCCCTCCGCGCTTGGGGACTTTGCCAAGCCGAGTCCAGGATTTCGCCTGGACTGTGGAGATCGCCGGGGCGGGTCGTGATGTCCTGTACATGCCACATCGGACGACCTATGCGAGGTGCGCATGTCCCGCCCGTACATCCGTCCTGCCTGTCTGCTCGCCGCCGCCGCTCTGGTCGCGGGGGCTGCCGGAACCGCCGGTGCCGCCACGTCCGGTACTGCTGCGACCGCTTCCGCCTCGGTCGCCCCCTCGGCGGTCACCTACACCCTGGTCACCGAGCCGTCCGCCGGTTACGGCGCGATCTACAACCTGATCGGCTCGGCGACGACCAGCATCGACCTCACCATGTACGAACTGACCGACACCACCGCCGAGCAGGATCTCGTCGCCGCCGCCAAGCGCGGGGTGACGGTCCGGGTGATCCTCGACCAGAACCTGGAGAAGTCGAACAACACCGCGGCCTACACCTACCTCAATGCCAACGGCGTGCCCACGCACTGGGCTTCCACCACGTACGCCGCCACCCACCAGAAGACCCTCACGGTGGACGACGCCACCACCGCCATCATGAGCGGCAACCTGACCAGCCAGTACTACTCCACCAGCCGCGACTTCGCCGTCATCGAGAACAACTCCCTGGACGTCAAGGCGATCGAGAAGGTGTTCGCGGCCGACTACGCCGGTACCGCGATCACCCCGACCGACGGCGACCACCTGGTGTGGAGCCCGACCGACGCCCAGTCGAAGATCCTGGCGATCATCAACGGCGCCACCACCAGCCTGTCGGTGGAGAACGAGGAGATGGGCTACGCCACCGTCGTCACCGCGCTGGAGAACGCCGCCAAGCGCGGGGTGAACGTGGAGGTCACCATGACCAACGACGACAACGAGTACGCCGACGAGTTCGATGCCCTCACCGCGGCCGGCGTCCATGTGCACACCTACGCCTACACCGCGTCCCTGTACATCCACGCCAAGGCGATCGTCGCCGACTACGGCACCAGCGCCGCCACCGTGGACGTCGGCTCGCAGAACTTCTCCAACGCCTCCCTCAACAAGAACCGCGAGCTGGGCTTCATCACCACCTCCATGTCGATCATCTCCGGCATCAACACGGCGCTTGCCTCCGACTACGCGGGCGGCACGGCCTGGTCCTGATCCACGGGAGTGCGGGTCGGCGGTCGAACGGGGCTTGCGGACGGCGCGACTTCGCCGTGCGCGAGAATCCCACCGACGGCGCCGGGCACGGCCGCCGCGCACGACGGACCGGACAAGGAGCTGATCGCATGGCCACCGCCGACCTCGACGGAGTCGCCCTCAACTACGAGGTGACGGGCAAGGGGCCGCGGTTGCTGTTCCTCAACGGCTCCGGCGGGACGCTCGCCGAGGCGGCCGTGCTGATCATGCGCCTGTCCGGCAGGTTCGAGGTGGCCGCCTTCGACCAGCGCGGCATAGGCAGGTCCGGGCCCGCCGCCGGGCCGTACACCATGGCGGACCTGGGCGCGGACGCGCTGGCACTGGCCGACCACCTCGGCTGGCCGTCCTTCCGCCTGCTCGGGTTCAGCTTCGGCGGGATGGTGGCGCAGGAACTGGCCGTCACCCGGCCAGAGCGGGTGGAACGGTTGGCGCTGCTGTGCACGTCCTCCGGGGGCCGCGGCGGCTCCTCCTACCCGCTGCACACGCTGCCCCTGCTTCCGCCGGAGGAGCGGGTGGCCCGGTACACGAGCATCCTCGACACCCGCTTCTCCGCCGAATGGCTGGCCGCCCACCCTGGTGACCGCGCCGTGGTCGAGTCGATGCGCGGGCGGCTGGCGTCGGACCGGCCGGCCGGCGTACGGCGGGGCGAGGAACTCCAGATGAGGGCCCGAGCCGCGCACGACGTGTACGACCGGCTCGCAGCCGTCACCTGCCCGACGCTGGTCGCCGCCGGGCGCTACGACGGCATCGCCCCGGTCGCTAACAGCGAGGCCATCGCCCGGGTTGTCCCGGACGCCGAGCTGCGGGTCTTCGAGGGCGGACACATCTTTCCGTTCCAGGACCCCAGCGCGCTTCCGGCCGTGATCGACTTCCTCGCACGGTGACGCCCTCGGGCGGGCCGCCACGATCCGGGATGTAGCCGCAGCAACCGCGTCAACAGCGGCCTTGGGGGCTGAAACCAGCCATCTGAGGCAACGGTTCGCCAGGCCGGAAATCGCCATAAAAGCGAAAAAAGAGGATGAAATGACTCCGTGGGTGGCCCGCGGGCTCTCGCTGTGGTGCCCCCGGCAGGACTCGAACCTGCGGCCAAGTGCTTAGAAGGCACCTGCTCTATCCACTGAGCTACGGGGGCCGGACAGTGGCCGCGGCTGTCTCCGCCCCTGGGTGGTTCCGTGACCTCGTACCGGGGTCAAGGATAGGGCGACAGATGCCCGCTGCCGCATGCTTCACCCGCGTGACACGTTGTGGAGGTTCGGTGAAGCGGTCCGATAATCCCAGGTGACCACTGAAGCCGCATCGCTTTTGACGGGTCGAAATGCTGCTGTTGTGCACTCGTTATGCCGGTGGCTCATTCCGTCCCCTGGTCCACATGCGTCCCATCGGGGTCTCGTGGCGGGCGAATAGGGCAAACCCGCTCGAATGCGCTTCAAAATCACGCCAATATGGGGCATTGTGCCATTGTGGTGATCTTGGACGTACGGCCCGAGCTGCTTGATGCGCTGTCCGCACTGCGTGATGGTGTCGACGCCGCGCGCTTCCCCTTCCCACTGCCCGGGGCCGAACGGGCTCGCCGGACCCGGCAGGAGCTGCTCACCCAGCTCGATGACTACCTCGTCCCCCGGTTGAAAGCCCCGGAAGCGCCGCTCCTCGCGGTCGTCGGAGGGTCCACGGGGGCGGGAAAGTCCACCCTCGTCAACTCGCTGGTCGGCCGCCGGATCAGCCCCTCCGGGGTGCTGCGCCCCACCACCCGCACACCGGTGCTCGTCTGCCACCCCGAGGACCGGGCATGGTTCGCGGACCCCCGGGTACTGCCGGGGCTGGCCCGCATCTGGTCCGTCCGTCAGCGTTCCCGGGCGGACGAGGACGGCCCGGACCGCTCCGACGCCGAGCGCCTCGGCCCGGAGCGGGCCGAACTCCGTCTGGAGGCGGACGACTCCCTGCCCCGCGGCCTCGCCCTCCTCGACGCCCCGGACATCGACTCGCTGGTCAGCCACAACCGCGAACTCGCCGCCGAACTGATCTGCGCCGCTGACATCTGGATTCTCGTCACGACCGCCTCCCGCTACGCCGACGCCCTGCCCTGGCACCTGCTGCGCGCCGCCAAGGAGTACGACGTCACCCTCGCTACCGTCCTGGACCGGGTCCCGCACCAGGTCGTCGAGGACATCAGCCGCCACTACAGTGCCCTGCTCGCCAAAGCCGGGCTCGGTGACGTGCCCCGCTTCACCGTGCCGGAACTGCCCGAGTCGGCTGCCGGCGCCGGCCTGCTGCCGCAGACCACCGTCGCCTCGCTGCGCGCCTGGCTGGCGCACTGCGCCGAGGACCCCGCCGCGCGGCAGCACGCCGCCCGCCGCACCGCCGTCGGCACCCTCGACTCGATGAACGAGCGACTGCCCGCGCTGGCCGCCGCCTCCGCCGCCCAGCATGCGGCCGCCCAGCGGCTGACCCGCGCCGCCGAGGAATCCTACGAGCAGGCCGCAGCCCGCACCGCGGCCGCGATCGAGGAGGGCAGCCCACTCGCCGGAGAGGCGCTGGCGTACTGGCAGAGTTATCCGGCCTGCGGCCCCGATGCGCTCCAGCGCGCCCTGGCCGAGGAGCTGGCCGCCCTGCTGCGCACCGAGACCGACGCCGCCGACGACCGCGTGGCCGAGGCGTGGCAGCGCGAGCCGGCCGGAGCCGCGCTGCTCGACGAACCCACCTCCCGCCCCGACCGGGACCGGGTGGCCGTCGCGGCTCGGATCGACAAGGGAGTACGGCGCTGGCGGCGCGGTGTGACCGAGCTCGCCTACACGGAGGCCCGTGCCGCCCGCTCCGCCGACCGGCCGGCCACCGACCCGGAGGACATCGCCGCACTCCTTGCCACGGTGCTGCTCGGCGGCAGGGCCGGTCGGCCGGCCGGCGAGCAACTGGCCGAAACCCTCGGTGCCCAGGCCGCCGTACGGCTGCGCGACGCCGCCCGCGCCCTGCTCGACGACGCCGTCGCGGGATTGCTGTCCCGCGAACGCGAACGCCGACTCGCGCCCATCGACGGCTACGACGTCACCGCCGGACAGCAGTCCGCCCTGATCGCCGCCCTGTCCGTACTGCAGAAGGAGAGGTGAACCCGGTGGCCACCAGCCCCTCGGCCCTGGACGACCCGAACGCATCAGCCGAGCCGGCGGTGGCCGACCCGCTGACCGTGCGGGTCGAAGCCCTCGGCGAACTGCTCGGCCTGTCCAGGACCCGGATCAGCCCGGACGAGCTGGCCGACAGCAGCGAGCTGCTCGCCCGGGTCGGCGAGCGGCGGCGGCTGTCGCTCGACCACACCGTGGTCGCCGTGGCAGGGGCGACCGGCAGCGGCAAGTCCACGCTCTTCAACGCGCTGACCGGGATCGAACTGTCCGCTACAGGTGTGCGCAGGCCCACCACTTCACGACCGGTCTCCTGCGCGTGGCAGCCGGAGCGGGCGGCGGGACTGCTCGACCGGCTGGGTGTGGCCCCGCAGGACCGCTACGCCCGCTACGGGTTGCGGGACACCTCGGCCCCGGCGTCCGGGGAGGCAGGCGCGGCAACCGAGGCGGACACGGAAGCACCGGCCGACGGGCGGGACGAGAAGTATCCCGGTGGCCAGGCGCCCTGTCTGCCCGGCCAGGCCGCGGCCGCGGACGACGCTTCCCACTGTGCAGTTGGCGACAGCGCCGAGATCGGTGGCGACCTCGGTGCTGCCGAGGAGCTGAGCCTCGACGGGCTGGTGCTGATCGACCTCCCTGACCACGACTCCGCCGCCCCCGGGCACCGCGAGCAGGTGGACCGCCTGCTGCGGCTGGTGGACGTCGTCGTGTGGGTGCTGGACCCGGAGAAGTACGCCGACGCGGCACTGCACGAGCGGTATCTGCGGCCTCTGGCGGGGCACGCCGATGTCACCGTGCTGGTGCTGAACCAGGTCGACCGCCTCCCGGGGGACACGGCCGACCTCGTCCTCGACGACCTGCGGCGGCTGCTCGACGAGGACGGGCTGGCGGTCGGCGAGCACGGCGAAGCGGGGGCCGTCGTGCTCGCCGCCTCCGCGCTCACCGGGCAGGGCGTGCCGGACCTGCGCGCCGTGCTGGCCCAGATCGTCTCCGAACGCGCCGCTGCGGGGCGGCGGTTGGCGGCGGACATGGACCGCATGGCGAGCGGGCTCCAGCCGCTCTACGTCGGCGAGGGCGGCGCCGGGCTCACCGATCCGGCGCGTGAGGAGTTCGTCGACCGGCTCGCGGACGCGGTGGGAGCGGCCGGAGCCGGTCAGTCGGCGGAAAAGGAGTGGGCGAGTGCCGCATGGGACGCCTGCGGCACTCCGTGGAGTCGACTGTTGGGGGAACGGGCCGGAGCCGCGAGCCGTTCCCGTTTCGCCCGGAAAATGACCGGTTCACTCGGTCGAGGGAAAACGGTGCCGCGGGAGCCCATTGCCCGCCCGTCCGTTGTCCGCGCGCCCGCGCGTGCGGGCGCGGACAAGGAGGAAGTGCCGGCGCGGCCGACGGCGTCGCGGCCGGTGATCGACGAGGCGGTGCGCGGACTTGCGGCCGACGCCGCGCGTGGACTGCCCGCGCCGTGGGCCAGGGCGGTGCGCGACGCGGCACGGCGGGGCGGGGAAGGGCTGCCGGCGGCGCTCGACGCCGCGGCGGTCCGGGCCCGGCCGCGCACGCCGGAGCGGCCCGGCTGGTGGTCCGTGGCCGCGGCCGTGCAGTGGCTGCTGATGGCGCTCGCGCTGGCCGGGGTGGTCTGCCTGTCCGCGGTCGGCTCCGGCTCGCTGGACATGTCGTGGTGGCCGCCGCTCGTCACGGTCGCGGTGGGCGGGCTCGGCGGTCCGCTGGTCTCCGGCACCTGCCGGATCGCCGCGCGCGGACCGGCCAGGAGGTACGGCCAGGCCGCCGAGCGGCGGCTGCGGGATGCGGCGGCCGACCGCGGTCGGGCCCGGGTCCTCGAACCGGTCGCGGCCGAGTTGATGCGTTACCGCGAGGTGCGCGAGCAGTACGCGGTCGTGGCAGGCTCCGCTCCGGCGCCCGCCCGGCTCGTCCCGGCCGGCAGGTCCGCGGAGGGCTCGACCGGTGCGCCGCTGCCGCTCGGGCGGGCTGTGGAGCGCTCTTCTCACTCGTCCGGGTGACGAAGTTATCCACAACAGGCGGGCTATCCACATTTTCCGGATCTTTTTTCCTCAGTCGTCCGATTTCGCGCAAGATGGTCTTGCCGCGTTCCACACGGGAGCGCGGCGGACGAAAGGAATGCGCGATGAACGAGACGCTGGTGACGGTTGTGGGAAATGTCGCGACCGAGCCCGAGAGCCAGGTGACGGCCACCGGTCTGGTCGTGACCCGTTTTCGGCTCGCGACCACCACGCGGCGCTGGGACGCCGAGCGCGGTGCCTGGACCGACGGCGCGACGAGCTTCTACACCGTGCGTGCGTGGCGGAACCTCGGAAGCAATGTGAAGGAGTCCGTCTGCCTCGGTGAACCGCTGGTCGTGCAGGGCCGGTTGCGGATCAGGGAGGACGAGAAGGACGGCCGCCGCTATCTCGCGGCGGAGTTGGAGGCGGTGGCGATCGGGCACGACCTCGCCCGCGGTGTGGCACGATTCAGCCGTTCCGGCGGCCGCGGCGGGGCGAGCGCAGGTGCGGGGGCGGAAGTCCGGCCGTCCGCACCGGAGTTGACGGCTGCCGTGCCGTGAGCGGGGTTGACGTGGGCCGTGCGGCGTGCGAGCGGCGGGTGAATACCCGCGGGTATTCGTGGCGTGAATTGTGTCAATGATTTATCGACAATGACGGAGACACGCCCTTCGCGCATAACGATTGAGATTCGAATGCCGCTCGGGCGGCTCTCGACTGTGGGGATCACATGCGCGGTTCCTAGGATTTCGGCGTTCGTATGTACGGGGGCTCGGCACAGGCGGGGTCAACCCCTTCATCACGACCAGGTACCTCGCCCGGAGGGGAAAATTCATGTTCAACACCTACAGACGGGGTGCTGCCCGCTTCGCGGCGGCCGGTGTCACGGCCGGCCTGCTCGCGGCCGGCGTGTTCGCCGGCGCGACCACGGCCGCCGCCGACGGCGGCAACTCCGGTGACAGCACAGCCACCACGACGTCCGGCGGCGCGACCGGCAAGCTCGGCGAGCTCGCACCGGGTATGTACGGCGGCGCGACCGTGACCGACAAGAGCGGCAAGTCCGCTCCCGAGCTGGCCGGCCTGTTCCAGCTGAAGCTCGACGACGGCACCAGCGTCTACACCTACTGCATCGACCTCTACAGGGGCGCCGACACCAGCGGCAACGCCGTCTACCACGAGGTCCCCTGGAGCGCGACGTCCCTGACCCAGGAGGGCCGGGACAAGGACGTGGCCGGGAAGATCACCTGGATACTCCAGCACTCCTTCCCGACGGTCAACGACCTCGGCGCGCTGGCGACCACCGCGGGATCGGGTCCGCTGACCAAGGAGTCGGCCGCGGCCGGCACCCAGGTCGCGATCTGGCGGCTCTCGGACGACCCGAAGGCCGCCGCGAACGACCCGGCCGCGGAGAAGCTGGCGGACTACCTCGACCAGTCCGCGCAGGCCGTCGCGGAGCCGTCGCCGTCGCTGGAGCTCACTCCGCCGTCGGTGTCCGGCAAGTCCGGCGGGCGGATCGGCCCGATCACCGCGCACACCAGCGCGACCGGTGCCCAGGCGGTCCTGGCCGCTGACGCGCCCGACGGCGTGAAGCTCGTCGACGGTGACGGCAAGCCGGTCACGTCGGTCTCGGACGGCAGCCAGCTGTACTTCGACGTGCCCGCGGGCACCAAGGAGGGCAGCACCTCGGTGACGGTGTCCGCGACGACCAGCGTGCCGGTCGGTCGCGCCTTCGCGGGTACCAACTCCAAGACCAACGGCCCGAGCCAGACCATGATCCTGGCCGGCACCAGCCAGTCGGAGATCAAGGCCACCGCGACGGCCACGTGGGCGGACCAGGGCCCGATACCGGCGCTGTCGGCGCAGGTGAACTGCTCCAAGTCCGGTGTGGACGTCAGTGCCAGCAACAAGGGCGACGAGTCCTTCACCTTCACGCTGGAGGGGAAGACCTACACCATCGCCCCCGGCGAGTCGCAGACGATCACGGTCCCCGTCGCCGAGGACCAGGGCTACAAGATCGACATCGCGCTGCCCGACAAGTCGGTGAAGACGTTCAAGGGCGTGCTGGACTGCAAGGCGGCCACCGCGCCGCCGACCATTCCGGCGACCAACCAGCCCAGCCCGGCGTCCGCCTCCGACACCGGCAACCTCGCCGAGACCGGTAGCAGCAGCGCCACCCCGATGATCGCGGGCATAGCGGTCGCCCTCGTGGTGGTCGGTGGGGGAGCGGTCTTCTTCTTCCGCCGCAACGCGCGCAAGAACTCCGCCGCCTGATCGGTGTGAGCCGGCTGGACGGGCGGGCGCGCCTGTCCGTCCAGCCCGCCTGACCGCCCGGTCCGCCTGACCGCCCGGTCCCGCCGGGCCCGGGACGGTCAGGCCCGGCCGGCGCAGGCACGGCAGTCCCAGGCTCGGCCGGCTCCGGTGCGGCCGAACCGGTTGGACCGGCTCCGCCGGGGCCGGACCGGGCCGCGGGGACGGGCGGGGCGGGCCGGGAACGGTTCGGGTACGGGGCGGGGCTGACCTACCCGTTCGCCCCCTGGGGCGGACGGCTGGCAAGATGGGGCGTATCTGCCCTCACGCGGCGGAGCCGCACATTGGCCCTTCTCGATTGCCGGACGGTTTCTCTTGGCTGAGTACATCTACACGATGCGCAAGACGCGTAAGGCGCACGGCGACAAGGTCATCCTCGATGATGTGACGCTGAGCTTCCTGCCGGGCGCGAAGATCGGTGTGGTCGGCCCGAACGGCGCCGGTAAGTCCACCGTGCTGAAGATCATGGCGGGGCTGGAGCAGCCGTCGAACGGGGACGCGTTCCTGTCGCCGGGCTACAGCGTGGGGATGCTGCTCCAGGAGCCGCCGCTCGACGAGTCGAAGACGGTCCTGGAGAACGTGCAGGACGGCGTCGCGGAGACGAAGGCGCAGCTCGACCGGTTCAACGAGATCGCCGAGCAGATGGCGACGGACTACTCCGACGCGCTGCTGGAGGAGATGGGCAAGCTCCAGGAGCAGCTGGACCACTCGAACGCGTGGGACCTGGACGCACAGCTGGAGCAGGCGATGGACGCGCTCGGCTGCCCCCCCGGGGACTGGCCGGTGACGAACCTGTCCGGTGGCGAGAAGCGCCGGGTGGCGCTGTGCAAGCTGCTGCTGGAGGCGCCGGACCTGCTGCTGCTGGACGAGCCGACCAACCACCTCGACGCGGAGTCGGTGCAGTGGCTGGAGCAGCACCTGGCGAAGTACCCGGGCACCGTGGTGGCCGTGACCCACGACCGGTACTTCCTGGACAACGTCGCGCAGTGGATTCTTGAGCTGGACCGCGGCCGGGCGCTGCCGTACGAGGGCAACTACTCGACGTACCTGGAGAACAAGGCGTCCAGGCTGAAGGTCGAGGGGCAGAAGGACGCCAAGCGGCAGAAGCGCCTGAAGGAGGAGTTGGAGTGGGTCCGCTCCAACGCCAAGGGGCGGCAGGCCAAGTCGAAGGCCCGACTGGCCAGGTACGAGGAGATGGCCGCCGAGGCCGACAAGATGCGGAAGCTGGACTTCGAGGAGATCCAGATCCCGCCGGGCCCGCGGCTCGGGTCGGTCGTGGTCGAGGTGGACCACCTGCACAAGGCGTTCGGCGAGAAGGTGCTGATCGACGACCTGTCGTTCACGCTGCCGCGCAACGGCATCGTCGGCGTCATCGGGCCGAACGGCGCCGGCAAGACCACGCTGTTCAAGATGCTGCAGGGCCTGGAGCAGGCGGACTCCGGCACCATCAAGGTCGGCGAGACGGTGAAGATCTCGTACGTGGACCAGGGCCGGGCGAACATCGACCCGAAGAAGACGCTGTGGGAGGTCGTCTCGGACGGCCTGGACTACATCAACGTCGGACAGGTGGAGATGCCGTCGCGGGCGTACGTGTCGGCGTTCGGCTTCAAGGGCCCGGACCAGCAGAAGCCGTCCGGGGTGCTGTCCGGTGGTGAGCGCAACCGGCTCAACCTGGCGCTGACCCTCAAGCAGGGCGGGAACCTGCTGCTGCTCGACGAGCCGACCAACGACCTCGACGTGGAGACGCTGTCGTCGCTGGAGAACGCGCTGCTGGAGTTCCCGGGTGCGGCCGTGGTCGTCTCCCACGACCGGTGGTTCCTGGACCGGGTGGCGACGCACATCCTGGCGTACGAGGGCGACTCGAAGTGGTTCTGGTTCGAGGGCAACTTCGAGTCGTACGAGAAGAACAAGGTCGAGCGGCTGGGGCCGGACGCGGCGCGCCCGCACCGGGCCACGTACAAGAAGCTGACGCGCGGCTGATGGCCCGGCACGTCTTCCGCTGTCCGCTGCGCTGGGGCGACATGGACGCGTACGGGCACGTCAACAACGTGCTGTTCCTGCGGTATCTGGAGGAAGCGCGGATCGACCTGATGTTCCGGCTGGCGGACAGGGAAGGCGGGGGCACGTTCTCGGGCGGGTCGGTGGTGGCGCGGCACGAGATCGACTACCTGCGGCCTCTGGTGCACCGGTACGAGCCGGTGGCGATCGAGACGTGGGTGGACAGCATCAACGCCGCGTCGATGACGGTCAGGTACGAGGTGAAGGACGACGAGGCGGTGTACGCGCGGGCGGCGACGGTCGTGGTGCCGTACCTGCTGGCCGAGCAGCGGCCGCGGCGGATCACCGAGGAGGAGCGGGCGTTCCTGGAGCGCTACCGCGACGAGGGGGCCGTGGTCGGGTGAGTGTGCGGCTCGGCTTCGCCGAGGGACCGGGCGGGGCGGCGGTGGTGGAGGCCGACCTCGCCGCGTTCCTGGGGCGGTTGGTGAGGTGGGACAAGGCCGCGGTGGTGCGGTTGCGTTCCGCGGCCGGGGAGGCGGCGCTCGGCGTGTTCGGGCAGCCGCCGTTCGGTGGGGTGCTGGCGGTCAAGAGCCTGGCGCTCGGCGGCGACGGGATAGCGGCGGCGGTGGACGCGACGGTGTCGGCCGGGCAGTTGCTGGAGGCGGTCGGGGAGGCGGTCGGGGGCGGGCGGTTCACGGTGCCGCCGTCCGTCACGGGTCCGGCCTGGGCCGGGCTGCTGCCGCCGCGGGAGGGCTGGCGGCGGGTCGCGGAGCTGGAGGCGGCCGTCGTACGGGAGGTCGCGGCGAGGGCGGTCGCGGAGTTCCGGGCGCGGACGGAGGCGCTGGTGCCGGAGCGGCGTTCCCGGGCGGAGCTGGACGCGCTCGCCGAGGAGCTGTGGAGCCGGCCGCTGCCCGGCGGCGGGGCCGGGGTGACCCTGCGCGTGGTGCACGCCGCCCACGCGCTCGGGTTCCTGCCCGCGCGGCGTTCCGGCGAGGCCGCGGGCGAGGCGGTCGCGGTGCTCGCGGCCGGCCCGTGGCTGCGGTTGCGCACCGGCTACGGCTCGGTGGCGACGCGCTCGGCGTCCGGGGCGTCCGGGCTGACGGTCTCGCCTTCCTGACCGGCCGCCGGCGCGGCCCTACTGCTCCGGGCGGTCCGGCCAGACCCCGATGTGGTCCTGTTCCAGCTCCAGCAGCACCCGGGAGCGGATGTCCAGGGCGTCGGTGTAGTCGCGGGGCAGCTGGAGCCGCCCGGCGCGGTCGACGGTGGCGTACTCCCGGGCGACGACCGACTCCTGGCCGTGCTCGTCGATTTCGGTGCGGCGGACCACCTCGGAGGCGGTGCGGCCGTCGCGGATGGCGACCGTGCGCCGGACGGAGCTGGAGACCGCGTGGTCGTGGGTGACCACGACCACGGTGGTGCCCAGCTCCTCGTTGGCGGTGCGGAAGGACGCGAAGACCTGCTCGCCGGTGGCGGAGTCCAGCTCGCCGGTCGGCTCGTCGGCGAGGATCACGGCAGGGTCGTTGGCCAGCGCGACGGCGATCGCGGCGCGCTGCTGCTCGCCGCCGGACATCTGGCCGGGCCGCCGGTCGCGGCAGTGGCCGACGCCGACCATGTCGAGCAGTTCGGCGGCCCGGGCGGCCCGGTGGCGCTTGGCGCGGGGACCGCCGCGGCCGGCGAGCTGCATGGGCAGCACCACGTTCTGGGCCGCGGTCAGGTAGGGCAGCAGGTTGCGGGCGGTCTGCTGCCAGACGAAGCCGACCACGCGCCGCCGGTACTCGAGGCGGGCGGCGGCGTCCATGGCGAGCAGGTCGTAGCCGCCGACGGAGGCGGCGCCCGCGGTGGGGACGTCCAGGCCGGCGAGGATGTTCAGCAGGGTGGACTTGCCGCTCCCGGACGCGCCGACCAGTGCCATCAGCTCGCCCTTGCCGACCAGCAGGTCCAGGCCCTGGAGCGCCTGCACCTCGACGCCGTCCGCGGTGAAGATCCGTACCAGGCGGTCGCAGCTGATCAGCGCGTCATGCCCGTAGGCGGGGCCGTCCCGGCGGGCGGCGGCCTGCTGTTCCAGGTCGGCGAGGCTGCGTACCGCCGGCCGCCCGTCCGTACCGGCCGCACCCGCACCAGCCGCACCACCCGCGCCCGCCGTCCCCGCACCGGCCGCACCTACACCCGCCGGACCCGTGCCCCCCGCCCCCGCGCCCCGCACATCCCCGCTCATACCCGGTCCCCCGCTCTCAGTTCCGTGCTCTCCCGCCGCCGTCCCGACAGCCATGTCTGCGCCAGCAGCACCGCACACGCCAGTATCAGCAGCCCCGCCGACGGCAGGGCAAGGGCCCAGGGGTTCGCCCGCAGCCCCAGCCCGAAGTCGACCGGGGTGAAGTCGCGCGGCCCGGTCCCGAACGTCAGCGCCCGCAGGTCGATGCCCGGCCCGAGCAGCGGCACCGCCGCCAGACCCACCAGCACCCCGCCGACCGCCGCCAGCAGCACCTGCGGCAGCGTCTCCAGCAGCACCAGCCGCCGCGCCTGCCGCCGCGTCATGCCCATCGTGCGCAGCCGGGCCACCACGGTGGCCCGCCCCGGCGCCGCCTGGAGCAGCGACAGCAGCAGCGCCAGCGCGCTGTAGCCCGCGCCGGCCGCGACCGCCGCCAGGTACAGGTTCCGGGCCCCGCGCTGCAACGGGGTGTCGGCGAGCGCGGCCCGCTCCTGGCTGCGCAGCAGGACCGACACCGACGAGGTGTCCATGGCCGCCACCTTGCGCAGCGCCGCCGCGTCGATGTGCCGGCCGGGCGCCGCCATCGCCAGCAGCGTCGTGGGCTCCTCCAGCGTGTCCGCCCCGGCGACCGGGTGCAGCGCGGCGACCGAGGCCGCCGACACGAGCACGAACTCGCCGCCGGGCGCGGCCGGTGTGGTCGGCAGTACGCCCGCGGCGCGGATGTCGGTGCTGCCCAGGCCGGTGCTGAGCGACACCGTCCCCTGGCCGACCTGCTCGGCCAGGCCCGGCGAGAGCACCGCGGGCAGCACCTCGTCCGCCCCCGTGCCCCGGTGCCCGGACAGGGCGCCGGACCGGAAGGACGGCAGCCCCACCGCGCGGGTCAGCTTGTCGTACGAGGCCGGGTCGACCAGCACCACCGCGTACGACTCGCTGAAGGTCGCGTCGGCCGAGTTCTGCTCCACCCGCGCCGTGGTGGTCAGACCGACCCCGGGCACCTTGCGTACGGCGCCCGGCAGCCGCGGGGACAGCGTGGAGGTGGCCGCGTCCAGCCGCGCGTCGGCGCCGACCGTCGCCGCGGCCGCCCGGTCCCGGCCCTGGCTGATCCCCGCCAGCACCGAGCCGCCGAACGACGTCACGGTCAGCGCCACCAGCACCGCCAGCAGGGGCAGTTGGCCACCCGTCGAGGAGCGGCCCGCACGGGCCAGGCCGAGGTGGGTGACCGCGCCGCTCAGCCGCGCCGCCGGACGAGCCAGCAGCCGCAGCGGCACCGGGTACAGCCGCAGCAGGACCAGTGCGGCGGCGATCGCCACCAGCACGGGAGCCGCGGCCAGGAACGGGTCCGTGCCCGAACCGCCGCCCCGCTGCCGCAGTGCCGCCACCGCGCCCACCGTCAGCACCACCACCGTCAGTTCGACCACGAGCCGGCGCCGTGACGGGCGGGCCGTCGCCACGTCCTCCCGCCCGCCCGGCCGCGGCCGCCGCACCGCGAACCCGGCCCGCACCGGCAGCGCCACCACCACGACCGCGGTGGCCAGCGCGGCCAGCAGCACCGGCAGCAGCCAGCGGCCGGTCGGCAGCAGCACCACCGCGAGCAGCGCGCCGACCACCCCGCCCGGCACGGCCGCCGCGGCGGTCTCCGCGGCGAGCCGCCCCGTCACGGCGCGCAGCGAACCCCCGCGCGCCCGCAGCAGCACGATCTCGGCGCGCCGCCGTTCCTCCGCGAGCCCGCCGGCCATCAGCAGCACAGCCAGCGCCGTGGTGCCGACGCCGACCGCGGCCACCAGCACCAGCGGCGCGGTGGCGTCGCGCTCCCGGACGAACTCGCCGAGCACGGTGGCCAGTCCGTCGCCGATGTCCACCGGTGCGCCGACCGTGTCCTGGAGCCGGGCGGCCAGCGGGCCGCCGGACAGCGAGTCCAGCGTGCCGCGCAGTGCCGGGACGCCGTGCGCGGTCAGCCGGCCGACGGCCATCGGCTCGTACCAGTAGAGGGTGACGCCCGCGCCGAGCCGCGGCAGCAGGACGGCGGCGGCGGGGTCGGTGAGCAGCGTGAAGTGCCAGTAGGTGTGGGGCGCTTCGCCGACGCCGGCCGGCTGCTCGTTCACCACCGGGCCGAGCATGTCGCCGTCCTCGTTCCAGTACGCGGCGGCGGGGTCGCGTGGGGCGACGATGCCGGTGATGCGCACGGTCAGCGGGGTCGGGCTCAGCCCCTGCGGGTGGAGGGTGCGGCCGACCTTCAGATGGAGCACCTGGGCGGTCCGCTCCGTCACGGCCGCCTCGACGACCGGCGCGGACGCGTCCTGGGCCGAACTGCGCGGGGCGTGCGGCAGCCGGCCGGACAGCAGCCGCGCGTGCGCGCCGACATCGGCCTGCGCCACGAGGTCGGCGGTCGGCAGGTGCGAGGAGGTGAGCGGCAGGCCCTGGTCGGGGACCCCGGACTCCTTGGCGGTCCGCGCCCCGTACACCGCGGCGCCCGGCGCGAGCGGCGCGGCGCCGGCCAGCAGCGAGCGGACCGCGGTCTGCACGCTGCCGATGCCGGACGGGTCGAGCGGCGAGGTGCCGCCGAGCCCCTGCCGCGCGTCGTAGTCCTCGGTCAGCGCGACCCCGCGGTCCGGGAACTGCCCGGCCAGTACCGTCTGCCGCAGTGCCCGGTCCTCGTAGCGGTCCACGGCCCGCGGCAGCGCGGCGGCGAGGAAGGCGGTGGCCAGGACCAGCGCGAACGTCGCGAGCGCCGCGCCGCGGGCCGAGCGCAGCCGCACCCGTACCCAGGCGAGCCGCACACCCCCGCCGTCCCCGGCCGCGCCCCCGTCCCGGCCCGCACCACCGGCACCCGCGCGCGCACCGTCCCCGGCTACGACCCCACCGTCCGGCTCCGGTACGGCAGATCCCTGTTCCCGTGCCGCCGCCATCTCAGTCCTCCCCCTGCCGCCGCAGCGCCGTCGCCGGATCGCCGCGCCGTACCGCCGTCGCCAGCACCACCAGCACCGGCACCACCAGGACCTCCGCGAGCAGTTCCAGTACGCGCCCGGCCGGCAGCCGTACCAGCAGGGCCGGCGTCGGCGTCGTGGCCTGCGGGGTCAGCACGATCAGCGGGGCCACCAGCCGGGTCAGCAGCGCGCCGAGCGCCACACCGACGACCACCGACACCAGCACCAGCAGCCCCTGTTCGGCCGCGATCACCCGGGCCAGTTGGCGCCGGGGCGCCCCCAGCGCCCGCAGGATCGCGAACTCCGCGGTGCGCTCCCGCACGGCGCCGGCCGCGGAGACCGCGAAACCGACCGCGGCCAGCACCGCCGCGGCCACCACGGCGGCCGGCAGCGCCGACTGCGGGCCCGCGCCCAGCGGGTCCGCGCGCAGGTCGGCGGCGGTCTCGTCGGCGACCAGGACGGTGTCGACGTCGGTACGGGCGCGCAGCGCGGCGGCGGTCCGCGCGACCGCGCCCGGCCGGGCGGCGACCCACCACTCGGTGGGCTCCATGGCCTGGCCGTCGTGGGACTGGAGGAACTGGTTGACCGCGCGCAGGTCGACGACCATGCCGCCGACGTCCTGGTCGCGGCCCGCGTCCGCGCCGCCGTCGTCCGCGTCCGACCCGGTGGAGGAGGACCCGGAGGACGCGGCCGAGGAACTATCCGCCCCGGACCCCGTGCCGTCGCCCAGCCCGGGGATCGCGCGGACCGCCCCCACGACCCGCACCGGCACCTGGATGCCGCCCAGTTGCACGGTGACGCGGCCGCCGACCTTCGCGTGCTGCGCGGCGAGGAAGTCGTCGGTGGCGACACCCGCCACGGCGGCCGGGTCGGCGCTGGGCGCGCGGACCAGCACGGTGCCGGTCGGTGCCGAGTCGTACGCGTTCGAGGCGACCCGCACCGACCCGGTGCCGTAGCCCAGGGACAGCGTCGCGGCCCCGCCGACCCGCGGCACGTCGGACGACGGGGCGTGCGCGCCGGGCAGTTCGGCGAGCGCCGGGTCGTCGTAGGAGGGCGCGGCCGACCACTGCTGCGCGGGCACCGTCAGCGTACGAACCGCGCCCGAACCGCCGGTGACCTGCGGGGTCGACAGCGTCAGGGCGTAGGTGCCGCCCTGGGCGGGCATGTCGAAGCCGACGCTGACGGCGGTGACGTGCAGCGGTCCGGCGGGTGCGCCGTCCGTGGTGCCGGCAGGTGCGGCGAGGTCCAGGAGCAGCCGGTGCTGCTTGCCGTCGGCGGGTACGTCGCCGAGCGGGACGGAGTACGGGACGCCGTCGGCGTCCAGGACGGTGACGGCGACGTGGTGGACGACCGCGGCGCCGCCGGGGGAGCCCGCCGCGGGCCGCAGCACCGCCTCGAAGGCGGCCTGCCGGGTGCCGGAGGGCAGCGCGAACCCGCCCCCGGCCCGAACCCCCTGGCGCAGCGGCGCCAGCACCGCGGCGGCCGACCGCCCCCCGGTGAGGTCGGAGCGGAACCGCATCGCCTTCCCGCCCTGCTCGGAGTCGATGGCCAGCACGCTCGCCGTACGGTTCTGGTCGAGGTAGAGGCCGGTGCGGGTGGCCGGTGCCGCCGCCGCGACGCCCGCCTGCCGGGCGAAGATCCCGGGCTGCCCGAACGGCGGGGTGGTCATGCCGGTCACCCGCAGGTCGGCGCCGACCGCGAACTGGGCCTGGTCGCGCTGCGAGCGGTCCCAGCTCGCGCTCTGCCCGATGGAGAAGACGCCCATCGCGATCGCCAGCACCAGCAGCAGTGCCGCGCCCGCGCCGCGCCGCGGCCGCCGCGCGAGCTGCCACCCGGCCAGCGCCAGCGGCAGCGCCCGGCCGCGCTCGGCCCGCCGCTCGCCGAGCCGCGCGACCAGCGGCAGCAGCCGCAGCACCAGCACGGTGCCGGCCAGCAGGCACAGCGCGGGCGCGGCGACGAGGATCGGGTCCACCCCGAGGCCGCCGCCCGCGTTGGTGCTCAGCGCGCCGCTGCCCGACGCGCGCCGGTCCAGCTGCCAGTAGGCGATGGCGGCGACGACCAGCAGCCCGACGTCGGCGCCGGCCTGCACCGCGCCCGGCAGGGAGCGGCGCCGGGAGCGCGCGGCCCGCTCGGCGGAGTCGGCGCCGCCGGTGCGCAGCGCGGGCACGATCACCGCGCCGGCGCAGGCGAGCGCGGCGGCCCCGGCGACCAGCCAGGCCGGGCCGGTGCTGCCCGAGCCGAGGCTGACCCCGGTACGGGCCATGGCGCCGGTGCCGGCCAGCAGCCGGGTGATCGGCCCGGCCAGCAGCGGGGCGAGGACTGCCGCGGGCACCGCGAGCAGCAGCGACTCCGCGCCGGCCAGCCGGGCGACCCGGGCCCGTGAGCCGCCGCGGGCCCGCAGCAGCGCGGTCTCCCCGGCCCGTTCCTCGGCGAGCAGCCCGGCCACCAGCAGCAGCGCGAACCCGGCGAGGATCACCAGTTGCAGCGCGCCGATCAGCAGCGTCGAGCGGGTCACCAGCATGCTGCGGCGCAGCGCGTCGAGCAGCGCGGGCAGGTCGCTGGTGGCGGTGGTGGTGGAGGTGGCCTGGTCGTCGTGGAGCGCGTAGAGGGTCTGCCGGACGCCGTTCTCCAGCCGGTCCATGTCATGGCTGCCGGCCTGCCGGAAGTCCCCGGTGGCCTGCCAGGACATCGCGGCGGCGGTGACCCGGCCGGAGCCGAAGCTGCCCGGGTCGGCGAGCATCGGCCCGTAGGTGGTGAAGGCGACGGTGTGCGCGCCGCGCCCGCCCAGCGGGTCGAGGTGCCAGTACGGGGAGGCCGGGTCGCGTGGCTGGAAGACGCCGCTGACCTGGATCGTCAGCGGGGCGCCGCCCAACCGGTCGGTGAGGGTCAGGACGTCGCCGGGGGCGGTGCCCAGCGCCTGCGCGGCCACTTCGGGGACCGCGACCTGCACCCGCGTCGCGCCGCGTGCGGCCGCGGTCGGCCAACTGCCCTTCACCAGGCGGACCTGGGCCCGGTCGAAGGTGGCGAGCAGGGTCAGGTCGGGGTCGCCGTCCGCGGGCTTTCCGGTGGTCCGGGGCGTCTTCGGCAGGCCGTACGGGCCGGAGCGGGTGCTGCCGCGCACGGTGGTGGGCAGCCCGGCGAACGAGGTGCGCAGGTGCCGCCGTACCGCGGTGTCGACGGCGCCCGTGGTCGTGCCGTTCAGGTCGCTGGTGACCTCGACGGTGGCCTGCCCGGCGGCCTGGTGCTGGAGGGTGCGGCGCAGGGCCGCGTCACCGATCGCCCCCGTGAAGGCGGTGAAGGTCGCGAGCACGCACGTGGTGAGCAGCACCGTCAGGAGCGCGGCCGCGAGCAGCAGCCGGTGGGCCCGGACACGGAGCAGCACGAATCCGGTCACGTGTTCCCCCCGTCAGATGCTGACGAGATGCTCTCAAAGAGAGCTGCGGCGCAGAAGCGGTGCGGCGTATGTCGCAATCCGATCGTGATGGTCCGGCCAGCGGACGGATCGGGCGCCGCCGAAGGGACGGCCGGGGGTCACACGGGGGCAGAGGGGGCCGGCGGCCGGGGTCAGCCGGGGGTGTTGACCATGGAGGCGGCGGCGTAGACGAGGTAGTCCCAGAGCTGGCGTTCCTGGTCGCCGGGGAGTTGGAGCTCGTCGACGGCGGCGCGCATGTGGCGCAGCCAGGCGTCGTGGGCGGCGCGGTCGACGGCGAAGGGCATGTGCCGCATCCGCAGCCGCGGGTGGCCGCGCTCGTCGCTGTAGGTGCGCGGGCCGCCCCAGTACTGCATCAGGAACAGGGTGAGGCGCTCCTCGGCCGGGCCGAGGTCCTCCTCGGGGTACATCGCCCGCAGCTCGGGGTCGTCGGCGACGCCCAGGTAGAAGCGGTGTACGAGGCGGCGGAAGGTCTCCTCGCCGCCGACGAGTTCGTAGAACGTCTGCTGCTGCAACTCGCCGCGCCGGATCTCATTCACCCTTCCATCGTCGCAGACGCGGCGCCCGCTCCCGAAGGGAAGGGAAGCGGGAAGGGGCGGGCGGAAGGCCGGCAGGCGGGGCGGTTCGTGTCGGCGGGCCTTCCGGCGCACCATGGAGGTATGGCCGGGACCTGGCCGGAGGACGGGCGCTACTGGCGCCACGGGCAGCGGTACGAGCAGCGGCACGCCGCCGCCCCGGGGGAGCTGCGGGCCCGGATGGTCGACCGGATCGTGGCCGGGGGCGGCCTGACCGACCCCGCCTGGCGGGCGGCCTTCGCCGAGGTCCCGCGGGAGCTGTTCGTGCTGGAGGAGGGCGAGGAGCGCACCGGGCGGCTGCTCGCCGGGGCCTACGAGGACCGGCCGATCGCCACCCGTGTCGTCGGCGGCGAACTGGTCTCCTCCAGCAGCCAGCCGTCGCTGATGGCGCTGATGTGCCAGGCGTTGGAGGTGCACGGCGGGGAACGGGTGCTGGAGATCGGCGCGGGCACCGGCTACAACGCGGCGCTGATGGCCCACCGGCTCGGCCCCGGCACGGTCACCACGATCGACCTGGAGCCGGAGATCACGGCCGCGGCCCGCGCCCACCTGGACGCGTACGGCACCGAGGCGGCCCGCTCGGTCGAGGTGGTCACCGGCGACGGCGCGTTCGGCCACCCGCCGGGCGCCCCGTACCAGCGGGTCATGGCGACCTGCGAGCTGCCGTCGGTGCCGCCGGCGTGGCTGGAGCAGTGCGTGCCGGGCGGGCTGGTGCTGCTGCCGCTGGCCGCGGGGCTGGTGGCGCTGACGGTGTACGGTCCTGGGCGCGCGCAGGGGCGGTTCCTGGACACTCCCGCGTACTTCGTGCCGCTGCGGGGCGCGGCCGGCGCGCCGGCCGGGGCACCCGAACACGGCCTGGCCGCACGGGTGTTCGGCGGGGGCGCGGACCGGACCCGCTACGGCCTGACCGTGGACGGGACGCACCAGTGGATCTGGCGGGACCGCCCCGACGGCCCGCTGACCTGGCCGCTCACCGGCGGTTGACCGGCGGCCGGCCGGCCGGCTCGCGCGGGCGGCGCTCAGGCCCTGCGCAGCGTGATCGTCGTCCACGCGCCGACGTGCACCCGGTCCCCTTCGGCGAGCGGCACCGGCAGGTAGGGCCGGATGGACTCCTCGGCGAGGTTGACGGTGGTCCCGTTCGTCGAGTCCTGGTCGACCACCGACCAGGAGCCGTCGGGCTGCTGGACCAGCACCGCGTGGTGGTGCGAGACCCCCGGGTCCTCCGGGGAGCGGGACAGGTCGATGTCGGGCGCCTCGCCGGTGCTGTGCCGGCGGCGGCCGATCGTGACCTGGTGCCCGGTGAGCGGCAGCTCCACCTCGGGGGAGAACGCCGGGAAGTACAGCTGCCCGGCGTCCGGGCCGCTGCGGGCCATCATCGCGGTGAAGTACGCCCGGTCCGCCGCGATCACCGCCACCCAGCCGGCGCTGGTGCCCGCGGCCGCGGAGGACGACCGGCCGCTGCTGGTGGAGCCGGTCGGGCCGCTCCCGGTGCCGCCGGTGTCCGAGCGCCGGGCGGGCCTGGACGGCGGCTCCAGCTCGAAGTCCCCCGAGCCGGAGCCGACCGTGACCGAGCCGTCCGGCACCGACTCCGCCGGGCGGTTGACCTGCGAGGGCCGCGAGGCCTGCGAGTCCTCCCGCTGGTACGGCGGGTAGTCGGGCGGCGGGACCGGCTGCGGAACCGGCTGCGGAACCGGCTGCGACGGCACCACGGTCGGCGTGTGGGTGAGGAAGTTGTAGCGGCAGCCCTCGCAGAACAGCGCCGCCCCCTCCCGCGGCGTCCCGCAGCTCGGGCAGTGTTCGCCGCCCTCGCCCTCGCCGCCGAAACCGGGGGGCGAGGGCGAGGACGGCGGCGTCGAGTACGGCGAGGACGAGGACGACGTCGCGGAGGACGCCGGCCGCGATCCCGCGGCCGGTGCCGTCAACAGCACGCCGCAGACCTCGCACCAGTCGGTGGCGCTGTTCTGATGGCCGTTGGCACAGATCGGCATGGTGTCGGCTCCCCCTCCGCCGGGTTCGGGCGGCTCCAAAGGTTGTGCGCGAGCACGTTGTACCCGATGGCTACTTCTTCACGCGTACGGTCTTCGTCGACCGCGTTTCCAGGGTCATCTCGTCCGCGTCGGCGACCTTGGGCTTCAACCGCACAGTACCGTTCGCGGCGTCGACCACGTCCACCACCTTGGCCAGCAGCTTGGCGGTGTCCTCGTTGCCGGAGGCGTTGGCGAGCTGCACCGCGCGGCCCAGCTTGGCCGTGGCGGAGTCCATGTCCCCGGACTTGCGGGCCTCCAAGCCCTGCTGGATCACCTGCGCCAGCTCGGCCTGCCCGGTGTAGTGGGCCACCTGCGGGCTGATCCGGGTGGAGGCCGCCATGTCGTCGGTGCCCAGCGCCCGCACCAGGCCCTGCGCCAGCACCTGCGTGCTGCCGTCGGGCTCCGGGAGCACCAGCGAGACCCGCGCGGCGAGCATCTCCTGGCCGACGACGACCGGCGGCACCTTCACACAGACGTGGTAGTCGCGCGACTCGTCGCCCCATGACCCGGTCGGGTAGTCCCCGATCCGCGGGCCGGCCTGCGTCCGCCGCCCGGTCAGGTCCTCCACGGTGGGCGCGACCTGCTTGACGAAGGCGATCTCGGCGTTCTGCGGGGTCCACACCCGCAGGCTCACGTCGGCGACCTCCTTGCCCATCGCGTTCTCCATCATCGCCTGGAAGTCCGCGGCCAGACCGGCCGGGTCGGCGACGATGTCCACCGAGCCGAGCAGCGCCGAGGCGATCCCGGTGACCTCCTTGACCTCCCAGTCCGTGCCGACCCCGCGCGCGTCGCAGGTGAAGCGGCCGGCACAGTGGTCCAGTGCGCCGCGCAGGTCCTCCGGCTTCTCGTGCTCGTTGCGGCCGTCGGTGAGCAGGATGCCGTGCCGTATCGCGACGTCGGAGCCGGACAGCAGCCGGTCGGCCAGCCGCAGCCAGGTCCCGATCGCGGTGCCGCCGCCCGAGGTGAGCTTGCGCAGCGCCTGCTTGGCCTGCGCGCGGGTGTGCGCGTCGGCCACCGCCAGGCCGCCGTCGGCCGGGTAGACCTCGCGGGCCTGGTGGGTGCCGGCCACCACCGCGAACGACACCCCGTCGCGCAGCGTGTCGATGGCGGCCGCGGTCGCGTCCCGGGCGTTGCGCATCTTCGTCGGCGGGTACTCCATCGAGCCGGAGCAGTCGACCATGATGACCACACCGGCCGACGGCGCGCCACCCGGCAGCGGCAGGCCGCCGGACGTGCCGCCGCCGGTCGAGGTCACCGTGACGATCGCGTTGACCTCGCGGCCGCCCTCGGGCAGGTACGCGTTCTGGTAGACGTCCACGGAGAACTGCGGCACGTTCGACTTCGAAAGACTGGGCATCGCTTCCTGTACTCCTTCACGCTGTGCTCGTCCGCCCCCGCCGTGCGCGGTGCGCCTGCGCGCCGCGCCCGGACCGGCTACGCGGAGGGTGATCCTGCCCCTGCGGCCGCTGCCGGGAACGGCAGCACCGCGACCGTTACGTTGTCGTGGCCGCCCCCGTCCAGCGCCATGCCGAGCAGCGAACGCGCGCTCGCCAGCGGCCTGGTGCGGGCGTCGGCCGGTACCGCCTCGGCCATCTCCGCGGCCGACTCGGCGTAGTTCCACAGCCCGTCGGTGCACACCACGACCACGCCCGGGCACTCCGGCTGGAAGGCGGCCACGTGCGGGTCGACCTCCGCGGCGTCCGCGCCGAGCCAGCCGGTGATCGCGTGGGCGCGCGCGTCGGCGTACGCCTCGGCCTCCGACATCAGCCCGGCCTCGACCATCCGCGCCGCCCACGAGTCGTCCTCGGTGAGGCGGGCGGCGGGCCGCTCGCGGTCGTCGGGCACCCAGTACGCGCGGCTGTCGCCGATCCAGCCGACGGTGAAGACCTGGCCGGTGACGACCGCGCTGACGTAGGTGCACGCCGGGGAGTTGCGGTGGATCGGCTCCTTGGGCTCCTCCGCGGCGAGCGCGCCGACCGCGTCGAAGGCGGTCAGCAGCGCCTCGCGCATCGCGTCGTCGGGCGCGGTGCCGCGTTCCAGGGCGGCGACCAGGGCGTCGCTGCCCGCGGTGGCCGCGGCGGCGGAGGCGTCGTCGGGGCGGTACGCGGTGGACACGCCGTCGCACACCACGGCCGCGACGGCGGCGGCGCCCCCCGGCAGGGCGGCGGTGGCCAGGGCGAAGGCGTCCTCGTTGCGGTGGTGGCGCAGCCCGCGGTCGCTGACCGCGGCGACGCCCGCCAACTCCCGTTCCTGGTGGTCGCGCTGGCGGGGCTGGGCGTGCCCGCAGTGCTCGCAGTAGCCGTCGTCGTCCACGCCGCCGACGCCGCAGGCCACGCAGACCGGGCCGGACGGTGCCTCCCGGTGGCCGCTGCCCGTGCTGTCCTTGCCCGTACCGCCGCTGCCCGTACCCCGGTTGCCCGTGGCGCCGGTGCTGTCGGCGCCGTGGGCGGAGAAGCCGAGCGGGAGTGTGGCGTCGGAGGAGGGCGGCGGGGAGGCGGCACCCCGCGGGGGAGCGAGCACGAAGGAGCTGGTGGTGTCGCCGCCACCCGAACCGCCCGCGCCGTCCGCCCCGTCCGCCGGCTCCCCGGCGGCCTCCGGGGAGACTGGCGCGACCGGCGGCGGCGCGCTCAGATCGCGGCCGCAGGCACCGCAGAACCGGTCCCCGGGGTCGTGCGGTTCGGAGCAGCCCGGGCAGATCGCCGGGCGGGCCGCGGGCGCCTTGTGCGCCGACTCGGGCAGTGGTGGCATCGGTTCACACCCAGGTCCTGGGGCGGAAGCGGTTGGCCCGCTCCACCAGTTCGATCCTCGTACCGGTCTGGCCGGCCAGCCGGGCGAGCACCCGGTAGGACCGCTCCAGGCCGAACCGCAGTCCGCGCTCGTCCAGCGCGACGCCGAGCAGCGGCACCGCGGGCGCGCCCTCCGCACCCCCCGCGCCGGCCCGGCCGGCCAGCTGCCAGTCCAGCGCGCTGCCGTACACCTCGGTGGCGAGCTGTTCGCGGCGGTCGTGGTCCAGGCCCTGCCGCTGGAGGGCCTCGACCTGGTGGGCCGCGGAGTACAGGTCCGGCAGCAGCGGTTCCTGCGGGCCCCGGTCGCGCAGCCGGGCCCGGACGGCGGCCACCCGGGCGGCGGTGTAGTGGATGGACGACTCGGGCACCGACTCCAGCGCGCGCACCGCCCCGGCCCGGTCGCCGGACTTCAGCAGCACCCGGGCCAGCCCGAAGGCCGCGCTGACGTAGCTGTGGTCGGTGGTCCACACCAGGCGGTAGTACTCGGCGGCGTTGTCGAGCTGCCCGAGTACCTCCGCGCAGATGCCCAGCGCCAGCTTCGGCGCGGGCTCGCCGGGGAACGCGTCGTAGACCGCGTCGAAGCTGAGCGCCGCGGTGGCGTGGTCGGCGGTGCACAGCGCGACCAGGCCGCGGTGCCAGACCACCCGCCAGTCGGCGCTGTCCTCGGACTCGTCGAGGCCGCGCAGCACTTCGCGGGCGCCCGGCAGGTCGTCCAGCTCCAGGTGGGCCCGCACCGCGCGCAGCCGCTTCTCCACGGAGTCGACCGGCGCGGACCGGAGCGCGGCCACCGCCTCGCCGGGTGCCGCGGCCGCTATGCCGGCCAGGAAGCCGGCGTTGGGGTCGGCGGTGTCGACGTGCGGGACGGGCAGCGCCAGGACGGCCGCGGCCGCGTCGAGCCGGGAGACGATCGGCCGCCCGGGAACGGGAACGGGGACGGCGCCGGGGACGGAGCCGGGCCCGGGAAGGGGGCCGCCGCCCGCCGCACCGGGTACGGCCGGGGCGCCCGCGGGCCCGGCCTGCGCCGGGATCGCCCGCCTGCCCCGGTCCGCGCGGGGCCGGCGTGGCGCGTCCGGCGGCCGCGACGCGCCCAGCTGCGAGGTGTCACCGGTCAGCGGCCGCACCAACTCCGTGTCCACCACCCGCAGTTCCGGCCCGAACAGGGTGGACAGCGCCGGGCGCGGGGTGCCCGACTCCAGGGCGACGACCTCGCGCAGCACCCCCAGCAGCTGGTCGGACATCTCCTCGGCCGAGGAGAACCGCTTGTGCGGGTCCGGGTCGGTGGCGCGCACCAGCAGCCGGTAGAACGACTCGTAGCGCTGGAAGACCTCGATCTTGTCGGGGTCGGGCAGGCTGTCGACGAAGATGTTGCTGTAGCCCTGGAAGTCGAAGGTCAGCACGGCCAGGGTGCGGGCGACGGTGTACAGGTCGGAGGCGACGGACGGGCCGACCTCCGCGATCTCCGGCGCCTGGTAGCCGACCGTGCCGTAGATCGCCGACTCGGTGTCGTCCATGCGGCGCACCGCGCCCATGTCGATCAGTTCGAGCCGGTCCTCGGTCTGGATCGCGTTGTCCACCTTGAAGTCGCAGTACAGCAGGTTGCGGCTGTGCAGGTGGCCGAGCGCGTCCAGCGCCTCGATGGCGAACGCGATCGCCTGGGCGACCGGCAGCGGTTCGCGCCTGCCGTCGGGGGTGCGGCGCTCGTTGGCGATCTGCTTGAGCGACTTGCCGCCGACGTACGCCATGACGATGTAGCCGTCGAGGGTGCCGGTGCGCTGGTCGAGGTGCTCGACGAAGTTGTAGATCCGCACGATGTTGGGGTGCTCGATCTCGGCGAGGAAGCGCCGCTCGGAGACCGCGGCGGCCAGCGCGTCCTCGTCGCCGGTGTCGAGCAGGCCCTTGAGCACGACCCAGCGGTTGGCGACCGCGCGGTCCCGGGCGAGGTAGATCCAGCCGAGGCCGCCGTGCGCGATGCAGCCCGCCACGTCGTACTGGCCGCGCACCACGTCGCCCGGGCGCAGCTTGGGCGTGAAGGAGTACGGGTGCCCGCACTTGGTGCAGTAGCCCTCGGTGCGGCCGGGCCGGCCCTCGCGGCTGCGGCCCACCGGCGCCCCGCACTCGCCCTTGCTGCAGAAGCGCTTGCGCTCGGGCACCTCGGGGTTGGCCAGCACAGCGGCGGCCGGGTCGGCCCGCGGCACCGTGGGTACCGGGACCAGGCCGGCGCCCAGCTTGCCGCGGGTGGGGCCGGAGCCGCTGCCGCGGGTGCTGCGCACGGACACCGAGCGGCCGGTGGAGCTGCCGGCGAGGGACTGGGAGAGCCGCCCGGAGACCGACCGGCGGGAGGCCTGGGAGGAGCGCGAGGAGCGGGAGGAGGGTGCGGAGGGTGCGGAGGACGTGCCGGGGACGGAGGTGCCGCCCGAGCCGCCGGAGCCGCCCGAGCCCGTACCGAAGCCTGCACCGGAGCCTGAGCCGCCGGCCGCACCCGATCCCGCGCCCGCACCCGCGCTGCCCACCGGGGCGGCCGGTGGCGCGGCCGCGGCCGGAGCCAGCCCGCAGGTGTCGCAGTACAGGTCGCCGCCGCCCATGTCCTCCAAGGTCCCGCCGCAGCCGGGTCGCTGGCACTCGCTCACGGTCTCCCCCTCAGCCTTCCCTGTTTCTGTCCCGGTCCCTGACTGCCGCTGCCGCACTGCCGCTCATGATGCCGACCGGTACGCCGGTCGTGGTGACGCTGCCGATTCTCGCGCGCCGGCCCGCGATCGCACGCGAGCCCGCATTCGTAGACGTGTCCGAGGCAGTCCCCGATGCCGCAACCGAGGTCGGCCCCGGTGCCGTCCCCGCGGGCGCCTTCATGCCGGGCTCCGGTCGGTGGGGGTGCGCGGGGTGCCGCCCAGGTCGCTGACGGCCTGCTGGTAGCGGCGCACCGCCCGTTCGGCCGCGCCCAGGTCGCAGGGCGCGGTCCACAGCAACCGCCGTGCCTGGTCGTACCGTTCGATCAGCACCGGGTCCTCGGCCATGCCGAGCCGGGCCACCTTCGCCCGGTAGGCGTCCAGGCGGCCGCGCAGTTCCGCCCGGACCGCCAGCGGGGCGGTGACCGCGGTCAACGACTCGCGGGCGCGCAGCAGTTCCTCGTCCGCGTGGCCCTCCAGGCTGTCGAGCAGCGGGGAGAGCCGGTGCCACTGCGCGGTGCGGGCGAACTCCTCGGCCGCGGCGAGCCGTTCGTGCAGTGCGGCGGCCGGGCCGCTGACCGCGGGCACGTCGGAGGCGAGGATCTTCGACAGCACCTCCACCCGGGCGCCGCGCGCCTCGGTGAGGGTGCGGTCGGCCCGTGACATCACGTCCCGCAGCCGCCCGAGCCGGTGCTCGGCGTCGTCGCGCACGTGCAGCACCGCCTCGACCTCGCGCCGGATCTCCTCCAGCCGCCGCCCCGCGTCGTCGTAGCCCGAGGTGTCGGGGCGGCCGGGGGCCGGTCGCGGGTTCCAGAAGGCCAGCGGGTCGGCCACCGTACGGGCCCGCAGCTCCTTCAACTCCGCTACCAGCGCCTCCAGTTCGTCCCCGGCGGGGTGCTCGCCCGGGAGGACGCCCACCGAGTGGGCCAGTGAGCGCACCCGCTGCGTCTCGGCGGCCAGCAGGTCGATCCTGGCCGGCAGCGCGGACCACACCGCGTCCGCGGCGGCCACGGTCTCCATGGCCTGGTCGTACCAGGTGTTCATCCGGCGGACCAGCTCGTCCAGGCTCAACTGCTCGGTGGCGCGGGCCGGTCCGGTCAGCGAGCGCTCGTGGTCCGGCACGGCCGCGCCGACCACGGTGATGCCGTCGCCGCGCAACAGCTCGGTGAGCCTGGCCAGTTCGGTCTGGGTCGGCCAGCGGCGGCGGGCCCGCAGCTCGCGGGCGGTGTCCAGCGCGGCGGTGTACGCGTCGAAGTGCGCCCACAGCGCGGTGATCGCCGTGTCCGTGCGCTCCCACCGCTCCTTGGTGACGCCGGTCAGCTCGGCGCCTTCGAGCAGTCTGCGCCCGGAGTGGTCCTGGAGGGCGAGCAGGGAGGTCTCGACGGCTTCGTGCTCGGCGCCGAGCCGTTCCAGCGCAAGATCGACATCCTCCCGGCCCATGACCGGGCCGGAGGCTCCCGCGACCGCCATCACACCCTCTTTCTCTTCCCGTCCGCCGGTCGGCCTTACTGGTACGTCCTACGGGTACGTCCTGCTGATATGTCCTACTGGGCGCTTCCTGCCGCTACTTGTACGTCGGCGCCGGCGGTCCGGTGACCCCCGGCAGGTCCTTGGCGAGCCAGGTCTCGTACGCGTGCATCCAGGTGCTGTCCGCGCCGCCCGCCTCATAGGCCGCCAGCACCTGGTTGACCCGGCGCACCAGGTCCTGGTCGTCCAGGTTCATGGCCACACCGTACGGCTCCTTGGTGACCGGTTGGCCGACGAGGTGCACTGTCGGGTCCTGCGCGGCCTGTCCGGCGGCGAGCGCGTTGTCGGTGAACACCGCGTCGACCTGGCCGAGTTGGAGCAGCACCAGGCAGTCGAGCTGGTTGTCGACGGTGGTGACGCGCGCGCCGTGGGCGCCCTGCTGGAGTTTCGCGTACCCGGTCGAGCCGCTGGCGGTGCACACCCGCTTGCCGGCCAGGCTGTCGTCGAAGCCGGTGATCGCGGAGTCCTTGGGCACCAGCAGCTGCTGTCCCGCCTCGAAGTAGGCGATGGAGAACGCGACCTGCTTCAGCCGGTCGCAGGTGATCGACATGGTGCGCACCACCATGTCGACCTTGTGGTCCTGTATGTCAGGCACCCGCTTGTCGGTCGGCACGGTCAGGTACTGCACCTTCGCCGAACTGCCCAGGATGTTCTGGGCGATGGCCTTGACGATGTCGATGTCGAAGCCCGTGATGGCGCCGGTCTCCGGGTCGCGGAAGCCCCACAGGTAGCTGTTCTGGTCCACGCCGACGATGAGCCGGCCGCGCTTCCTGATCCGCTCCACGGCGGCGCCGTCGGTGCTGCCGGACGACGGCGACAGGCTCGCCTCGGGCGTGGTGCAGCCGCCGGCGTCGGTGGCGGCGGCGTCCTGGACGTGCACGGTCCGGCCGGTGGCGACCCCCGGGGTGTCCCCGGCGGCCGGACCGCCGCCGAGCGGCCCCACGCCCAGCGGGCCCAGCGCCGCCGTGACGGTCAGCGCGCACGCCGCCGCCATCGCCGCGACCCCGCCCCATCCGCGTGCTGTACGGCTCATCGCGACCTCCCTGCTCCCGGCCCGGCCGGACCGGCCCCGCCCCGGGGTACGTGTGTCCGTGCGCATGGCGCTCACCGGTACTCCGACAGGCGCCGCCCGACGCCGATGACCGCCGCGCCCGCGGCGAGCAGCGCGAGCACCCCGGCGCCGACCGGCAGCAGGGCGAGCGCGCCGCGCCCGTCCGTCGCGGCCTGGTGGAACTCCTTCTGCTCCTGCGCGACGGCCTTGCCCAGGCTGGTGTCGACCGCGTCGAAGGTCTGCGCGGTGGTCTCGGTGACGGTGGCGCCGCTGCTCTTCTTCCCGCCGATCACCTCGGCAACCGCGGTGGTGTAGTCACCGCTGTCGTCGGCCGACCGCTCCTCGGTGTGGCGCTGCCGCCACTCGGCCACGTTCGCGATCGCGGAGCGCACCGGGGCGCGCCCGGCCTCCTTGTCGGCCAGCGCCAGCGCCTGCGCCAACTCGCTGCCCCGGCCCGCCCGGTCGCCGGCGGCCGGCCCGGCCAGCGCGTCCATCTCCTTGCTGAAGCTCTCCTCGTACGCGTCGCCCGAACCGCGCGCGACCAGCGTCAGGTTCTCGTCGCCGCGGGCCTGGAGCACATCGGTCCTGGCGTTGTTGAGCACCTGCATCGACTGCGCGCCGTGGTGGTAGGAGTCCGCGAGGTCGGTACGGGCCACGGTGTGCGCGGCGACCAGCCACAGCAGCACCACCGACGTCGCCGCCGTCGCGGTCAGCATGCCCTGGTTGAACACCCGGTTGGTGCGGCGGTAGTGCCGCCGCTGCGCCCACACCAGCGTGCCCAGCGCGATCACCCCCAGCGCCCACGACGCGTACGGCAGGGCCTTCGCGTCGGCGTAGTCGGCGCCGAGCCGGCCGTTCTCCGCCTGGTAGAGCTTGTCGGCCGCGTCCAGCAGGCCGCCCTGCTTGCGCATCTGCTGGTCGGCGTAGCGCAGGTAGGCGCCGCCGAGCGGCAGGCCCTGCCGGTTGTCGGCCTGCGCGGTCGCCACCAGCTCGGTGTAGTGCGGGAGTTGGCTGTTGAGGGCGGCGATCTGGGTACGCGCCTCCTTGGACCCGGCGCTGTTCGCGGCGGCGTCGGCGATGAGTTCGGCGGCGGTGGTGATGTCCCGCTGGTAGCGGTCGGAGACCGCCTTCGGCTCCTCGCCGCCGACGAGGAAACCGCCCGCGACGGTGGCGTCCGCGTCTGCGAGGGACCGGTAGATCTCGGCGGCGTTGGCGCTGAGCGGGCCGCTGTGGTCGATCACGTTGCCCGCCGCGGACTGCCGTTCGGCGACCTGCCACGCGGTGACGGCGCCGAACGCGACCACGACGACGGCCAGTACCGCGCCGACCACCCGCAGCCGGCCCGGCTCCGTGGTGGCCGCCGCGCGCACCCGGGTCAGGGACTCCCGCCAGGCGGCGCGGCGCGGGGCGTGCGCAGCCGGCGGCAACGGGTGGGCGGGGGCGCCCTGGTGGCCCCGCGCCTGGCCCGGTACCGGCGCCGGCACCTGTGCCGTGCCCGTGGTGTTGCCGGTTGGCGTCTGCGTCACGCACCCTCCCCACAGAGCGTTCGGTGTGCAGCAGCAGTATGGCTGCCGTCTGCTACCTCTGCACACGCCTGGGGCCGCCGCGCGGTTCCTGGCCACCCTGTGCGCCGGGCCCGGCCCCGGACCCCGCCCTACCGGTAGTGCGCGCGCAGCGCGGTGTGCGCGTCGGGCGGGGCCGCGGTGCGGTCCAGCCCGAGCAGTGCCGCCCCGAGCACCGGGGGCGCGGTGACCACGTGCGCGCGGGCCTTGGGCGCGGCCGCGGCGAGCCCGGCGGTGACGCCGTCCAGCAGCCGGGCGTTGCCCGCCGCCAGCACTCCGCCGCCCAGCACCACGTCCACCTCGTCGTCGAGGAGTTCCAGCCGCCGCAGCGCGACCGTGGCGAGCGCGACCACCTCCTCGGCCTGCCGGTCGACGACGGACCGGGCCACCGGGTCGCCCGCGTCGGCGGTCGCGAAGAGCACCGGCGTCAGCTCGTACCGCCGCTCGTACGGGATGTGCGCCAGGTGCAGCGCCTCGATCAGCTCGTACATGGTGCGCAGCCCGAAGTGCGCGGGCAGTGCCGCGGCCAGCGCGGTCGGGCCGCCCCGGCCGTCCTCGGCGCGCGCGGCGAGGTACAGCGCCTCCTCGGCCAAACCCGAACCGCCGCCCCAGTCACCGGAGATCTTCCCGATCGCGGGGAAGCGCGCGGTGCGCCCGTCCGGCAGCAGCCCGACGCAGTTGATCCCGGCGCCGCACACCACGGCGACGCCGCGCGGCTGCGCCACGCCCGCCCGCAGGACCGCGAACGTGTCGTTGGCGACGTGGGTCTCGCGCGCCCAGCCGCGCGCGTGCAGCGCCTGCCGCAACTGCCGCTCCTCGACCGGCAGATCGGCGTTGGCCAGGCACGCCGAGGTGTGCTCGGCCAGTGGCCGGCCGCCGCGGTCGCCCGCCGCGGGCAGCCCGGCGGCCGCGGCCGCGCGCTCCACCGCGTCGGCGACGACCGCCACGGCCCGGTCGACCCCGGTGACCGGCGGCTGGAAGCCGCCGGCGCGGGCGCCGCCCAGCACCCGTCCGTCGGCGGCGACCAGCGCCACGTCGGTCTTGCTGTTGCCCGCGTCGACGGCGAGGACGCCGCCGGGGACGAGCGGCTCGGATGTCACGCCCACGCGAAGTGCTCCCGGTTGTGCGCGATCAGCCGGTCGGTCAGGCCGTCGGCGTACGCGTACTGGCCGATCAGCGGGTGGGCCAGCAGCGCGGCGAAGACCCGGTCCCGGCCGCCGCGCAGCGCCGCGTCCAGCGCCAGGTCCTCGTACGCGGTGACGCTCGCGACCAGGCCGGCGAAGAGCGGCTCCAGCGGCGGCACCGGCAGCGGGGTGGCGCCGGTGCCGTCCACCCGGGCGGGCACCTCGACGACGGCGTCGTCCGGCAGGAAGGGCAGCGTGCCGTTGTTGTAGGTGTTGACCACCTGCACGTCGCCGGTCCACGACGGCGACGGCGGGCGCAGCAGCGAGGCGGCGAGCGCGACGGCCGCCTCGGAGTAGAAGGCGCCGCCCCGCTTGGACAGCAGCCCCGGCTTCTCGTCCAGCGACGGGTCGCCGTACATCGCCAGCAACTGCTTCTCCATCGCGGCGACTTCGGCGGCCCGCGACGGCTTGGTGCCCAGCTCGCGCACCACCGCGTCGTGCGCGTAGTAGTAGCGCAGGTAGTACGACGGCACGACGCCGAGCCGGTCCACCAGGGTGCGCGGCATGTGCAGGTCCTCGGCGATGGCGTCGCCGTGCTCGGCGAGCAGCCGCGGCAGCACGTCCGCGCCGTCCGGTCCGCCCAGCCGCACCCCGCGCTCCCAGGTGAGGTGGTTCAGGCCCACGTGGTCGAGGTGCACCTGCTCGGGGGTGACGTCCAGCAGCCGGGCGAACTTCCGCTGGAAGCCGATGGCCACGTTGCACAGGCCGACCGCCTTGTGCCCGGCCTGGAGCAGCGCCCGGGTGACGATGCCGACCGGGTTGGTGAAGTCGATGATCCAGGCGTCCGGGGCGGTCCTGCGCACCTGCTCGGCGATGTCGAGCACCACCGGCACGGTGCGCATCGCCTTGGCGAGCCCGCCCGCGCCGGTGGTCTCCTGGCCGACGCAGCCGCACTCCAGCGGCCAGGTCTCGTCCTGGTTGCGCGCGGCCTGTCCGCCGACGCGCAGTTGGAGCAGGACCGCGTCGGCGCCGGCCACGCCCGCGGCGACGTCGTCGGTGGTGACGATCCGCCCGGGGTGCCCCTGCTTCGCGAAGATCCGCCGGGCCAGCCCGCCGACCAGCTCCAGCCTTTCGGCGGCCGGGTCGATCAGCACCAGCTCCTCCACCGGCAGCGTGTCCCGCAACCGCGCGAACCCGTCGACCAGTTCGGGCGTGTAGGTGGAACCGCCGCCCACGACTGCGAGTTTCAACCTTTGACTCCTGTCAGCGTCACACCTTCGATGAAGGCTTTCTGTGCGAATGCGAGGAAGAGGACCACGACCACGGGGGCCGTCACGAGAACGGCGGCCGCCGGGTCGGATTCCCGTGGGTGTGGCGGCCGCCACGGGTGCGGTCGCGGGTGCGGGGTCAGCGGGAGGTGTCGAACACCTCGTCGCGGGTGGTGGCGAGCGCGCTCTCCAGGGCGCCGCTCAGCACGGGGTGCAGCGCGACGGTGCCGAGCACCAACCGGGGCCGGGGGACGGCCAGTTCGGCCAGCTCGGACTGGATCAGGGCGCGCAGCGGCTCGCCGCCGGAGACCGTGACGTCGCCGGCCAGCACGATCAGCTCCGGGTCGAGCACCGCGACGATCGAGGCGAGGCCGATGGCGTGCCCGGTGGCGCAGCGGGCCAGCAACTCCGCGTACGGGCCCGCGGGTTCGCCGCCGCCGTCCGCGCCGGCCGCCTCCTGGTGGAACTGCGCGGCCCGGCGCAGCAGTTCGGCCGCGGCGTCCTCCAGGCTGCCGTCCGGCACGTCGATCCCGAGTTCGCGGGCGATGCGCAGGACCGCGTTGCACCCGGCCAGCTCCTGGAAGCCGCCGTTGTTGGCCTTGGCGACGTTGCGGACCAGGGGGGTGCCGGGCACCGGCAGGAAGCCGACCTCGCCGGCGCCGCCGGTCCAGCCGCGGTGCAGCCGCCCGCCGAGGACGAAGGCCGCGCCGATGCCCTCCTCGTTCCACAGCAGCGCGAAGTCCCCGTGGCCGCGGGCCGCGCCGAGGCGCTGCTCGGCGATCGCGGCGAGGTTCACGTCGTTGTCGTACTCCAGCGGGATCGGCAGCGCGGCGGCCAGTTCGTCGAGCAGGCTGGGGGAGTGCCAGCCGGGCAGGTGGCTGGCGTAGCGCAGCCGCCCGGTGCTCGGGTCGAACGCGCCGGGGGTACCGATCACCACCCGGTGCAGGTCGGCGCGGCCGAGCCCGGCGGCCTTCAGCGCGCCCTCCAGCGCCTGCACCACCTGCGGCACGGCGCTGCCGGCCGGGTGGGTCGGCGTGGGCAGCCGGAAGTCGCCGACCGTGCGGCCGGTGATGTCGGCGACCGCGGCCCTGATCCGCTCGGTCTTCACGTCGAGCCCGGCGACGTAGGCGGCCGCCGGGTTCACCGAGTACAACTGGGCGTTGGGCCCCGGGCGGCCCGCGGTGGTGCCGGTGGCCAGCACCAGCCCGGCCGCCTCCAGCCGCGCGAGCAACTGCGACGCGGTGGGCTTCGACAGGCCGGTGAGCTTGCCGATGCGGGTACGCGAGAGCGTGCCGTGCTCCAGCAGGAGGTCGAGCGCGGCGCGGTCGTTCATGGCGCGCAGGACGCGCGGCGTTCCGGGAGTGCCAGCCATGCGCGCCATCCTCCCCCAATTCACTGTTAGTAAACTTTCCTATCTGCAATGTCAAAATAGGCCCGCCCCCAGCACCCCGCCCCCGCCCAACCCGTTACCGGGCCGTGCCCGAGCCGCAGGGGCACCGGCCCGGGCCCAAACCGGGCGGGGACTTACGGGGTGGGGGAGGAGCCGCGGCGGTCGGCGTAGCTGCGGACGGCGCGGAGGAAGTCCAGTTCGCGGAAGGCGGGCCAGTAGGCTTCGCAGAAGTACAGCTCGGCGTGGGCGCTCTGCCACAGCAGGAAGTTGGACATCCGCTGCTCGCCGCTGGTGCGGATGACGAGGTCGGGGTCGGGCTGCCCGGCGGTGTACAGGTGCCGGGCCACGTCGTCGAGGTCGATCTCGTCGGCGAGTTCGCCCAGGGTGCGGCCCGACTCGGCCTGCTCGTAGAGCAGTTCGCGCAGCGCGTCGACCACTTCCTGGCGGCCGCCGTAGCCGATGGCGAGCGTGACGTGGGCCCCGGTCGCGCAGCCGCTCGTCGCGGCCACCGCCTCCTTCAGCACGCGGGCGGTACGGTCGGGCAGCGCGTCCAGCGTTCCCGCGACGTGCAGTTGGCGGCGGGCGCCGGCCCCGGCCAGGCGCCGGCCGACCAGGTCCTCGATCAGGCCCATCAGGAATGCCACTTCGGCGCTGTCGCGGCGGGCCAGGTTCTCCGTGGAGCACACGAACACCGTCACGTGGGTCACGCCCAGCCGGTCGCACCAGCCGAGCACCTCCTCCACGTGCTCGCCGCCCGCCCGGTGCCCCTGGCTCGGACTGGCCAGGCCCATCTGCCGGGCCCAGCGCCGGTTGCCGTCCATGATCAGCCCGATGTGCCGCGGCAGCGGCCCGGACGCGGCGACCTTGCGGCGCAACCGCCGCGTGTACAGGGCATACAGCGGACCGGCCATGCGCATGCCGCGCTCCTTCCGGGACAGGCCGCGGACCCCTTCGTCGGACCCGCTACAACACGAAACGATGCCACGCCCGACCTGTTACGTCCCCCGGTCCGGCCGGAACCGGGGCCGCGCCCGCGCCCCCGCGGCGTCAGGGGATCGCGGAGGCGGCGGGGAGGAGCGCCGTCGGCCAGCTGGCGGAGGAGGTCCACCGGTGCCAGCCCGCGGCGGGGGCGAAGGGCCCGTCGGCGCTCTTGACCATGGCCAGCACCTGGTCGCGGGCGGCCTCGACGGCGGCGTGGTCGGTGTCGTCGACGACGCCGAGCCGGCGCCCCTGGGCGTACTCGTCCTCGTCCTTCCAGGTCCACCGGGAGAGGTCGGGGCTGACGACGAGGTCGAGGAGGAGGTCGAAGGTGTCGAAGCCGAGGCCGGTGCGGCGCAGCGGCCGCTGGAAGTTGACGTACCAGTGGTCGAGGCGGTGGTCGCCGTCGGGCGCGTAGAAGGCGTTGACGCTGAAGTACGTCGCCGGGGGGTTCCAGAGCAGTAGGACGGTGTCCTGCCAGGTCCAGCGGCCCAGCCGCCAGTCGCCCGAGGCGAGGTCGTCCAGCGCCCGCATCCGTCCCGTGCTCTGCCCGGACACCTGCGTCGCGATCCAGGCCGCCGGGGCCAGGGACTGGGCGCCGGGGCGGCAGGCCGCCACCAGCGCTTCGGGGTCGTCGTTCACCACGCGGAGCGCCTGGGCGCTCCAGACCCTGCCTCGGAAGACGTCCCTGCGGACGACCGTCGTTCCCGGGGCGAACGGTGCCATGTCGCCACCTCCTCGGCCGGATTCCTGCCCGGCGCCCGCGGCCGCCACCCCGGCGGGCGGAGGCACGCGACCGGCGCGGGTGGCCGCGGGCCGTACGCCGGGTGGGCGTACGGCCCGCGGTTCCCCCTGCCCTCGGACGGGCCGGCGCCGGACGGTCAGTGCCCGTGCGGCTGCGCCGGCATGCTCTGCGTCGCGCCGGGGCGCGAGGGCATCGGCTGGGCGGCGGCCGCGGTCTGCGCGGCGAGGTTGGCCGCGGTGGTGCCCGGCTCGAACTGCGGGTTGCTCGGGGCCGGTTTGCGGTCGTTCAGGCGCAGCGCCCCGGTGAAGTCACCGAAGGTGCGGCGCCGCCAGGTGCTGATCGGGGTGAACTTCACCGGGCCGTTGCCGGACAGGCCGCCCGCCGCGGTGAGCGTCTCGATGAACTGCAGCCCGGAGGTGTGGTCGGAGACCTCGGAGAAGATCCGCCCGCCCACGGTCCACGGCGAGACGATGATGCACGGCACCCGGAAGCCGCCGCCGGCCGGCAGCCCGCCGCCCGGGGTGCCCTTCGGCGAGGGCACGGTGACGAACTCCTCGGGGTACCTGCGCGGGTCGGGCACCGGCGGCGGCACGTGGTCGAAGAACCCGTCGTTCTCGTCGTAGTTGAGCACGAAGACGGTCGAGTTCCACAGCTCCTCGTTGGCCGCGAGCGCCTCCAGCTTCGAGGCGAGGTACTGCGCCCCGGCCGCCGGGAGGTTCGGCGGGTGCTCGTCGGCCGCGCTCGGCATGTACAGCCAGGACACGTCCGCGAGGACCCCGTTGGCGCAGTCCTCCTCGAACCCGAGCGCCGGGTCGGCCGCCGCCGTCGGGTTCAGCGGGTCGCCGGCCTTCCCGGGCGTGCCGTCGCCGTACAGGGTGCCGCCGCTCATCACGGCGTTGTACAGCCCGGTGGGCACCGTCTTGTTCTGGAAGCTGGCGAACCAGGAGAAGACGTTGAACCCGCTGGTCGCGCCGGAGAAGTACGTCTTGACGCTGTACCCGGCGTCGTACAGGATCTCCGCCGCCGACGGGTGCGTCATCGGGTTGGGCGTGACCGTCTCCAGCACCGGCCCGCCGAACCTGCCCTGCGGGTCGTTGGTGCCGGACATCCACACCAGCCGGTTGGGGTCCGTCGGGCCGAGGATCGAGCAGTGGTAGTTGTCCAGCAGTGTGAAGGACTCCGCCAGCGCCCAGTGGAAGGGGATGTCCTCGCGGGTGAAGTACCCCATCGTGTAGGACCCGTTGACCTCGCCGTCGGAGGCGAGGTGGGTGGTCAGCCAACCGTCCATCGCGCCGTGGTTCCACGAGGCGTGCTGGTCGCGCCAGTCGTGCGACAGCGACGGTATCGCGGCCGCGCCGGTGCTGATGGTGGACATGTGGAACGGCTCCAGGTAGCCGTCCGGGTTCGCCGGGTCGGGCTGCCGGAAGACGGAGTCGCCGTTGGGCAGCCTGATCGCGGTCGGGTCGCTGAAGCCGCGCGCGCCGGGGAACATGCCGAAGTAGTGGTCGAAGGACCGGTTCTCCATCATCACGTACACGACGTGCTTGATCTGGGACAGGCTGCCCTTGGCGGGGGTCGCGGCCGCGGCCCGCGCCAGGCTCTCCGGCAGCACGCCGGCCGCACCGGCGGCGCCGGCCAGTGTGGCGGCGCTGGTGATGAAGCGGCGGCGGGACATCCCCGAGCGGCCCGCGGCCGGGCCGGGGTTGCGGGAGTCGGTGGTGCTCATCGTCTCTCTCTTCCTCTCTCGTCGGGTCTCGGACCGGTCAGGACGTCGCGGCGGCCGTGGGCCCGGCCGCGTCGCCGGCCCGGGCGATCCCGAGCACCTGCGCCACCGCGTTGTTGTGGGTGTCGGCCACGTACAGCAGGTGCGTGGACAGGTCGACCGCGACCGCGATCGGGCTGTTGAGCCTGGAGGCGGTCGGCGCCGCGCCGCTGCTCTCGCCGCCGGGCGCGGCCGAGCTGTTGACCACGGTGGTGATGGTCCCGTCGGGGGTGACCATGCGGACCGCGTTGTTGACGGTGTCGGCGACGAACAGGTCGCCCGCGCCGTCCAGGGCCACGCCCTGCGGGTCGTTGAGCCGCGCGGAGGTGGCCGCGCCGCCGTCCCCGGCGAAGCCGCCGAGGCCGTCGTCGGCCCTGGCCGCGGCGTAGTCGCCCGCCACGGTGCTGATCGCCCCGGACGCCGCGTCCACCCGGCGGATCACGTTGTTCGCCGAGTCCGCGACGTAGAGGTTGCCCTTGGCGTCCAGGGCCAGCCCGGTGGGCTGGTCGAGCTGGGCGCGGGTGGCGGCCTTGCCGTCGCCGGTGTACCCGGCGCGGCCGGTGCCGATCACCCGGACGACCTTGTGCCTGGTGTTCACCTCGACCACGCGGTTGTTGCGGGTGTCGGAGACGTACACGTCGCCCGCGCTGTCGACCGCAACGGCCGCCGGGCCGTTGAACTGCGTGGTGAGCGCGTTGGCGGAGGACCGGCTGCCCGCGGTCCCGGTGCCGGCGAAGCGCGAGATCACGCCCTTCGCGGAGACCTCGCGGACCACGTTGTCGCCGCTGTCGGCGATGAAGACGTCGCCGCTGCCGTCCACGGCGGTGCCGGCCGGCTGGTAGAGCGTCGCGTCGGTGGCCTTGCCGCCGTCGCCCTTCTCCCCGCTGTCCTCCAGCTGCCCGGCGATGACGCTGGTGGCGCCGTCGCGCAGCCGCGCCACCACGTTGTCACCGGTGTTGGAGACGTAGACCGAGCCGTCGCCGACGCTCGCCAGCTCCGCCCGCAGGTTCGCCTTCGTGCCCGCGGCGCCCTGGGACTGCGCCTGCGGGGAGCCACCGCCGACGGAGATCCCCGCCGGCCGGTACAGCGAGCCCGGCGTCACGTTGGGCACGACCGCGCCGGTGCCCGGGTCCACGTGCGTGCCGGGGATGTCGCCAACCGAGGTGTACGGCATGGTCTGGAGCACCGGCCCGGACGGCACCGCGTCGGAGCCGATCCTCAGGTCGAGGTTGTCGGCGGTGCCGTCGGAGTTGGCGCCGCTGCTCACGCCGACCGTGGCGATGGTGACCACGACCTTCGCGGTGCCGTCGGGCACCGTGCCGTACCACGCCTGGTGGACCAGGCTGGAGACGTTGCCGCGCTGGGCGGCGGTGACCGGGCCGATCACGCCCGAGCCGAGCGTGCCGCCCTGGTCGTCCACGAACGCGGCCGTGACGGTGGCGTAGTCGCTCTGCGTGGCGTAGCCGCCGAGGTCGCCGGAGAGCTCGAACGGCTGGCTGCCGGTGCTGAGCGCACCCAGGTCGACGGTCTGCACGCCGGTGGTGGCGATGCCCGGGATCGACACGGTGCTGGGGTTGGTGCCGCCGTAGAAGACCCGGCCGCCGGTCACGCCCGGGTATGTCGACGCGCGCGACTCCTGCGTGCCGTCGGGGGCGTTGAGCGGGGAGGCGCTGGTCCAGCAGTCGGCGATGGTCTGGTCGTCGCCCAGCGGCGCGCCGAGCGCGGTGGCCGCGGTGAAGTCCTCGGCGCCGGGGTTGGCGATGAGGTTGGCGTTCAGGGCCGGGGTGACCTGGTCGGCGGCCGGGCAGGGCGCGGTGTACGTCTGGCCGACCGTCTTCTGGCCGATCGTCAGGTTGAGGTTGTCGGCCGTGCCGTCGTTGTCGGAGTCGTCGGCGACGGCCGCCGTGACGATCGTGACGAGGATCTTCTTCGTGCCCGCCGGGACCGTGCCGTATGTGCCGTCGGAGAGCAGCTCGGTGGTGTTCGCGCGCTGGGCGGCGGTGGCCGGGCCGATGCCGGCCGTGCCGAGGGCGGCGCCGTCGGCGTCCTCGAAGGTGGCGGTGACCTGGGCGAAGTCGCCCTGTGCGGCGGACCCGCCGACCTGGCCGGTCAGCTTGTACGGCTTGCCGTCCACGTCCAGCGCGCTGACGTCGACCAGCTGGGTGCCGCTGGTGACGGTGCCCGCCGCCGATACGCCGTCCGGGCTGCTGCCGCCGTGGAAGACGCGGTCGCCGGTGGTGCCGGGGGCGGTGGAGGCGCGCGACTCCTGGGTGGCGTCGGGGGCGCCCAGCGGCGAGTTGCTGGTCCAGCAGTCGGCGATGGTCTGGTCGTCGCCCAGCGGCGCGCCGAGCGCGGTGGCCGCGGTGGCGTCCTCGGCGCCGGGGTTGGCGATGAGGTTGCTGTCCAGGGCCGGGGTGACCTGGTCGGCGGCCGGGCAGGGCGCGGTGTAGTGCTGGCCGGTGCCGTCGGCGGCGATCGTCAGGTCGAGGTCGTCGGCCCGGCCGTCGATGCCGTACCCGGCGCTGACGCCGGTCGAGGCGATGGTGACCAGGACCTGCTGGGTGCCGGCCGGGACGGTGCCGGCCGCCGCCTGCGGGACGAGGCTGGTGACGCTGCCGCGCTGCCCGGCGTTGACCGGGCCGAGCACCGCGGAGCCGAGGGTGGCGCCCTTGGCGTCCTGGAACGCGGCCGTCACCGTGGCGTAGTCGGCCTGCGTGGTGTAGCCGCCGATCGCGCCGGTCAGGGTGAACGCCTTGCCGCCCGCGTCCAGCGTGCCGACGTCGATCATCTGGGTGGCGATCGTGGTGACGCCGACGATCGACACCTGCGGGGAGTCGTAGTCGTAGCCGCCGTAGAAGGTGCGCTTGCCGGTCTGGCCCGGCTCCGAGGACGCGGCCGACTCCAGGACCGCGCCGGGCGCGTTCATCGGGGAGGAGGCGTCCCAGCAGTCGGGGACGTCCTGCGGGTCGCCCGCCGGGGCGCCGAGCGCGGTGACCGCGGTGAAGTCCTCCGCGCCCGGGTTGGCGATGAGGTTGGTGCCCAGGGCGGGGGTCACCACGTCGGCGTCGGGGCAGGCGGCGGAGAAGCGCTGGCCGGTGGTGGCCGCGGTGGCGGTGCTGCCGTCGGCGTCGGCCCCGACGAGGCCGAGGACGGTCAGCGCCGCGGCGGCCGCGGCCACGGTTCTCCAGCCGACCTTGAGTTGAGGGATCATGGCCCTCATTCACGGCCAGCGCCACGGACGCCGCGCGGCCCGGTTCCGGCGGGACGATGGATGTTGTGTGAACATTCCTCAGCCGGCCTGCGAATTGCGCCCGTTGGGCCGGATCGGCGTCGGCGCGGCCGCCGGATGGACGGTCCGGCGCCGCCCCGCACTTACGCTGGTGCGCGTGCCCGCCTCCGCCCTGCAACGCGTCGCCGTCCTCGTGCTCGAAGGGGCCAAGCCGCTCGACGTCGGGATTCCCGCGCAGGTCTTCTCGACCCGCGCGAGCATGCCGTACGAGGTGCGGGTGTGCGGTGCGGCGCCGGGTCTGGTCACCGGTGGCGACGGGCTGTCGTACCACGTCGCCGACGGCCTCGACGCGCTCGCCTGGGCCGAGATCGTCTTCATCCCCGGCTACCGCTTCCCCGACCGCGACGACCCGCCGCCGGCCGTCGTCGAGGCGCTGGTCGCCGCCCACCGCCGCGGCGCGCGGCTCGCCGCGATCTCCACCGGCGCCTTCGCACTGGCCGCCACCGGCCTGCTCGACGGCCGCCGCGCCACCACCCACTGGCACTACACGCGGGCGCTCGCCGTGAAGCACCCCCGGGTGCGGGTGGACGAGAACGTCCTGTTCGTCGACGAGGGCAGCGTGCTGACCTCGGCCGGCGCCGCCTCCGGGATCGACCTGTGCCTGCACGTGCTGCGCCGCGACCTGGGGGTGGCCGCCTCCAACCACGCGGCGCGGCGGCTGGTCGCGGCCCCGTACCGCAGTGGCGGCCAGGCGCAGTACGTGCCGCGCAGCGTGCCCGAGCCGCTGGGGGAGCGGTTCGCCGCCACCCGGGAGTGGGCGCTGCGCCGGCTCGGCGAGCCGCTCACCTTGGAGGTGCTGGCCCGCCACGCGGCGGTCTCGCCCCGGACGTTCTCGCGCCGCTTCACCGAGGACACCGGGTACACGCCGATGCAGTGGGTGATGCGGGCCCGGGTGGACGTGGCGCGGGAGCTGCTGGAGCGCTCCGGGCGCAGCGTCGAGCAGATCGCGGCGGACGTGGGGCTGGGGACGGGGGCGAACCTGCGGCTGCACTTCCAGCGGACGCTGGGGACGACACCGAGCGAGTACCGGCGGACGTTCACGCGCGGCGAGTAGCGGCGGGCCCCGGCGAGCCTCGGCGGGGGGCCGGTACGGTGCCGGTCCTATGGCGCCAGGCGGTCCTACGGCCTGCGTGGCGCGATCCTTGCGAACCGTGGCGCTCGTGCCCAGGCCGTACCCGGCCGCCGCGCGCCACCCTGGAAGGCGAACCGGACAGTCACCCGCAGGGACCTGCGGAGACTTCAGGAATCGTGCCAGGACTGGGGACACTTCTCATGACCCGCATCGCCATCAACGGATTCGGCCGCATCGGACGCAACGTGCTGCGCGCGCTGCTGGAGCGCGACACCGAACTGGAGGTCGTGGCCGTCAACGACCTCACCGAGCCGGCCGCGCTCGCCCGCCTGATCGCCTTCGACTCGACCGCCGGCCGCCTCGGCCGCCCGGTGAGCGTCGACGGCGACGTCCTCGTGGTGGACGGCCGCCGGATCAAGGTGCTCGCCGAGCGCGAACCCGCGCAGCTGCCGTGGGCGGAGCTCGGCGTGGACATCGTGCTGGAGTCCACCGGCCGCTTCACCGCCGCGAAGGCCGCGCGCGCCCACCTCGACGCCGGCGCCCGCAAGGTCCTGGTCAGCGCGCCCTCCGACGGCGCCGACGTGACCCTGGCGTTCGGCGTCAACACCGAGGCGTACGACCCGGCCCTGCACACGGTCGTCTCGAACGCCTCCTGCACCACCAACGCGCTCGCCCCGCTCGCCGCGGTCCTGCACGACCTCGCCGGGATCGAGCACGGCTTCATGACCACGGTGCACGCCTACACCCAGGAGCAGAACCTCCAGGACGGCCCGCACCGCGACCCGCGCCGGGCCCGTGCCGCGGGCGTCAACATCGTGCCCACCACCACCGGCGCGGCCAAGGCGATCGGCCTGGTCCTGCCCGACCTCGACGGCAAGCTCTCCGGCGACTCCATCCGGGTGCCCGTCCCCGTCGGCTCGATCGTCGAACTCAACACGACCGTCGCCCGCGACGTCACCCGCGACGAGGTCCTCGCCGCCTACCGTGCCGCCGCCGACGGCCGGCTCGCCGGTGTCCTGGAGTACTCCGAGGACGCCCTCGTCTCCTCCGACATCACCGGCAACCCCGCCTCCGCGATCTTCGACTCCGCCCTCACCCGCGTCGACGGCCGCCACATCAAGGTCGTCGCCTGGTACGACAACGAGTGGGGCTTCTCCAACCGCGTCATCGACACCCTCCAACTCCTCGCCGCCTCCTGACCCTTGCCCCCCGGGTTCGCCCAGGGCACCGACCGGCCCCGCGCGCCCGAAGGCCGCGGGGCTCGGGCGGTCCGGGTGAAGGCCGGGTGGCCTAGGCTGCGCGGGTGGACGCGAGACCTGAGCTGACTCTTCTGCCGCGGGTGGCGTGGCGCGGGCAGGAGGTCAACGCGCCGCGGCTGCGGGCGCTGCTGGCGCTGCTGGCCGGGGAGCTGCGGGGCGGGTGCGGCACCGAGCGGCTGGTGCGCGGGCTGTGGCCGGAGGAGTTGCCGGAGCGGCCGGGCAAGGCGCTCCAGGTGATCGTGTCCCGGGCACGGGCGCAGTGGGGCGCGGAGGTCATCGAGAGAACCCCGGGCGGATACCGCCTGGCCCTGACCGAGGAACAGGTGGACAGCTCCGCCTTGTTGCTCGCCGCATCCACGGGCGCCGAGCGGGCCCGGGCCGGCGACCACGCGGGAGCGCTGGCGGCCGCCGAGACCGGCCTCGCACTGTGGGCGGAGGTCCCCGACGACTCCCACGACGCCGGCTCCTCGTCCGACCCCGTCGCCGCGCTGCGCGCCGAACGCCGCCCCGTACGCGACGCGTTGGCCCGTACCCGGGCCCTGGCCCTGGCCCGGCTGGGCCGGTACACCGAGGCCGCCGGCCCCCTCGCGCAGGCCGCCGCCGCCCACCCGCACGACGAGGAAGTCCTCGCCGAACTCCTGCGCACGCAGGCGGCGACGGCCGGCCCGTCCGCCGCGCTCACCCGCTACGAGGCGTACCGCCGCGGCCTGCGCGACCGGCTCGGCACCGCGCCGGGCGCCCGACTGCGGTCCGTGCAGCAGGAGTTGCTGCGCGAACAGACTCCCGCGGCCGTGCACGGCGTACCGCACGAACCGAACCCGCTGCTCGGCCGCGACGCGGACGTCGAGGCGGTGCTGCACCTGCTGCGCGACGCCCGCGCCGTGACCGTGGTCGGCCCCGGCGGCCTCGGCAAGACCCGGCTCGCCCACGCCGTCAGCCGCCGGGCCGAAGGGCGCGTCGTGCACTTCGTGCCGCTCGCCGGGGTCACCGCCGACCAGGACGTGGCCGCCGAGGTGGCGGCGGCGCTCGGCGCGGGGGACGCCCGGCACCCCGCCTCCACCGCACCCGCCTCCGCCTCCACCGCACCCGACCCGGTGTCCGGCATCCTCGGCGCCCTCGGCCCCGCCCCCGCCCTCCTCGTCCTCGACAACTGCGAGCAGGTCGTCCACGGCGCCGCCGACCTCGTACGGGCCCTCGTCGCCTCCACGCGCGACCTGCGGGTGCTGGCCACCAGCCGCGCCCCGCTCGACCTCACCTCCGAGGCGGTGTACGCCCTGCCCGCCCTCGGCCCCGCCACCTCCGCCGAGCTGTTCACCCAGCGCGCCCGCGCCGCCCGCCCCGGCGCCGACCTGCCGCCGGACGCCGTCGCCGAGCTGTGCCGCCACCTCGACGGGCTGCCCCTCGCCCTGGAACTCGCCGCCGCCCGCGTCCGCGCGCTGTCGGTCCCGGAGATCGCCCGCCGCCTCGGCGACCGCTTCGCGCTGCTGCGCGGCGGCGCCCGGGATACCCCCGCACGCCACCGCACCCTGCACGCCGTCGTCGCGTGGAGCTGGAACCTGCTCGCCGAGGACGCCGCCGCCGCGCTGCGCCTGCTGTCCGTCTTCCCCGGCGGCTTCTCCGGCGCCGCCGCGGACCACGTCCTCGGCACCGACGCGCTGCCCGTCCTGGAGCAACTGGCCGACCAGTCCCTGCTCACCGTGGCCGACACCCCGGCCGGCACCCGCTTCCGGATGCTGGAGACCGTACGGGAGTTCAGCGCCGCGCGCCGCGCCGAGGCCGGCGAGCAGGACGAGGCCGCCGACCGCTTCCTGCGCTGGGCCCGGGACTTCGGCGCCGCCCACCACGACGTGCCCTTCGGCCCCGAACCCCGCGCGGCCTGGGAGCGGATCAGACCCGAGCAGGACAACCTCGTCCTCGCCCTGCGGCACGCCCTGGCCCGCGGTGACGGCGCCACCACCGCCGCCGTCACCGCGGTGCTCGCCGCCCTGTGGTCCAGCGACGCCGGCTACGCCCGCCTGCTCACCCTCGCCGCCGACACCGGCCCCGCCCTCTCGCACCACCGCCCCGCGCCCGAACACGCCGAAGTCGCCCGCGCCGCCGCCGTGATGTGCACCGCGGGCCTGCTCATGGGCCACGGCCCGCGCCCGCTGCGCCAACTCGCCACGCTGCGGCGGCTGCCCGCGGCCACCCCCGACACCCTGCTGGGCGCCGCCGCGCTGGTCCTCCTCGCCGTCCCCCGGATACGGCCCCCCGACTTCGCGGTGCTGAACGAACTGTGCGGCAGCGACCGCCCGTTGGTCGCCGGCATCGCCGAGAGCATCGCCACCTACGTCTGGGAGGCCGAGCACGACCCCGACCGCGCGCTCGCCTCCGCCCACCGCGTCGTCACCGAACTGGCCCCGGCCGGCAGCCCGTCGATGCGCCTGGTCGGGCACTCCCGGCTGAGCGAGCTGTACCTGCGGGTCGGGCGCGGCGAGGAGGCGTACCGCCATCTCCTCGCGGTACTGGACGTGTTGCCGCTCCTCAACGACGGGCAGGAGCACCTCTTCGTCCGCTCCTCCCTCGTCCTCGCCTGCCTCCAGCGCGGCGACCTCGACGAGGCCGAGTTCTGGCTCGCGCAGTGCGAACGGGACGCCGCGCGGCGGCAGGACGCGCACTACCGGCCGGACCTGGCCGGCCGCGCCGAGGTCGCGCTGGCGCGCGGGGAGACCGAGAAGGGGCTCGGCCTGTGGCGCGAGGTGGGGGAGCGGATGCGCGCGGGGGCCGGACCGGCCGCCGCCGAGCCGGCCCTGCCCGACCCCTGGACGCTGCACCTCCAGGCGGCCCTGGTCACCGCCCACGCGCACGCCGGCCGCCTCGACCTCGCCGAGCCCCAACTCGCCGAGCTGCGAAGCTCCTTGCGCCTGCTGCTGGCCGCGGACACCGCGCCCGGCGCGTCCGCGCAACTCCCCCTGTACGGCACCGCGCTGCACGCCCTCGGCATGGCCGGCCTCGCCCGCGGCGACACCGCCCCCGCCGTCCGCATGCTCGCCCTGGCCGAACGGCTGCACGTACTGCGGGAGTTCCAGCCGACGATGTCCGCGGACCGCGCCCGGCGGGCGGCTGCGAACGCCGACCGGGCGGCGTACCGCGACGCGGTGTCGCGGTACGCCGCCCTGGCACGGGACGACCTGCGGGCCGCCGCCCGCGCGCTCGTCACCGACCGCGGTTGAAGGACCGCATCGACCAGCGGTAGCCCAGCACCGTCAGACCGGCGCACCACGCCAGCGCGATCCACCCGTTGTCCCCGATGCCCGTGCCCAGCAGCAGCCCGCGCAGCGTCTCGATGGCCGGTGTGAACGGCTGGTACTTCGCGATCGGCTGGAACCAGCCCGGCATCGTGTCCGCCGGGATGAACGCGCTGGAGATCAGCGGCAGCAGGATCAGCGGCATCGCGCTGTTCCCGGCGGCCTCGGCGTTCGGGCTCGCCATCCCCATCCCGACCGCGACCCAGGTCAGCGCCAGTGCGAACAGCGCGAGCAGCCCGAACGCGGCCAGCCACTCCAGCGCGCCCGCTCCGGTGGACCGGAACCCGACGGCCACGGCGACGGCGCCGACCAGCACCAGACTGGCCAGCACCTGGAGCACGCTGCCCACGACATGCCCGATGATCGGGGCGCCGCGGTGGATCGCCATCGTGCGGAACCGGTCCATGATGCCCTCGGACATGTCGGTGGCCACCGACACCGCCGCCCCGATCACGGTGCTGCCGATCGTCATCATCAGGATGCCGGGCACCAGGTAGGCGACGTAGTCCGCGCGGTTCGCGGTGGCGCCCCCGATGCCCGCGCTCATCACGTCGCCGAAGACGTAGACGAAGAGCAGGAGCAGCATGATCGGGGTGAGCAGGAGGTTGAGGGTGAGGGAGGGGTAGCGGCGCGCGTGGAGGAGGTTGCGGCGCAGCATCGTGTGGGAGTCGCGGACGGCCAGGGGGAGGGCGCTCATCGGGTCTCTTCCTTCCGGAGGGTGCTGCCGCTGCCGGGCTGCGCGGGGACGTCGCGGCCGCCGGTGAGCGCGAAGAACACGTCGTCGAGGTCGGGGGTGTGCACGGTCAGTTCGTCCGCCTCGACACCGGCGGCGTCCAACCGGTCCAGTACGGACCGCAGTTCGCGCTGGCTGCCGTCGCTGGGGACCCGCAGGGTCAGCGCCTCGTCGTCCCCGACCGCCCCGCGCAGTGCCGCTGCCGCCGACCGGTACGCGGCCGGGTCCGTGAACCGCAGCCGTACGTGCCCGCCCGGGACGAGCCGCTTCAGCTCCTCCGCGGTGCCCTCGGCCGCGATCCGGCCCTCGCTCAACACCGCGATACGGTCCGCGAGTTCGTCGGCCTCCTCCAGGTACTGCGTGGTGAGGAACACCGTCACCCCGTCGGCGACCAGCCCCCGTACGATGCCCCACATCGTGTGGCGGCTGCGCGGGTCCAGCCCCGTGGTCGGCTCGTCCAGGAAGATGATCCGCGGGCCGCCCACCAGCGTCATCGCGAGGTCCAGCCGCCGCTTCATCCCCCCGGAGTACGTCGACGCCGGCTTCCTCGCCGCCTCGTCCAGGCCGAACCGCGCCAGCAGTTCCGCGGCCACCCGGCGGCCCTCGCGGCGCGGCAGATGGTGCAGGTCCGCCATCAGCAGCATGTTCTCCTCGCCGGTGATCAACCCGTCCACCGCGGAGAACTGCCCTGTCACCCCGATCGCCGCCCGCACCTGCTGCGCCCCGGCCACCACGTCGTGGCCGCCGACCCGCACGTGTCCGGCGTCCGCCGCGACCAGCGTCGACAGCACCTTCACCGCGGTCGTCTTCCCGGCCCCGTTCGGCCCCAGCAGCGCGAACACGGTGCCTGCGGGCACCACCATGTCCACCCCGTCGAGGACCGCCTTGTCCCCGTACGCCTTCCGCAGCCCGCTCGCCTCGATGGCGGGCCCACCCGATGTCGTCATCATGCCCCGGAGCTTCCCGCCCCCCGGCTTCACCGCGGTTTCACCCCGCACTCACCGGGTCCCGGCGGGAGCAGGCGCCGTGAAACCCTCAGCGGTTGACGGCCTGGTTCTCGCGGACGGTGACGGTGAACTGCTTGCTCGACCGGCCGTCCGGGAGCGCCGGGGCGCTGGGGGCGCCGTCGGGGTCGGCGGAAGGGGTCCAGGTGACCTTCCAGACGACGCTGGCCTTCAGGGTGTAGCCCCCTGCGGAGGATGCCTTCGTGTACGTGACGTTGCAGTCCGCGTCCTTGGTGTCGACGCTGTACTTCCCCCCGGCCGCCTTCAGGTCGTACGTGCAGCTCTGGGGGTCCGCGTACGGCGTTCCCGCGTCGATCGTCAGCTGCTCCGGCACCGCGGTCGTGGTCGCCGCGACGTGGATGCCGAAGTCCGCGTTGTCCAGGCTCGCGGTCACCCACACCTTCGGCAGCGCCTTGTCGAACGCGATCTCCGTGTCCAGGTTCACCAGTTGGTTCTGCGCGATCGGGCGCAGCGTGATATCCGGATTCGGCAGGACCGTCTCGTTGAACGCCAACCCGGCCAGCGTCTTCGGGTCGACCTTGGGAATGTCGGGCGTCGACGGCTGCTCCGGTGTGATCCACTTCCACGGGTCGAGCGCCGCGCACGCGTCGGCCTTGGAGAGGTCGGGGACGATCAGCTGGTACCAGCCCCCCTTGTCGCCCTCGTGGAAGTTGTCCTTCCCGTACTCCTGTCCCATCTCGTCCCAGGCCGACCCCGAGACCCAGTTGCTGTTGATGTAGTCCGAGAACTCCTTCGGAGTGAACTCCGGCTCATACCAACAAGCCGGCGGCGACCACCCCGACCCCGCCGGCGCCGTCATCTGGACCCCCGCGCCGTGGTAACTCTTCTTGTAGCTGACCTTGGATTGGATCGAGTTGGGTGAGCCGGGCCCTGGAGTTTTCTGAGTCGGCTGGTGGCCGTGTTTGAATTCGCCGACCTTGGCGTTGCCCGGTGGTGCGGATGCGAGCACGGCGCAACCGGTGAACACCATGACCGCCAGCGCGCGATGGCGGCGTTTCACGGCTGGCATCGGGCGACTCCTTCCTGGGAATTGTCGGTTGCCGTGACCCACGTACCATCTTTGGACTTGCGCATGAGGGAGCTGTGCAGAATGAAATCGTCAGAGCTCGGGGTGGTGGTGAGGACCTTGCCGCTCTTCGTGTCCTTGTCGTAGAGGTACCGCTCGTTCTCGCAGTACGTCACACCGGCCTGTGATCCGTTGATGGTGACCTTGCGGTCGTAGTAGTGCACCGACCCGCTGATGTTGTGTCCGTTCTTCTTCAGCGCGTCGATGGTTTCGCTCCACGTCTCGAGAGCGCTCTCGGACATGTAAGTCGTAAACAGAGGCAGGTTCTTGTCGAGCTTGGTGACGGCAACGTATGTGGCATCCAAGCCGTAGCCTTGGTCGCGGAGGATGGCGTCCTTGGTCTTGTCGCCCGTGGTGTCCGCGTCGATCGTGATTTTGACGTCGCTGGGGAAGTCGAACGTCGGGGCGCCGGGGGCCGTGGTGGGGGTGGGGGAGGAAGAAGTGGTGGTGGGGGGCGGGGTACTCGCGGGGGTGGTGGCCGCGATCTTGTCATCGTGGCTGCCACCCCCGCATGCGGTGAGGAACAGGGCGGCCGCAGCCACGGTGCAGGCGGCGGCAGCAAACGTCGTGCGGGGTGCCATGGCGGACCCAGTCTCCCGTTGTCGGTGTACGCAGACGTGACGGGAGCAAAGGACGAGGCGCTGCCGAGGAGTGGTCGTGCAGAGCCCCCCCGGGCCGGCCGCCCTTCACGGTGGCCACATTCTGCAACGTTCGGAGCCCTACGTTAGCTGTCGTCACGCGCCGCAGTCCACGACGACGCGACCGACTCCACCGGCGCGCGCCCGGCCCCGCGTTCCGCCCCACCCTTGCATAATGGTCAAGAACCCTTGACCATTACCCCATGCCCACCGACGAGGTCCCCGAGACCCTCCACGTCACGACGGACGAGCAGTTGCGCGCCGTCTCCAACCTCACCCGCCACCGGATCATGGCGGCACTCCGCTTCGAGCCGGCGACGATCACCCAACTCGCCGAGCGGGTGGGCCTGGCGAAGGGCAGTTCGAGCTACCACGTGCGGCTGCTGGAGCGGGCCGGACTGGTGAAGGTGGTCCGCACCCGGAAGGTGCGGGGCGTCACCGAGCGGTACTACGCGATGGCCGCGCGGACGATCGTGCTGCCGGACCCGGGCGAGGGAGGGCCGGACGTGCTGATGCGGCACGCGGTCGCGGACCTGGAGGCGGCGCGGACGGACAGCGAGCGCCATGTGCGGATGGCGCATCTGCGGCTGACGGACGAGCAGTTCGCCCAACTGGGGGCGCGGCTGGAGGCATTGGCCGACGAGTACCGGGAGCTGTCGGACCCGTCGCTGCCGGACACCTCGCTGGTGTTCGCACTGTTCCGCCCGGCGCCGCGCCGGCAGGCCGAGGGGGACGCCAAGTGACCGCGGAGACACGGAAGTTGCCGGCCGGGTTCGGGCGGCTGTGGACCGCGCAGACGGTGTCCTCGCTCGGCGACGGGGTGTCGCAGGCCGCGATGCCGCTGCTCGCGCTGACGCTGACGCGCGACCCGATGGCGCTCGCGGTCGTCACGGCGGCGGGGACCCTGCCGTGGCTGCTGTTCGGGGTGCTCGGCGGTGTGCTGGTGGACCGGTGGGAGCACCGGCGCACGATGTGGGTGACGGACGCCGCGCGTGCGGCGCTGATCGCGGTCCCCGCGGTGGCGGCCGTACTGGACGCGCTGAGCATTCCGTTGCTGGCGGCCGTCGCGTTCCTGCTCGGCCTGGGCGGGCTGTTCTTCGACACGGCCGCCACGGCCTTCCTGCCGGACCTGCTGCGCCGCGACCCGGCGCTGCTGGAGCGCGCCAACTCCCGTCTGCGCGGCGCCCAGACCGCCATGTTCGGCTTCGCGGGGCCGCCCGCGGGCAGCGCGCTGCTCGCGCTCGGGCGGGCGTTCCCGCTGCTCGCCGACGCGGTGTCGTTCGTCCTGTCCGCGCTGCTGGTCCGCACGCTGCCCGCCGTGCCCCGGCCGGTGCCGGAAGCGCGCGAGTCCCTGCTGCGGCAGGCGCGGGCGGGGGCTTCGTACGTCTTCGGGGACCGGTTGCTGCTCGGGCTGGCGCTGCGCCCGGCGGTCGGGAACGTCGCGTTCCTCGCGGTGGAGACCGTGCTCGCGCTCTTCGCGCACGAGCGCCTGGGCATCGACACGTACGGCTACGGGCTGCTCCTCACGGCGGAGGCCACCGGCGGACTGCTCGGGACGGGCGCCGCCTCCGCCCTCGGCCGACGGCTCGGCACCGGCACCGCGCTGACCTGCACGGCCGTCGTCGAGGGGCTCGCCGTCCTGGGGCTGGCCGCCGCCCCGAACCCGTACGCGGCCGGGCTGGCGCTCGCCGTCTGCGGTGCGGGCATGGGCGCCACGATGGTGCTCGGGCCCTCCCTCCGGCAGGCGATCGTCCCGGCCCACCTCATGGGCCGCGTCGCCTCCACCTCCCGCATGCTGGCGATGTGCGCCGCCCCGGTCGGGGCCTTCCTCGGCGGCTGGCTGGCCACCGCCTACGACATCCGCACCCCGCTCTACGCCGCCGGCGCACTCCTGCTGACGATGACGGCCGTCACGGCGTCCATGACCGGCAACCGCCGGGTCGAAGCGGCCCTGGCCGCCTCTGCCCCGGCCGCCGCCCCGGTCATCTGAACCCGGTCGGCACCGGGACGGGCCCGTCGCCGCGGGGGTTCGGCCACCCGGCGGCCGCTTCGAGACGTTCTCCTCGAAAGCTTCACCAGCCGCCGGCCGGCCCCCGTCGGCGGGCCCCCGTCCGCACTTTTCCGTCAACTTCCCTCCCATGGAACTCAGGTAGAGTCCCGCGGGTCGTGGGAACCCCCGCGACCAGCGGATTCCGGTAGTGCGCCGGCTGGCCCCGGCGGACCGGACAGGGGAGAGGTGCGCACACATGGGTGCCAACGGCACTGTCGACGAGATCGGGACGGAAAGGGTCGACACCGCTGAGCCGCCGGCGCCCGGGTCCGGCAAGATCGAGGGCACGATGTCGGGGGAGCGGCTGGTGTTCTTCACCGACGCCGTGACCGCGATCTCCATCACCCTGCTGGTCCTGCCGCTGGTGGACCTCGTGCCGGAGGTCTCGGCCGACCACAAGGGCGCCAGCGAGGTGATCACCGGCCACCTCGGCCAGATCTGGAGCTTCCTGCTCAGCTTCGCCGTCGTCGCGAACGTCTGGCGCGAGCACCACCGCGCTTTCTCGGCGGTCACCCGGCTCACCCGCGCCCTGGTGATATGGAACATGGGGTGGCTGCTCGCCGTCGTCGTGCTCCCGCTCCCGACCGAGATGATCGGCACCTTCGGCCGCGACCGGTTCGCGGGGGGCTTCTACTACGCCACGCTCCTGGCCACGATGGTGTGCCGGCTGGCGATGCTGCGCATCCTCAAGTCGACCCCGCAGCTGCTCGAGGAGGACGGGCGGGGCGCCCGCGTGGACATCGACGAGTCGTTCACCGAGAGCTACTGGAACGTCATCGCCCTGGTGGCCGCCTTCGCGATCGCGCTCGCCGTGCCCGTGCTGCAGTACTACAGCCTGGTGCTGCTGATCCTGCCGCGGCGGGTGCTGAAGCTGCGGGCCCGCACCGCGGCCTGAGGCCCGCGCGCACGCGAGCGGCCCGCCGCGGGCTGCGCCGGGGCGGTGGAGATCCTGCGCAGATCTCGTGTGGCGGTCCCGCGGACATCACACTCCGGCGGGCTGCCCCGTCGTACGGGTGAAGGCGGCGCACCACGCGCCGCACCCACGCGACAGCGAAGGCGGGAACCCACCATGGAAGCTCGGATGGACCTCACGGGCAACGCGCTCATGAACAAGGTCATCCCCCACCTGGCCACGGCCGGCCGGCTGACCATGACCTCCTCGATACCGGCGGCGACCCTCGAACTGGTGCGGCTGCGCGCCAGCCAGATCAACGGCTGCGCGTTCTGCACCGACATGCACACCAAGGAGGCCGCGCACGCGGGCGAGAGCGCGATCCGGCTCAACCTGGTCGCGGTCTGGCGCGAGGCCACCGTCTTCACCGACGCCGAGCGCGCCGCCCTGGAGCTGACCGAGCGGGCCACCCGCGTCGCCGACGGCGCCGAGGGCGTCAGTGACGAGGTGTGGGCCGCGGTGACCAAGCACTACGACGAGGACCAGATCGCCGCCCTGCTCACCACCATCGCGCTGATCAACGCGTTCAACCGGCTCAACATCATGGTCCGCCAGCCCGCGGGCTCCTACGTCGTCGGTCAACTCGGCTGATCCGCAAGCCCGTCCGGCACTTCCCCCGGCCGCCTCCCACCCCCGCGTCCACCAGAGTTCACCCACTCGTAACGGGCCGCCCGGACAACCCGGACGGAGGGTGCGCGGTCGTCCTTGTCGGGGGGATTCCGCACCGGCCCGATGCAACGCCAAGGCCCTGGCGACCCTCCACACAAGTAGGCGCGCGCACCCGCGCCGCGCCGCCGGAACCCCGGCGGGCGGCAGGGCGCGGGGGGAGGGAAGGGTCGGTATGGACGCAGGCTCGCATCCGGGCGGCGGGGCGGTGGCGCAGCGGCCACCCGCGGCGGTGGGCGGCGCCCCTGCGCCGGCCCGCCGCGACGCGCTGGGCGGAGCACCGGACCGGGCACCGGCGCCGAAGGAGGGGACGGCACCGGACGGCTCGGCCGGGCCCGCCCAGTGGCACCGCGGGATGACCCTGGTCGGCACGATCAGCCTGTTCATCGGCACCCGCGGCACCTGGTCCGACGCGATGGGCGAGCACCCGCCGCTCGCCGCGCTCATCTCCGTCTGCTACGCGGGCATCCTCCTCGCGGGGGTGGCCGCCGGCGCCGTACGGACCCGCCGCGCGCTGGTGCGGACCGACGCGGGGGTCCTGCTGATCGCGCTCGTCCTGGTCGGCTGCCGGCTGGCGCTCCACCACGCCGGCGCCGACGAGGGCGTGCTCACCGCCCAGGCGGCCCAGGCCATCGACCACGGCCGGCCGATCTACGACCAGCCGTGGCCCTGGCTCTTCGAGCACTCCCGCATCGCGCTCACCAAGACCATGAGCGGCGGCGCCGACTACACCTACGGCTACCCGCCGCTGGCCGCGCTGCTCACCGCGCCGGTGCACCTGGTGGTGCACAGCACCGCCGCGGCCACGGTCGTGACCACCGGCGCCCTGATGGCCGGCACGGTGGTGCTGTGGCTGATGCTGCCCGCGCCCTGGCGGTCCGCGGCCACCGCGGTCTGCCTCGGCTTCGACCTGCTGCCGCAGTACGCCCGCGAGGGCTACCCCGCCATGCTCGCCTTCGCGCTGCTGGTCCCGGTCGTGGTCCGCTGGCCGCGGACCGGTGCCGGAGGGCGGCTCGGCCGCGCCGGAGTGGTGCGCGGGCTGTGCCTGGGCGCTGCCTGCGCCTCCCAGCAACTCGCCTGGTTCCTCACCCCGTTCCTCCTGGTCGCCCTTTACGCGGTACGGCGCGGCGAACTCGGCCGCCGCGACGCGCTGGCCGTCACCGCCCGCTACACCGGTACGGCCCTGCTGTCCTGGGCCGCGCTCAACGTCTACTTCGCCGCACAGGACCCGGTGGGCTGGGTGCACGGCATCATGCTGCCGCTGACGCAGAACGCGATCATGCACGGCCAGGGCGTGGTGGACATCTCGTACTACTTCACCGACGGCAGCAGCCGGCTGAGCTTCTACTCCTACGGCAGCATCCTGCTCCTGCTCGGGCTGCTCGCGGCGACCTGCCTGTTCGTCCGGCGGCTCGGGCTCGCGGTCACGGTGCTGCCCTGGGCGTCGTTCTACTTCGCCACCCGCTCCCAGGACGGCTACTTCCTGATGCTCACACCGCTGTGGCTGGCGGCGCTGGCGACGGTGCCCGCCTCCGCGCTGGCCGGCGCCTGGCAGCCGCGGCTGCCAGGGCGGCTGCGCTCGCGGCGCGCGAAGGCGGCGGTGCTGGCCGGGCTGCTGGTCCCGGCGGTGGCGTGCGTGACCGTGGCCGCCGCGAGTCCGCCTCCGATGGCGATGACGGTCACCCCGCGGCTGGCCCGCGCGCACCACGGGGTGACCGCGGTGAGCGTGCGGGTGACCAACCGCGGCTCCGTGCCGCTGACCCCGCACTTCGCCACACGCAGCGGCCAGGGCTCCTCCAACTGGTGGTCCATCGAGTCCGGCGACCGCACCCTGGCGCCGCACGCCTCCACGACCTACCTGCTGCGGCCGCCCGGCGGTTACCGCGGGTTCCCGCCGCACCAGCACCTGTACCTGACGGCGTTCACCGACCGGCCGATGACGGTGACGGCGGCGCTCATCCCGTCCAAGGGCGCGCCGCCGCGCTGAGCCGTCGCGCTGAGCCGTCGCGCTGAGCCGTCGCGCTACGACGCCGCCGGTGCGGGCGGGCGGACCATGAAGACGTCGATCGGGTCCTCGGACTCGACGGTGAATCCGTGCCGCTCGTACAGGCGGCGGGCGGCGCTGCCCTGGAGCACGATCAGGCGGGTGGTCTCGCCCGCCCGGTCCGCGCGGGCGAGCAGCGTGCCCAGCACCCAGGTGCCCAGGCCCCGGCCCTGGTGGGCGCGGGCGAGGTAGAAGTGCTCCAGGACGCGGGAGCCGTCGGGCTCGGGGCGGAAGGTGACCGAGCCGGCCAGGGCGCCGTCCGCCAGGACGATCGAGGTGTGCTCGCGGGAGAAGCCGTCCCGCAGCCGCTGCCGGACCCGGTGCTCGTCATAGCGGCCGAGGCGTTCGAGGTCGGGGCGCATGACGAGCGCGCGCAGGTCGGCGACCGTCTCGACATCGGCGGGCGTCGAGGGGCGCAGCGACCAGCCGCCGGCCGCGGCCGTCCTCGTACCGGTGCTTGCGGCCGTGTTCGTGCTGTCCACGTCCGTCCCTCTGCCGGTGTGTGCGGCGGTGCTCAGTCGTCGCTGTCCTGCTCGGCCCCCGCGGAGGGGCCGTCCTCGTCCTGGCCGCCGCCGGACTGGGCCGGGACGAGGACGCCCGGGCCGCCGGTGATCTCGATGCCCTCGCGCAGGAAGGCGCGCCTGATCCGCCAGCGCAGCTCGCGGGAGACGCTCGCGGCCTGGCCGGGCATGGTGCGGGCCTGCGCCTGGAGCACCACGGAGTCCTCCGCGACCGACTCCAGCCCGAGCACCTTCACCGGCTCCCACAGCCGCTCGTCCCAGGGCGTCTCCTTGGCCATGTCGTCCGCGGTCGCCGTGATCACCGCGCGGGCCCGGTCCAGGTCCTCACCCGCGCCGACCTGCACGTCCACCACCGCGGTGGCCCAGCCCTGGCTGAGGTTCCCGATCCGCTTCACCTCGCCGTTGCGGACGTACCAGATCTCGCCGCCGTCGCCGCGCAGCTTCGTGACCCGCAGGCCGACCTCCACCACGGTGCCGGTCGCCACGCCAGCGTCGATCACGTCGCCGACGCCGTACTGGTCCTCCAGGATCATGAACACGCCGGAGAGGAAGTCCGTCACCAGGTTGCGGGCGCCGAAGCCGATCGCGACGCCGGCCACCCCGGCGCTGGCCAGCAGCGGCGCCAGGTTGATCTTCAGCACCGACAGCACCGTCAGCGCGGCCGTGCCCAGGATCAGGAACGACGCCACGCTGCGCAGCACCGACCCGATCGCCTCGCTGCGCTGGCGGCGCCGCTCGGCGTTGACCAGCAGCCCGCCCAGCGCGGTGTTCGCGGCCACCTCCGCGCCCCGGTTCATCCGTTCGATGAGCCGGCTGATGGTCTTGCGTACCACCGAACGGAGTACCACCGCGATCGCGACGATCAGCACGATCCGCAGGCCCGAGGTGAGCCAGTTCGCCCAGTTGTCGTCCACCCAGCTGCTGGCCTGCGCCGCCGAACGGGGCACGTCGGCGAACGGCGCGGTGTTCTGGGGCTGCGGCGTCGGGCTGGACACGGGGACCTCCGTCGGGGGAGCCCGGGGGCTCGGGGTGCGAGGGCTCCAATGTAACGGCGGCCAAACACGTGAACGATGCCGTCTCGTTGCCCCGCGGAGGAGCGGAAGGCCGCTGATCGGGGGATGTATGGAGGGTGCGGCGGCGTTGTCCTACCAGGGACCCGGAGCGGCAGGGGCGCGAGTGTGGTCCAAAACACCCTCGGTCCGTTACCCGGGCATGGTGGCGCAGTGCACCGCATTCCGGAGAGACTGAGGCCAGATCGTCCCGGCGCGAGCCACGCGCCGCCGGCGCCTAAGGAGGCATCCGTGCCGCATGTCCTGGTCCTGAACGCGTCGTACGAGCCACTCGGCGTCGTACCGCTACGCCGCGCGCTCATCCTCGTGCTCAACAACAAGGCCGTGTGCCTGGAGGAATCCGGCGCCTACCTGCACAGCGAGACCCAGGCGCTGCCCGCGCCGAGTGTCGTGAAACTCACCAAGTTCGTACGCGTCCCCTTCCGGGGCACGGTCCCGCTGACCCGCCGGGCGCTCTTCGCCCGGGACGGCGGCAAGTGCGCGTACTGCGGGGCCGCCGCCACCAGCGTCGACCACGTCATCCCGCGCAGCCGCGGCGGCCAGCACGCCTGGGACAACGTGGTGGCGGCGTGCAGACGCTGCAACCACGTGAAGGCGGACCGCCACGTCGCCGAGCTGGGGTGGCGGCTGCGCCATCAACCGGCCCCGCCGTCGGGGCTGGCCTGGCGGATCATCGGGACCGGACATCGGGACCCGAGGTGGCTGCCATACCTGCAACCCTTCGGCGCGGACGACGCCCTGGCCCGGATCGACGGCATATCAGCCTGAGATCCGGGCTTCTTGCTTCCCACCGCGGTACGCCCGCCCGCCCCGGGCGCACCGCGGTGCCGGCCTCCACCGCGCCGCCGGCGCCGCCGAGGCACCGCCTTTCCCTGGGCGGGCCGGCGCCCGCGGGGGAGGCGGCGAACGTGCGAGGATGGGCCTGCCACCGGCGGAAACCCGGTGAGCGGGACCCGGGTGATCGCTATCCGGATCGATCCGGTCGACACGTTCGACGAGTTCGGCAGTGAAGGAGAAGGCCGTCGTGGCTGGTACGAACCTCACGCGTGCGGAGGCGCAGGAGCGGGCGCGCCTGCTCCGCGTGGAAGCGTACGACATCGAGCTGGACCTGCGCGGGGCCCAGGACGGCGGGACCTTCCGCTCGGTGACCACCGTGCGCTTCGAGGTCCGCGAGCCCGGTGCGAGCTTCATCGACCTGATCGCCCCGGCCGTCCACGAAGTGGTGCTCAACGGGACCGCGCTCGACGCGGACCGCGTCTTCGCCGACTCCCGGATCGCCCTCGACGACCTGCCCGCCGGGCCGAACGAGCTGCGGGTCGTCGCCGACTGCGCCTACACCAACACCGGTGAGGGCCTGCACCGCTTCGTCGACCCGGTCGACAAGCAGGCGTACCTGTACACGCAGTTCGAGGTGGCGGACTCCCGCCGGGTCTACGCCTCCTTCGAGCAGCCCGACCTGAAGGCGGCCTTCGCCTTCACCGTCCAGGCGCCCGCCGGCTGGACGGTCGTGTCGAACGCGCCGACGCCGCCGGCCCCCGAGGACGGCGTGTGGGTCTTCGAGCCCACCCCGCGCATCTCGTCGTACGTCACCGCGCTGATCGTCGGCCCGTACGCCTCGGTGCACAGCACCTGGGAGGGGGCGGGGCGCAGCGTGCCGCTGGGCGTGTACTGCCGGCCCTCCCTCGTGGAGCACCTGGACGCCGAGGAGATCTTCGCCGTCACCCGGCAGGGCTTCGACTGGTTCCACGACAAGTTCGCCCATCCGTACCCGTTCGCCAAGTACGACCAGCTGTTCGTCCCGGAGTTCAACGCGGGCGCGATGGAGAACGCGGGCGCGGTCACCATCCGCGACCAGTACGTCTTCCGCTCCAAGGTCACCGACTCCGCGTACGAGGTGCGGGGGGAGACCATCCTGCACGAGCTGGCCCACATGTGGTTCGGCGACCTGGTCACCATGGAGTGGTGGAACGACCTCTGGCTCAACGAGTCGTTCGCCACCTACACCTCCATCGCCTGCCAGGCGCACGCCCCAGGCTCCAAGTGGCCGCACTCCTGGACCACCTTCGCCAACAGCATGAAGACGTGGGCCTACCGGCAGGACCAACTGCCCTCCACCCACCCGATCATGGCGGAGATCAACGACCTGGAAGACGTCCTGGTCAACTTCGACGGGATCACCTACGCCAAGGGCGCCTCGGTCCTCAAGCAGCTCGTCGCCTACGTCGGCATGGACGCCTTCTTCGCCGGTGTGCAGCAGTACTTCAAGCGGCACGCGTGGGGCAACACCCGCCTGTCGGACCTGCTCGGCGCGCTGGAGGAGACCTCCGGGCGCGACCTGAAGTCCTGGTCGAAGGCGTGGCTGGAGACCGCGGGCATCAATGTGCTGCGGCCGGAGATCGAGGTCGGCGCCGACGGCACCGTCACCTCCTTCGCGGTGCGGCAGGAGGCGCCCGCGCTTCCGGCCGGCGCCAAGGGCGTGCCGGTGCTGCGGCCGCACCGCATCGCGATCGGCGCCTACGACCTGAAGGACGGCGTGCTGGTCCGCACCCGCCGGATCGAGCTGGACGTCGACGGCGAGCGCACCGAGGTGCCCGAACTGGCCGGCACCGCCCGCCCGGACGTCTTCCTGCTCAACGACGACGACCTGTCGTACGCCAAGATCCGGCTGGACGAGCAGTCCCTCGCCGTGGTCCGCGACCACGTCGGCGACTTCACCGAGTCGCTGCCGCGCGCGCTGGTCTGGGCGGCCGCGTGGGACATGACGCGCGACGGCGAACTGGCCGCCCGCGACTACCTGGAGCTGGTGCTGCACGGCATCGGCAAGGAGAGCGACATCGGCGTGGTGCAGTCGCTGCACCGCCAGGTCAAGCTGGCCCTGGACGCGTATGTGGCGCCGGGTAGGCGGGAGGCCGAGGTGGCCCGCTGGACGCAGGCGGCGCTGGAGCACCTCCAGGCGGCCGACGCGGGCAGCGACCACCAGCTGGCCTGGGCCCGGGCGTTCGCCGGCACCGCCCGCACCCCCGAGCAGCTCGACATCCTCCAGGGCCTGCTGGACGGCACCCGCTCCTACGACGGCCTCGCGGTCGACACCGAGCTGCGCTGGGCGCTGCTGATCCGGCTGGCCGCGACCGGCCGGGCCGGTGCGGACGCGATCGACGCCGAACTGGTCCGCGACCCCACCTCCGCCGGTGAGCAGCACGCCGCGGCCGCCCGCGCCGCCCGCCCGGACGCGGCGAACAAGGCCGAGGTGTGGACGTCGGTGGTCGACGAGGACAAGCTGCCCAACGCCGTGCAGGAGGCCGTCATCGGCGGCTTCGTCCAGAGCGACCAGCGCGAACTGCTCGCCCCCTACGCCGAGCGGTACTTCGCGTCCGTCAAGAGCGTGTGGGACTCCCGCAGTTACGAGATGGCGCAGCAGATCGTGACCGGCCTCTACCCCTCGCTCCAGATCTCGCGGCAGACCCTGGACGCCACCGACGCGTGGCTGGCCTCGGCCGAGCCGGTGCCGGCGCTGCGCCGGCTGGTGGTGGAGTCCCGCTCCGGCGTCGAACGCGCCCTGAAGGCGCAGGCGGTGGACGAGGCGGCCGGGTAACGCCCGACTCCTCCCGCGGCCTCTCGCAGGCGTTCCCCCCGGCGGTGCCCCGGTCCCTGAGGGACCGGGGCACCGCCGCGTTCGCGCTGTGGGACTGCTGTGCGCGGACTGTACGGCGTGGCGCTCAGGTGAACGGCGCGGTGGTACGGGAGTGGCGCCGCGGTGACACAGGTAAAGGTGTGGCCAACTGCTTCCTGCACGTTGGCCACGTGTTCACCGGCTGCCCCCATCGACCCGCGCGTCCCTCCGTCCAGGCTGCCGTGGGGCTCTCGGCAAGGGGGCCCACCAGACGGCTCAAGGAGGAACGTTCATGGCCGAGTTGACGCGTCGCAGACTCCTCGGATCGGCAGCGGGCGCGGTGGGTGGCGCGGCCGCGCTGTCGCTGCTCCCGCCGAGCGTGCAGAAGGCGGTCGCCGCGGGGCCGCCGCGCAGCGGTTCGCTGCGCGACATCGAGCACGTGGTCATGCTGATGCAGGAGAACCGCTCCTTCGACCACTACTTCGGCACCCTGTCCGGTGTGCGCGGCTTCAGCGACCCGGACGCGAAGAAGCTCTCCACCGGCCGTTCGGTGTTCTACCAGCCCGACACGGAGAACCCCGACGGCTACACCCTGCCCTTCCACCTGGACACCAAGAGCACCAGCGCCCAGGCGATCCCCTCCACCAGCCACGCCTACACAGTGCAGCACCAGGCGTGGAACGGCGGCGCGATGGACAAGTGGCTGCCCGCCCACCGCGCGGCCGACGGCGCCAACGGCCCGTACGTGATGGGCTACTACACGCGGGAGGACATCCCGTTCCAGTTCGCGCTGGCGGAGACCTTCACCATCTGCGACAACTACTACTGCTCGATGATGGGCCCGACCTGGCCCAACCGGCTGTACTGGATGACCGGCACCGTGGACCCCGGCGGCACGAAGGGCGGCCCGGTGATCAGCAACTTGGCGCCGACGCCGTACCGCTGGACGACGTACGCGGAGCGGCTCCAGGCGGCCGGGGTGGACTGGAAGGTCTACCAGGAGACCGACAACTACGGCACCAACATGCTCTCGCAGTTCCAGCGGTTCCAGGACGCCCAGCCCGGCGACCCGCTGTACGAGCGGGCCATGGTGTACCAGCCCGAGGGCACCTTCGAGGACGACGCCCGCAACGACCGGCTGCCCGCGGTCTCCTGGATTCTGCCGACCAGCTACCAGTCCGAGCACCCGGACTACCTGCCCGCGGCCGGCGCGGACTTCGTCGCGTCCAAGATCGAGGCGATCGCGTCCAACCCGAAGGTGTGGGCGAAGACCGCGTTCATCCTCAACTACGACGAGAACGACGGCCTGTTCGACCACGTGGTGCCGCCGACCGCGAAGGCCGGCACGGCCGACGAGTACATCGACGGGCAGCCGATCGGTGCGGGCTTCCGGGTCCCGGCGATCATCGTCTCGCCGTGGACGGTCGGCGGATGGGTGGCGAGCGAGGCGTTCGACCACACCTCGTCGCTGCGCTTCCTGGAGAAGTTCACCGGCGTCCAGGAGCCGAACATCTCGCAGTGGCGCCGCCGCACCTTCGGCGACCTCACCTCGGCCTTCCGCTTCGACGACGCGACCGCGCAGGCGCCGAAGCTGCCGGACAACACCGCCGAGCAGCTCGCCGAGGCCGAGCAGGAGGTGGCGACGCTGCCCAAGCCGACGCTGCCGGGGGCCGACCAGAGCTTCCCGAAGCAGGAGAAGGGCAGCCGCCCGCACACGTGAGCCGCCGGCACACGTGAGCCACCGCCCGCACGAAGCGCCCGCAGAAAGCGCCCGCGTGCAACGCCCGCGCGCCGCCTCCCGTACCGTCGGGGGCGGCGCGTCGGGGTGCCCGGGGGCGCCGTCAGGCGCCGGGGCTACTGCTGCTTGCGGGACTTGTCCGTCACGATGACCAGCCCGGCGATGACACCGAACAGCACCAGCGGGAGCGCCACGAACAGGCCGAGGGTCTGGAGCACGCTCAGGCCGGAACCCGGGTCGTCGCCGTCGCTGCGCGACAGGGCGAAGGCGGGGGACGACATGAGCAGCATCAGCGCAGTACCGGTGGTGACGACCCCGGCGCGCACGACCTTCTTGGTGAGCTTCTTGTCCACGTACTCAATGTAGTGACCGCTTCCGCGCCTCGTGCGCGCGGGGTGCCTTACAGGCGCGTCGGGCGCGTCGCGAGCGCCGCGCGCAGCTCCTCGGTGAGGGTGTGCAGCCGGGGTGAGGCGGCCAACTCCTCCAGGGTCAGCGGCCGCCCGTCCGGCCCGGCGACCGGCAGCCGCCAGTTCGGGTACTCCGTGGAGGTGCCCGGCAGGTTCTGCGGGCGCCGGTCGCCGACGGTGTCCGGCAGCCACACCCCGACCATCCGCGCCGGGGTCAGCGCCAGGAACCGGTGCACCGCCCGGACCACCCCCTCCTCCTCCACCGGGCCGTCGGGCAGCAGCCCCAGCCGGCCCAGCAGCGCGATCCACTCCGCGACCTCCGCCGCGTCCGCCGCCTGCGCCGCCGCCAGCGGCTGCCCCAGCAGCCCCAGCCGGTGCCGCAGCCCGACGTGCTCCCCGGTCAGCCGGGCCGCGGTGCTCGGCAGGTCGTGCGTGGTCGCCGTCGCCACGCACGCCGACCGCCACGCCGACGGCGGCAGCGGGCGGTGCCCGGGGTCGGCGCCGGAGTAGTCCCGCTCGAACCACAGCACCGAAGTGCCCAGCACCCCCCGGTCCGCCAGCTCCTCGCGCACCCCCGGCTCCACCGTGCCCAGGTCCTCGCCGATCACCACCGCCCCCGCCTCATGGGCCTCCAGCGCCAGCAGCCCCAGCATCGCCCGCGCGTCGTAGCGGACGTACGTGCCCTCCGTCGGCGGGCGGCCCTGCGGCACCCACCACAGCCGGAACAGGCCCATCACGTGGTCCATCCGCAGGCCCCCGGCGTGCCGCAGCATCCGCGCGACCAGGTCCCGGTAGGGCGCGTAGCCGGTCGCCGCCAGCGCGTCCGGGCGCCACGGCGGCAGGCCCCAGTCCTGGCCGCGGGAGTTGAAGGCGTCCGGCGGCGCCCCCACCGAGATGCCCGCGGCCAGCACGTCCTGCATCGACCAGGCGTCCGAGCCGGCCGGATGCACCCCCACCGCCAGGTCGTGCACCACCCCGACCGGCATCCCCGCCGCCCGGGCGGCCCCCTGCGCCGCGCCGAGCTGCCCGTCGGTGAGCCAGGTCAGCCAGGCGTGGAAGTCCACCCGCTCCAGCAGCTCGCTGCGCGCCCGCGCCACCTGCGGCGAGCGCGGGTCCCGCAGCCCCGCCGGCCAGGCGTGCCAGTCCGGGCCGTGCAGCTCGGCCAGCGCCGACCAGGTGGCGTGGTCGTCCAGCGCCTGGCCCTGCTCGGCGAGGAAGTCCGCGTAGGCCGCCCGGCGGCCGGGGCTGAGCGGCACCGCCCGCAGCAGCTCCAGCGCCTGCGACTTCAGCGCCCACACCGCGTCCCGGTCGATCAGCGCGTCCCGCGTCAGCACCCCGTCCCGCAGCCCGCCGGCCGCCGCCAGCAGCTCCGCCATCTGCTTGCGGGCGGCCGCCGGCAGGTAGGCGTACTCGGGGATCTCCTCCACCCGCAGGTAGACCGGGTCGGGGAAACGCCGCGAGGAGGGGCGGTACGGCGACGGGTCGGTGGGGCGGCCCGGCACCGCCGCGTGCAGCGGGTTGATCTGCACGAAGCCCGCGCCCAGGGTGCGGCCGGACCACGCCGCCAGGTCCGCGAGGTCGGCGAGGTCGCCCATGCCCCAGGAGCGCGCGGACAGCGTGGAGTACAGCTGCGCCATGAACCCGAAGGTGCGCCCCGGCGGCCCGGGCAGCCGCTCGGGCGCCACCACCAGCTCCCCGGTCGAGGTGCGGCCGTCGGGCGTCCGGGCGCGCAGCGCGTAGCGGCCCGGCGCGGTGGGCGCCGCCGGCAGCGGCTCGCCGGTGCGCGAGGTGGCCGTCAACCGGGTGCCGTCCGGCAGCCTGGCCAGCACCGCGTCGAGGGTGTCGTGCCCGGCCCGCAGCACCGTGCACGGGTCGAGCAGGCGGTTGCCCGCGCGCTGCTCGTAGGCCGCCAGGGCGTCCTTCACCGCGCAGTGCGTGCTCGCGTCCACCCCGAGCGCGGCCAGTACGGCCACGATCGTCTCCGTCGGGACGGCCACCTCTCTGTCCGCGGTCGGGCGGTACGCCACGTCCACGCCGTACAACCCGGCCAGCCGTACCCGGTCCATCGTGCCTCCGTCCTCACAGTGCGTGCACAGACCCCTACCCCGGGGTGCCCTCCTCCTACCCCCGCGCCGTACGGTCGCGCGCGCACGGGGCCGCCGCGGAAGGGCGGACGGGGGCGTGGAGGGGAACGGCGGCGCTCGGCCGGATGACGAACGCGGGAACGGACATTCGTGCCCGGAGATGGGCATTCCGCGTTCGCTCCGCGTTACGGAGCACGCCACTTCCGCTGCCAACCATCCCGGTGGGTGCCCCACGCCCGGGGCCGCTCGTACGCCACAGCCTCCCCACGGGGGAACGACATGCCCGCACCCGAGCCCACCCGCACCCCTCCCCACCGCCCCCACCTCGACCGCCGCGCCCTGCTGATCGCGTCCGGCACCGGCCTCGCAGCCGCCGGCGGCGCCGCCGCATGGCTCTTCGGCCCCGGCTCCGACCGGGCCAGCGCCCACCCGACGGCGGCGCCGAGCAGCGCGGCCCGCCGCAGCGCAGCCCCGCCCGCGACGCCCGCCGCCACGGCGTCCACCGCGGTGGAGCCGACCACCGTCGGCACCACCCTGCACTCCGTGGCGACCCCCACCGGCAAGGGCGCCTACCGGCGCCTGACGGACGGTCCCGGCTGGAAGCGAGTGGTCCGCGCCGACCTCGCCCCGGCGGACCCGCGCCGCCTGGAGCGCCGCACCGCGATCGCCGCGTTCGTCCAACTCACCGACCTGCACGTGATGGACGTCCAGTCGCCGCTGCGCATGGAGTGGATGCGCGAGCACGGCCCGCACGACTGGCGCCCCCACGAGGCGCTGTCCGTCCTGAGCACCCTGTCGATCATCGACCGGGTCAACAGCCTGCGCGGCGGCCCGGTCACCGGCCACCCGCTGTCCTTCGCCATCACCACCGGCGACAACACCGACAACAACTCCACGATCGAGCTGGACTGGTTCCTCACCGCGATGAGCGGCGGCCGGATCAACCCCAACACCGGTGACCCGCAGGCGTTCGAGGGCATCCAGAACTCGGGGCTGCCGCTGTTCTGGCAGCCGGAGAGCGCCCGCACCGACGCCGACAAGAAGCTCGGCTTCCCGCACCTGCCCGGCTATCTGACCGCCGCCATGCGCCCGCTGACCGCCCCCGGCCTGAAGATCCCCTGGTACTCCACCGTCGGCAACCACGACGCCCTGTTCAGCGGCGCCTACCGGTCCGGACCGCACGGCTCCTTCGCCGCGCAGACCGCCGTCGGCGACCGCAAGCTGGAGCAGGTGCCGCACGCCGACATGATGCGCGTGTACCGGGCGGTGTCCTCGCAGCAGGACCCGGACGGCGCGCTCGTCCGCGAGGTCCTCCAGCGCTACGCCCGTACCGCCCGCACCGTCACCGCCGACGCCCGGCGCGTCCCGTTCACCCCGCAGGAGTACCTGGACGCGCACCTCGACCCCAGCCGCACCGGCGCGGGTCCCGTCGGCCACGGCTACGCCGCCGAGGGCGTGGACGCCGACCACCTCTACTACACCTTCCGGGTCGCCGACGGCGTGCTCGGCGTCAGCCTGGACACCACCGACCGCGGCGGCGCGTTCCTCGGCTCCATCGGCTCCGAGCAACTCGCCTGGCTGGACCGCACCCTGACCGAGCACGCCGACGAGCACGTGCTGGTCTTCAGCCACCACGCCGGCCACAGCATGACGAACCTGCGGACCGACCCCGCCCGGCCGCAGGAGAAGCGGCACGGCGGCGACGAGCTCACCGCGCTGCTGAACCGGCACCGCAACGTGCTGGCCTGGATCAACGGCCACAGCCACCACAACCGGATCGCCCCGCGCGACACCTTCTGGGAGGTCAACACCGCCTCCCACGTGGACTACCCGCAGCTCGCCCGGGTGATCGAACTCGTCGACAACCACGACGGGACGCTGTCGCTGATCACCACGCTGATCGAGTCCGCGGCCCCGCACCGCACCGACTTCCACGACCTGTCCACCACCGGACTGGCCTCGCTCTACCGCGAGTTGGCGTTCAACGCGCCCGGCGCGGACATCACCTCCGCGAGCGGCGCCGCCCACGACCGCAACGCCGAACTCCTGCTGCGGAAGAGGTGAGGAAGAGGTGAGGCCGGCCGCGGCCGCGCTCAGCGCGGTGTGACCACCACATAGGCGGCCGGGTCCGCCTCGCCCGAGGCCATCAGCGCGGTGCGGACCACGGCCGCCTGCTGCGCCGCGGCGTCCCGCAGCTTCACCGGGGACAGGAACACCATCGTGATGCCCAGCGCCTCCACGTGTTCGCGCTGCCGGGCGTAGTACGACCACAGCGCGTCGTCGGCCGGGTCCAGGCAGACCGCCACACCGTGGTCGGGCCAGTACGCGTCCACCCCGCCGAGCGGCGGGCCGCCCGGCAGCCGCAGGTCCACGTTCCACACCGGGTCGGGCAACTGGTAGGCGCGCACCATCGCGTACAGCCGCTGCTCGGCCATCGCGCGGTCCTCCGTACGCAGCACGTCCACCGCGCGCCGTACCGTCGGGCGGTGCAGCAGCCCCGCCCGGGACAGCTCCCGCAGCACCGCCGCGCCGTCGCAGTGCCCCGACCGCACCGCCTCCGTCAGCAGCGCCCGTACGGCGTCGGTGTCCCCCAGCTCCGCGATCGCGTCCGCCAGCGCCCGCGGCACCGGAGCGCACGGCAGGCCCACCACGTCCGTCGGGTACGGCAGTTCACGGGTGCGGTGCACCGTCACGTCGCCCGCGTCGCGCAGCCGGCGCTGCCACGGCACCAGCACGTCGATCATCGGGAGCCCGATCAGCGGCGGCACCGACGTGAAGCGGTACAGCGCCAGCGCCGCCAGCCCCGTCACCATCGCCCCCCGGCCCCCGCCCACCGGCGCCGCGTACAGCAGTGCCGCCCGCACGCGCTCCTCGCTGCTCGGCGGGCCCGAGTGCAGCAGGCACACCCCGGGCAGGATCTGCTGCCAACGGCCGCCCGGGCGGCAGTACTCGCCGATCTGCGCGGCCGTCATGCCGAGTTCTCGCAGCCGGTGGAACGTCACCACCGTCTCGTCGCAGCCGTCGCGGCGGTCCAGTGCGTGGGAGGTCAGATCGTTCGCGGTCATGCCCGAGTGTTTCCCTCCCAAGGGCCCCCAACTAACCCTTGTTACACACCCGTCGACAAACTCGGACAACCCGAGCCTAAAGTCCCCCGCGTTCGGTGCCGATCAGCCCGCCCGGGCTTTGCGGCAGGTTCGCGCACACCAGGCCGCCCGGCCCGCCGCCGGGGTCGCTTCGCGGCCACGGCGGCGAACGGCCGGACGCGTGCGGCTACTTGGGCGCGTCGCAGACCTGTGCCCGAAGGGCGCGGGCGAGGTCGTCGCGCGCCTCGAGGACGAGCCGCCGAAGCGCCGGCGCGGCTCCTGCCCGCTCGGAGAGCCACTCGTCGGTGGCCGCGAGCACCACGTCCCCGTCCTGGAGAGAGGGGTAGAGCCCGCGGACGACGTCCATCCCGATCTCGATGGACCGCTCGGCCCAGACCCGTTCGATCGCCTCGAAGTAGGGCGCGACGTAGGGCGCGCCCAACTCCCGCTGCCCGGGCTGGGCGAACCCCGCGATGGTGGCCTCGACCAGGGCGTTGGACAGGGTGTCGGAGTCGACCACCGCGGCCCAGGCGGCGGCCTTGACCTCGGCGTCGGGCCGGGCCGCCAGGCACCGCACCTCGTGGCGGTGCCCGGAGGCGGTGTCGTCGCGGCGCCGCTCGGCCGCGACGGCGTCCGCTCCGGCGACACCCTCGCCGACGAGCGTTTCGAGGAAGGTCCACCGCAGTTCCTGGTCGACGTCGAGCCCGTCGATCTTCGCGGAACCGTCCAGCAGCCCCTGGACCAGCTGGAGATCGGCCGCGGAGGCGGCGGACGCCGCGAAGAAGCGGGCCCACGCCAACTGGTGCCCGCTGCCCGGCTCGGCCTGCCGCAGCTCCCGCAGCGCGCCCGCCGCGAGCGCGGTGCCGGCCTCCTCCCGCGCGCCGGGCGCGACGTAGTGGACGAGGGCGGTCCGCGCCTGCTGGTGGAGCGACTGGAGCACGCCGATGTCGGTCTCCTGCCCGGCGAAGCGCAGCACCAGCCCCAGGTAGTCCCGCGCGGGCATCAGCGCGTCCCGGGTGAGGTTCCACACCGCCGACCAGGCCAGCGCCCGCGCCAGCGGGTCGGAGAGGTCGCCGAGCCGCTCCCGCAGCGTTGCGAGCGACACCTCGTCGAAGCGGGTCTTGGCGTACGTCAGGTCGTCGTCGTTGACCAGCACCAGGTCCGGCCGCGGCTGCCCCGCGAGCTCGGGCACCGCCGTGGACGGCCCGGCGACGTCCGCCTCCGCGCGGGCGTAGCGCTCCAACGTGCCGTCGGGCGTGTGCCGGTAGAGGCCGACCGCGATCCGGTGCGGCCGCAGCCGCGGCTGCGTGCCGTCCGCGGTCTGCGCCACCGACAGCTCGGTGATCCGGCCCTCCGCGTCGCAGATCACCTGCGGAGTCAGGGAGTTGACGCCCGCGGTCTCCAGCCACGCCGCCGACCAGGCGGCCATGTCCCGCCCGGAGGTCTCCGCCAGCACCGCCAGCAGGTCCGCGAGCGTGGTGTTGCCGTACGCGTTCCGCTTGAAGTACCGCCGGGCCGCCTCCAGGAACGCGTCCCGCCCCACGTACGCGACGAGCTGCTTGAGCACCGAGGCGCCCTTGGAGTACGTGATGCCGTCGAAGTTGAGCTTCGCCGCCTCCAGGTCCGGGATGTCCGCCACCACCGGGTGGGTGGAGGGCAGTTGGTCGGCCCGGTAGGCCCACGCCTTGCGGCGGTTGGCGAAGGTGATCCACCCCTCGGTGAACTCCGTCGCCTCCACCAGCGCGAACGCGCCCATGAAGTCGGCGAACGACTCCTTCAGCCACAGGTCGTCCCACCACCGCATGGTCACCAGGTCGCCGAACCACATGTGCGCCATCTCGTGCAGGATGACGTTGGCCCGGCCTTCGTACGACGCCCGCGTCACCTTGCCGCGGAAGACGTACTCCTCGCGGAAGGTCACACAGCCCGGGTTCTCCATCGCGCCGAGGTTGTACTCCGGCACGAACGCCTGGTCGTACTTACCGAACGGGTACGGGTAGTCGAAGCTCTCGTGGAAGAAGTCCAGGCCGCGCTTGGTGACGTCGAAGATCGCGTCGGCGTCGAAGTGCCGGGCCAGCGAGCGGCGGCACAGCGCGGACAGCGGGATGTCCAGCACCGCGCCGTCCGGGTGGGTGCGCGCGTAGTGGTCGCGCTCCACGTGGTAGGGCCCGGCTACGACCGCGGTGATGTACGTCGAGATCGGCTGGGTGGGCACGAACGCGGTGGTCGCGCCGCCGCCCTCGGCCGGCACCGGGTCGCCGTCCGCCGCGCCGTTGCCCAGCACCGTCCAGCCCTCGGGCGCGGTGACCCGGAAGGAGAACGGCGCCTTCAGGTCCGGCTGCTCGAAGTTCGCGAACACCCGCCGGGCGTCGGCCGGTTCGTACTGCGTGTAGAGGTAGACCTCGCCGTCCTCGGGGTCCTCGAAGCGGTGCAGGCCCTCACCGGTCCGGCTGTAGGCGCAGTGCGCGTCCACCACCAGGGTGTTGCGCTCGGCGAGGTCCGCCAGCGCGATCCGGGTGCCGTCGAAGACCGCCGCCGGGTCCAGCTCGCGGCCGTTGAGCCGGACCGACGCCACCGACGGCGCGATCAGGTCGGCGAAGGTCGACGCGCCCGGCCGCGCGCAGCGGAAGTCGATCACCGTGGTGGACCGGAAGGTGCGCGGTCCGCTCCCGGCCGCCGGACCGACCGCGGAGCGCACGTCCAGCGCCACGTCGTACCGCTCCACGGACAGGATCGCGGCCCGCTCGCGGGCCTCCTCACGGCTCAGGTTCTCGCCGGGCACGTGGCGGCTCCTCTCGGTCTTGGCACTCCTGCCGTCGGGCGCGCCGGATCGCGGCGCCCTGGCATCCTCCCACGGGCCCCGCGGGGCGGCAGCGGGGAATGAGCCGGGGTGCGCGGCACGTTGTCGTGGTGGGGTGGCGGGTGCGAGCCGCCGGCCGCCCCGTCCCTGACACGATGCCGTGAACGAGGAGCTCGCAGTGACCGCGACTGCCGCCGAGCAGACCGAGAAGACCCCCGCCGACTTCTGGTTCGACCCGCTGTGCCCCTGGGCCTGGATGACCTCCCGCTGGATGCTGGAGGTGGAGAAGGTCCGCCCGGTCGAGGTGCGCTGGCACGTGATGAGCCTCGCGGTGCTCAACGAGGACAAGCTCGACACCCTCCCCGAGCAGTACGCCACCTTCCTGCGCGACGCCTGGGGCCCGGTCCGGGTCGTCACCGCCGCCCGCGAACTGCACGGGGACGACGTCGTCGGCCCCCTCTACACCGCGCTGGGCACCCGCTTCCACAACCGGGCCGAGCCCAAGACCCGCGAGACCGTCGTGGCCGCGCTGGAGGAGGTCGGACTGCCCGCCTCCCTCGCCGACTTCGCGGACACCGACACCTACGACTCGCAGCTGCGCGCCTCCCACAAGGAGGGCATCGACAAGGTCGGCCAGGAAGTCGGCACCCCCGTGATCGCCGTCCCCGGCGCCGACGGCGAGCAGATCGCCTTCTTCGGCCCCGTCGTCACCCCCGCTCCCAAGGGCGAGCAGGCCGCCCAGCTCTGGGACGGCACCCTGCTGGTCGCCGCGATCCCGGGCTTCTACGAGATCAAGCGCACCCGCACCCAGGGCCCGATCTTCGACGAGTGATCAGGCGCCGCCGCTTGGTGGAGTTCCCACAGCGGCAGCGGGTACGGGGCGGCCTGCCACGGGCTGCCCCGTACCCGTTTCCGCAGCGCTTCATGGCGTGACGAGTCTCACGTGAGCAGGCGAAAGGGCGCGCGCGGCGGGGGAGGTGGGGCGCGGGCTAAGCCTCCAAGGGCGGGCGCCGCGGTTTGTCGGGGTCCGACGATGATCACCGTGCGGGTGCTGCGCTAGCGTCGCGGTGTCCCGACCGTCCTCACACCCTCGCGGAGTCATCCATGAGCACCGCCGCCACCACGGCCCCCGGCGCCGTACTCGCCGATCTGCTGCCCGCCTCCTCCGTCAGCCGGGCCCGGCTGCGGGACGCCGCGCTCGTGGTCGGCGGCGCGGTGCTCACGGGACTGGCCGCGCAGATCTCGGTGCCCGTGCCGGGCTCTCCCGTGCCGGTCACCGGGCAGACCTTCGCCGCGCTGCTGGTCGGCACCGCGCTCGGCGCCCGCCGCGGCTTCTCCGCCCTCGCGCTGTACGCCGCCGCGGGCGTGGCCGGGCTGCCGTGGTTCGCCGAGGGCAGCTCCGGCTGGTCCATGCCGACCTTCGGCTACATCCTCGGGATGATGCTCGCCTCCGCGGTGGTCGGCGCCCTCGCCCGGCGCGGCGGCGACCGTACGGTGCTGCGGACCGCCGCCGTCATGGTGCTCGGCTCCGCCGTGGTCTACGCCGTCGGCGTGCCCTACCTCGCGTACGCCGCCCACCTCTCGGCCGGCGACGCGGTCCGCCTCGGCCTGCGCCCCTACCTCCTCGGCGACGCCCTCAAGGCCGCGCTGGCCATGGGCTTCCTCCCCACCGCCTGGCGCCTCCTCCACCGCTGACGGCGCCCCCCACGGGAAGAGCCGAGCAAATCAGGGGCGCGGGGAACTGCGCGACCAGCCCACCACCCGGGGAAGGTCCCGCCGCACAGCGAACCCACCCCCCCGGAGGGGAACCCCCACCGGCAGGTGGTCCCGGGCCCGCCACGGCAGGGCACCCGGGAGGGTGGAACAATCACCACATGCGCGTCTACCTCGGCTCGGATCACGCCGGCTTCGAACTCAAGAACCACCTCGTCGAGTGGCTGAAGGCCAACGGCCACGACCCCGTGGACTGCGGCCCGCAGATCTACGACGCGGTGGACGACTACCCCCCGTTCTGCCTGCGCGCAGCGACCCGCACCGCCGCCGACCCCACCGCCCTGGGCATCGTGATCGGCGGCTCGGGCAACGGCGAGCAGATCGCCGCGAACAAGGTGAAGGGCGTACGCGCCGCGCTGGCCTGGAGCGAGGAGACCGCCTCCCTCGCCCGCCAGCACAACAACGCCAACGTGCTGAGCATCGGCGCCCGTATGCACACCCAGGACGAGGCCACGAAGTTCGCCGAGGTCTTCCTCGCCACCCCCTACTCCCAGGAAGAGCGCCACCAGCGCCGGATCGACATGCTGGACGCGTACGAGGCCACGGGCGAACTGCCGCCGCTGCCCGCGAACCACCCGCAGCAGGACTGACCCCGCGCGATGCCCGAGGGCCACACCATCCACCGGCTGGCACAGGACTGCCTGGAGCGCTTCGCCGGCTGGCCGACCCGGGTCGGCAGCCCGCAGGGCAAGTTCGCCGACGGCGCGGCGCTGCTCGACGGCGCCGTGCTGGACGGCGCCGACGCCCACGGCAAGCACCTGTTCCTGGGGTTCGCCGGGTCCGGCTGGGTGCACATCCACCTCGGCCTGATAGGCAAGGTCGCCTTCGACCCGGACCCGGTCACCGACACCGTACGGCTGCGGCTGGTCGGCGGCCTGCACGGCGAGCACGCGATGAACCTGCGCGGCCCGGCCGCCTGCGAGCTGATCACCGACGGCGAGAAGCAGGCGGTGCACGACCGGCTGGGCCCGGACCCGCTGCGGGCCCACGACGACCCGGACCGCGCGTACGCCCGCGTCTCCCGATCTCGGATCTCGGTCGCCGCGCTGCTGATGGACCAGAAGGTGCTGGCCGGGGTCGGCAACGTCTACCGCGCCGAGGTGCTCTTCCGGCACGGCGTGGACCCGTTCCTGCCCGGCCGGTCGCTGCCCCGCCCGGTGTGGGACGCGATGTGGGCCGACCTGGTGGCGCTGATGCGCCAGGGCGTGCGCGACAACCGGATCGACACGGTGCGCCCGGAGCACGAGCCTGAGGCGATGGGCCGCCCGCCGCGCCGCGACGACCACGGCGGCGAGGTGTACGTCTACCGGCGCACCGGTGAGCCGTGCCTGGTCTGCGGCACCGAGGTGCGCACCCGGCCGCTCGCCAACCGCAACCTCTTCTGGTGCCCGACCTGCCAGCCGCCGGCCGCCCCGGGCGTGTGATCAGTCCACCGGGATGCCCTGCGGCGACTTGATCCGCTTCATGATCATCTGGGAGTTCACGTCGGAGACCCCGGGCAGCGCGATCAGCTTGTCCGTCCAGAACTTCTCGTACGCGTCGGAGTCCGCGACCGCGATCCGCAGCAGGCACCCGGGCGCCCCGTAGAGCCGGTACGCCTCCACCACGTCGGGCGTCGACTGGACCTCCGCCTCGAAGGCGGCGACCGCCTCGCGGCCGCGGTGCACCTCCACCGACGCGAACACCTCGAACCCCCGCCCGACCGCGGCCGGATCGACCACCGCGCGGTAGGTCTGGATCACCCCGTCGTCCTCCAGCTGCCGTACCCGGCGCAGGCAGGGGGAGGGGGTGAGGCCGACCCGCTGGGCCAGTTCCTGGTTGGTCAGCCGGCCGTCGGCCTGCAACTCGCGCAAGATGCTTCTGTCGATGGCGTCCATAAGAGGGATTCCTACCACGATCGAGCGCAATACCGATCGGTATTGGCAATCATATGGCAGGTCTACGCGCATATCATTGTGCTGGGGAATCGTTGTGCGCCCGGGGAGGCGCGACACCAGTCAGGGAGGCTGCGCGCCATGCGTCATGTCGTGGTCATCAGCACCGGGGGAACCATCGCGAGCCGCTGGCAGGGCGACGGCTACGCGGCCGAGGCCGCCGGACAGGAAGTGCTCGCCGCGGGCGCCGTGCCCGAAGGGGTGGAGGTGAGCGTCGTGGACCTGTTCACCGTCAACAGCTCACGGCTGACCACCGCCCACCAACTGCGCCTGCTGCACGCCGTGCACGAGGCACTGGCCGACCCGGACGTGGCCGGCGTCGTGGTCACCCACGGCACCGACACCCTGGAGGAGTCGGCCTTCTTCCTCGACCTGTTCCACCACGACCACCGCCCGGTCGTGCTGACCGGCGCGCAGAAGCCGCTGGACGCCGAGGACGGCGACGCGGCGGGCAACCTCTACGACGCGCTGCTGACCGCCGCCTCCGGCCGCGACATCGGCGCTGTGATCGTCTTCGGCGGCCAGGTCCACGCCGCCCGGGGCACCGTCAAGAAGCACACGGTGGACGCCCAGGCGTTCGGCGACCCGGACGGACTGCCGCTGGGCCGACTGGAGTTCGGCCGGGTGAGCTGGGGCCGCAGGCGCCCCCGCCCGGCCCCGCTGCCGATGCCCGCGCCCGACGCGACCGGCCCCCGGGTGGACATCCTCACCCACCACGCCGATGCGGACGCGGTCCTGCTCGGCGCGGCGCTGGCCGCCGGCGCCCGCGGGCTGGTCCTGGCCGGCACCGGCGCGGGCAACGCCAACCCCGAGGTCGCCGAGGCGGTCCGCGCCGCCGTCGCCGACGGGGTGCTCGTACTGGTCAGCACCCGGGTCCCGGCCGGCGCGGTGGCCCCGCTGTACACCGGCGGCGGCGCGGTGGACCTGCTGGCGGCCGGTGCCCGGCTGGCCGGCTCGCTGCGCCCCGCGCAGGCCCGGATCGCGCTGCTCGCCGCGCTGCTGGCCACTCCCGGCGGCGAGGACCCCGGAGCGACCCTGGACCAGGTCCTGCGGGCGACCCCGCAGGCACTGCGGACCTCAGAGCTTTATCTGGTTGATGGTGTCGGCCACTGAGTTGAGGAAGCGGTTGATGTCCGGCGCCATGTTCGTGGAGGCCAGGAAGAAGCCGAACAGCGCTGCCACGATGGCCGGTCCGGGCTTGATGGACTTGGCCCGGATCATCACGACCAGCACGATCGCCAGCAGCAGCGCGGCAGACAGGGAGATAACCATGACGGATCACTTCCTCTTTCGGTAATGCCGGTCCCGGGGACCGCACCGCCGCCCCCGCCTCGCCCGTTCCATGGTGCCATCGGCCACGGACACAGGAGACGTGTTCTGGACCCATAGTCCCATTCCCACGGGCTAGTCGCGGCACACCACGAGCAACGCCCTGTCGTCGTTGACGTCTTTGGCCACCGCCTCGATCAACCGCCAAGCGGAGCCGCGGAATCCGCCCGGCACGAGGCGGTCGGCCTCGCCGATCAGCCGGTCCATGCCCTCGGAGATCTCCCGGTCCGGCGTCTCCACCAGGCCGTCGGTGAACAGCATCAGCACGTCGCCGGAGCCCAACGTGCCCTTCACGCCGTGGAACTCGGCCCCGTCGTACACCCCCAGCAGCGGCCCCTCGGCCTCCTTCTCCTCCCAACGGCCGGTCCCCGCATGCAGTTGCACCCCCGGCAGATGGCCCGCCGACAGCAACTCGTAGTCACCGCTCTCCAGATCGAGCACCAGGTGCACCGACGTGGCGAAGCCCTCCTCCCAGTTCTGCCGCAGCAGGTAGCCGTTGGCGGCCCCGAGGAAGGCGTGCGGCGGCAACGAGCCCAGCAGCCCGCCGAACGCGCCCGACAGCAGCAGCGAACGCGACGCGGCGTCCATGCCCTTGCCGGACACGTCGGTGAGCACCGCCTCCAGCACCCGGCCGTCCGAACTGCGGGTGGCGACCACGAAGTCGCCGGAGAACGACTGGCCCCCGGCCGGCCGCAGCGCCATCTCCGCGTGCCACCCGCCGGGCAGCCGCGGCAGCCGGCTCTGCACCCTGATCCGCTCACGCAGGTCGAAGAGCATGCTGTGGCCGCGCCGCCAGGGCACCCCGACCCGCGCCCGGAACTGCGCTATGACCAGCCCGACCAGCGCCACCGCGGTCACCAGCAGCACCGTGCCGGGCGTCACCCGTCCCGGGCCCTCCCGGTACGGGCCGAGCACCGCTGACTCCACCACCATCGCCAGCGCGGAACCCGCGTAGAGCAGCAGCAGGCTCGCCGGCCGCAGCAGCAGGCCGCCGGCCAGGATCGGCAGCACCAGCGCCTCCGGCGGGCACCACACCGGCATGCTGACCGACGCGTACGCCAGCGCCGGGATCGCCACCGCGACGGCCGCCAGCCCCGCCCACTCCGAGGCGTCGCCCCTGAAGTAGTCCACCGCGGAACGGCGTACGGCCAGGCGGGCCCGGTGCAGCCTTCTGCGCCACCGGAGCCCGCGCTCACCCTTTGCCGTCGCTTTATTCATGTCCCCGGCGACATTACCCACCGATCGCCGTGCTGTGCAGGGCGGATGGCGTGTGAGGTAGCACGCGGCGACGTCCCCCGCGCGCCCACCGCCGCCTGACGAGCGGCGGACCGGCCCGGGCGGAAATGCGTTCGCCGCGCACCGCCTCCGGTGATAGGCAGTCCGGCATGACCATCGAGCTGCGCGGCGCAGAGCCGGACCAGTGGGACCTCGTCTTCGACCGCGTGGTGCGGGCCTTCCACGCCACCGACGCCCCCGAGGAACGCGACGCGTGGCGAGCGGTGTTCGAACTGGACCGGCTCACCACCGCGTGGGACGGCGACGACCTGGTCGGCACCGCGGGCCTGCACTCCTTTCGGATGACGCTGCCCGGCGGCGCGCTGCTCGACACCGCGGGCGTGACAATGGTCACCGTCCAGCCGACCCACACCCGCCGCGGCATCCTCACCTCGATGATGCGCCGCCAACTCGACGGCCTGCGCGACGGCGGCGAGCCGGTCGCGATCCTCACCGCCTCCGAACCCGGCATCTACGGCCGCTTCGGATACGGCGTGGCCACCCACGAGTTGCGCGGCAGCATCGACACCACCCGGGTCGCCGTCACCGCCCCCGAGGGCGCCGACGCGGTCCGGCTGCGGCTGGTCGCACCCGCCGACCCCGAGGTGGTCGCCGCCTGCGAGGCGGTCTACGCCGAACTCGTCCCCGGCCGCGCCGGCATGCTCGCCCGCCGACCCCACTGGGAGCAGCGCACCGTCGTCGACGCCCCCGCCGTCCGCCGCGGCGCCGGCCCCCTCGTCTGCGTCCTCGCCGAGGTCGACGGCCAGGTGCGCGGCTACGCCCGCTACGCCGTCGCCCGGCCCGCCGTCGTCCTCCGCGACATCGCCGCCCTCGACCCGGCCGTCCACGCGGCCCTGTGGCGCTACCTCTGCCGGATCGACCTCACCGACGCCGTGTCCTTCGACAACCTCCCCCTCGACGACGCCCTCCTCCACCTCGTCTCCGACGAGCGCCGCTGCGCCCTCACCCGGTACGACTCCCTCCACCTGCGCCTCGTCGACGTCGGCGCCGCCCTCGCCGCCCGCACCTACTCCGCCCCGGTCGACGTCGTCCTCGACGTCACCGACGCCTTCTGCCCCTGGAACGCCGGCCGCTGGCACCTCACCGGCGACTCCACCGGCGCCACCTGCGAGCGCACCACCGCCCCCGCCGACCTCGCCCTCGACACCAAACACCTCGCCGCCGCCTACCTCGGCGGCCCCACCCTCCACTCCCTCGCCACCGCCGGCCTCCTCCACCCCCTCCACCCCACCGCCCTCCCCCCGACCAGCCTCGCCTTCCACACCACCCCCACCCCCTGGCTCCCCCACGGCTTCTGAAGCCCACCGGCGTGCCGCCGCCCACGAACCGCGAACCGTAGAGCCGCGTGGCCGAAGGGGCGCGAGGAACTGCGCGCCAAGCCACAGCCCACCGCAAGGTGAACGAACCACCGAAAGGGGCACCCACGTGA